>QRVH01000002.1 GCA_003458705.1 Eubacterium sp. AF22-9 | reverse complement strand
AAGATGACCTGATGCCACCCAAGTCTGAGGGTTCATAAGAATTGCACAGTCTACACCAACATTGTATGGGCTTTCCTGTACGAACTTCTGCCACCATGCCTTCTTAACACAGCTTTAAGCCCCCAAAGTACTCTCCAGCTTAAAACCCATCCTACAATATCTCTGCAAGCTCTGCAAAGCTCTCTATTTTAGCAACATAGCTGTCTTTGGATACGTCTCCAAATCCATACTCAGCATATATAAAATCTATGCCAGCATCTTTGGCAGACTTTGCATCACCTGCTGTATCACCAACATACACAGGGTTCTTTAAGTTGTTTCTTTCTATAAGTATCTTATTAGACTCGCTCTTTGGCAGAAATGTCCTTCCCCAGCATTCAGTATCTTTGAAGAAATCGGACATAAGGTGTGCTGTAAGAAAACTTTCAATATAACCATCCTGACAATTGCTCACAATATATAATGGATATTTCTTGCTTAGTGTATAAAGAGTTTCTGCAAGCTGTGGATAAAGAATTCCACCTCTTTCTGCAAGATATCCATTCTCAAATGTACACAGCTCGTCCATAAGTGCATTTCTTACCGGTTCCTGTTCTTGTGGAAACAGCTTTGCAGCTATGTCGTACATCGGAAGTCCCATACAGTCGTTAAGGTCTGTCTCTACAATTGGTGCTCTGTGAATCTCTTCATGACGAGAAAGTATTATATTCCACGCCTCGCATATTGGTTTTCTTGTGTCCCACATAGTACCGTCAAGGTCAAATATTATTCCATCATAAGATTTATTAAGCATTGTTATCCTCCAGGTCTTTATCTAATTCATCAAGCAATGTCTTTAACTGTGCTTCCTGTGTTATATCATAAACAATTGAAAAGCAGTCTCTTGCCAAACGGTAATCTTTATCATTCATCATAAGTTCACCGACTCTGTATATAATTCCTATCGTCTTAGAGTCAGGTCCTGGTTCCACCTCATTCTTATCAAGTATTTCCTGCATCTGTTTAACAGAATATTCCGGTGTCTTGTCATTTAATGCCTGCTCAAGATACTTAAGTTCATTATCAGCATTATCTGTCTTATAATATATATTGCTGTAGGTGTAGCAGACCCTTGCCGCCTCAGTATTATACCTGGCAACATAATAAAATCCCATATTTCTGTAATATCTTGCCATCGTTGCGCGGCTGCAGCAGAATCTGTATGCCTGCTTTGTAACATCAAGATATCTCGATAGCATATTAAGATTCTTATAACATTCTGCAAGCCCAAGATATGAATCAAGGTCAACAGGATTCCAGCATATAGCCTTCTTAAATGCATCCTCAGCTCTGCGAAACTTCGATAACTTCAGGCACAGACTGCCATAAGTCCTGTAGTACTCTCCAACCGGCAGCTCTGTACACAGCACATCCGTTTCTGGTTCAAAATAACATGCGTACACATAATATTCCATAACATGATTAAGGCTTATATATATTGGTCTGCCGTCCATGTCCGATTTTTTCACAAATGTATCATCCATAGTTCCGGCTTTACGCTCGTCCGTACACTCTTCTATTCTTTCAAGTATTGCAGATAATATATCTGCCGCTTTGTCATAATCACCTGAATTAAATATCTTCTCGTAATCTGCAAATCTGTCTTTGACATCTGCAAGCTTCTTTATATCCATTATTTCTCCTTTTTAGCAGGAATTTCATATGTTCCTGTGAGTATTGCAATGCTTCGCGGCTCAACACATACACTTCTGTTATTATCTTCAATCACAGCACCTGATACATTAGAACTCATATCAACCTTCCATGTACCATTAATCTTAGGAAGTGCAAAGCTGTGATTCTCCCAGTGCATATTATATGCAGCATATATCAGACGGTGGTCTTCTTCATCACCATATACGCATGAATACATAATTCCTAAATGCCTGTCATATGTATTCATCTGTGCATACCACGCATTAGTTCCATGATATGATATATCAGGGTAGCCACATGATATCCTGTCACTTAAAGTAAGCGACTGCGGCATATGAAGTATCTTATTATTCTGTCTGAATTGTATAAGAGCCTTTGTCCATTCAAGAATTTCTTTTCCCTCTTTAGTTTCCTTCCAGTTAACCCATGAAAGTTCACTGTCAACACAATACGGATTATTGTTACCGTTCTGTGAATTGCCAAACTCGTCTCCGGCAAGTATAAGCGGAGTACCTGCCGACAAGAAAACAAATACCAGTGCATTTTTAATCTGACGCATTCTTAGTTCTTTAATCTTTCTCTTTCTTGTCGAACCTTCCTCGCCACAGTTCCAGCTGAAATTAAAATCCTCGCCATCCCTGTTATTCTCACCATTAAGCTCATTATGCTTTCTGTCATAGCTTACAAGGTCATTAAGAGTAAATCCATTGTTGTTGGCAATATAATTAATACTTGCACTGTTTGCCTCATTCTTTCTTGATATAGCTGCAAATTCTCCAAGCATATTCTCGTCACCCTTTAACAAGCGGCGCACAATATTCTGGAAATCATTATTATAATTAGCCATATGCTTCTTCGTTCCGGTTTTGCCATTCCAGTATACAGTTATAATCTTGGTATCCGCTAAAAGTGCATCCTGTGAAAGTGCCTTAAGCGCTGACTCATCACAGTACACATGAACTCCGTCAATGTGATATTCAGTAACCCAGTATCTTACACACTGCAGGATAAAGCCTGTACTTTCGTCAGTAAAAAACATTTCCATAACGACTTCAATGCCATTTCTGTGCAGTTCTTTAACCATATTCTTAAATTCAACTGTATAATCCCTAAACACCCCCGGATGCTTTGAAGCAATTGAAGAATACGATGCCTTTGGTGCGAAATAAAATCCTCCGACATATCCCCAGTAATTAATTTTCCGCGTATTCTTATCCACGCTGTAATGTGTTCCGGCTCCGTATTTTGACATTATAGTATCAGTCAACTGTGGAAAACGGCCTATTTCATCAAATTCATATGCAGGCTGTAACTCAATAGTTGTGATTCCAAGTTCCTTAAGATATGGAATCTTGTTAATTATTCCTGAAAATGTTCCTTTATCTTTAACCTTAGATGTTCTGCTTTTAGTAAAACCTCTTACATTCATCTTATAGAATATACAGTCGCTGTAATCATAATTAAGCGGTCTGTCATCTTCCCAGTCATAATCTGCCACATCAATCGCAGCCAGATACACATCTTTCTCGTCCGTCTGTCCAAATCTTCCGCAATCCGTTATCGCCTTTGCATATGGGTCAAGATACATTAAGCCATCTATCTCATAGCAGTAGAAACATGTATCCAGCCTCCTGCCAGACACATGAACTGAAAATATATTTCCACATTTCATTGATGAATCCAGTTCTATCCGTTCTTTTGGCTTCATATGTGCATCAAAAATCAGCAGAGCTGCATTTTCGCATTCTGCCTCATATGTAAAATTATATCCATCCTTATATCTGCTGCATCCCATAAGCATGGGATTTCCTTTACTAATAAGCATATTAATCTCCACTCTATTTCTTATACAAGCCCCTCATAGTATTCTTATCCAGCTTATAGAATCTCATTATAAATATTGTCACAATCCAGCCTATTATCGGAATTATGCAATAGAAAAATATTGTCAGAAACTTAAGCTGTGGTGTCAGTGGGTCCTCCACCTGCGGAAAAACTTTAGAATACCCTGCTATCGCAAGTGCTATTCCTACAAATCCTGTTCCAAGTGCTGAAAATGATTTGTCAATAAATGAAAACAGTGCTCCCATTATTCCCGGCACAAAATGTCCGCTCAGTGTATACTCGTAATCAGTACAATCGGCAATCATAGGAACAACTATATTATTAGATATTGATTTTACTCCGTTAAGCAGCGTAAACACTAACAAAAACGCTACCGTTATAAAGTTAATATGTCTTAATGATACATTTGTAAGGTCTGAAAATATCATCATAAACATAAGTATCGTCTGAAAAATAATTGCAAGATATGTTGACCTTACAAGTGTCTTCTTCTGTCCGCATCGCTTGGCATGCTCTATCCCAAGATATATTATTCCCAAGTTGGGAATACCAACAATTATTCCAATTATACCAGCAAGCGGATAATTCTGCATCAGTATTCCATAAAGCATTACAAGAACTGTTGAATTACCATATACCATCTGTGCGAATTTGTTAGATGCCGCCGCAATAACAAGCATTCTGATTGGCTTATTATGTTTAATTATAGCCGCATAATCCCTGAAATGTATCTGCTGCTTCTTATCCTCATCAAGCTTGAAGTACTTTACATTATCCTTACTCCATATTCCCACAACAGCCAGTGCTGAGCATATTCCGGCTACAATAACCACTGTGATTACGAACTCTGAGAAAAGTGCCTGTGACTGGAATGTCTTGTATTTCTCAATCAGATACACTGACACATAGAAAGCAACCAGACCATGTGCGAACATTATAAATGTTGAATCAAAAAAAGTTATCATAGGTCTCTGCTTCATGTCATTAGTAATTACTGATTGTCCTGACTTTACAACTGCTGTCTGAAATGTGTATCCTATTATGTATACTGAATATACAATTATAAAATACAACGGTCTTAAAATAGCTGGAACAAGGCTTGTAGTAAAGAACAGTACAAGACTGCTGATTGACATAAGTAAGTATCCTATAACAATATAAGGTCTGAATTTACCATACTTTCCATTAGTCTTATCTATAAAAAAGCCTATTACCGGATCTGTTACCCCATCAAATATTCTCATTCCCGTAAGAATAACTGAAATAAGCACAACTGAAAGACCTGCTATTCCATTAGCATAATATGAGACATACCCCATCATCGCAAGAAACAGATTAGTTGATGTATTATTAAGAGAAAACAAGCCAATCTGCCATATTCTGGCTCTGTTCTGCTCTATATGCCCATGCTTATTCTCCATATATTAATCCTGCCAATACATTTGTAATAATCTCTGTTACGATTATATAATCATATGCCCTCATAGTCAAATTCAGGTATGAAGCTTTCCTCTGCGACATCACCTTCCTGAATAAATCCATTATTAATTCCACATTCTATTGCATAATCTACCACAGAATCATATTCTTTTCTTGTCACTTTCCGCGACAGGAGTGGATGTTTTTTTAGTCTCTCAAATGGCGTATACTGGCTCATTATGCTTATGTATATTTCATCCGCGTATGTATCAAGAAGATACTTAATAACTGCCTTGGAATCTTTAATTGTTCCAGGAAGTACAAGGTGTCTTACAATTACACCTTTTTTCATAATCCCGGCTTCAACGCTTTCACTCTTTACAAGCTCATCATCGTCTGTAAAGAATTCCGGTTTTCCTGTCTGTCTTACCATCTCCTGAATTGCAGCTTTAGCCACATCAGCATAATCTGGTGCTTTCGAGTACTCTGCCGAAAGCCTGCTGTCTATGTATTTCATGTCTGGAAGATACACATCCACAAGCCCGTCAAGCATCTTAAGCGTGCTGACATTCTCGTATGCACTTGAATTGTACACAACTGGTATGACAAGACCCTTATTCTTTGCCTTGACAAGCGCCTCTGCTACCTGCGGCACAAAATGTGTTGCCGTGACAAGGTTAATGTTGTTGGCACATTTGTCCTGAAGTTCCAGAAAAATGTCTGACAATCTGTCAATTGTTATCTTCCTGCCCACATGTGCTGCTGCAATCTCTGCATTCTGGCAGAATATGCACCTTAATGTACACCCGGAAAAGAATACTGCCCCGCTGCCGTGTTCCCCCGATATGCATGGTTCTTCCCACATATGTAGAGCGGCTCTTGCCGCATATATATCATTAGTCATTCCACAAAAGCCTGTATTAACATTTCTGTCAACATTGCAGGCTCTTGGACACAGATTACATTTCATATCTTCACCCTAACATTCATTAATCATGGAATCCAGCTTATCAAGCGCATCACTGATTCCACCAACTTCACATATTAAACCTTCTTCAACTGCCTGTCTACCCACCAGCACTGTTCCTAAGTCTTTAGATAGCTGTGTCGTATCCACCATCATTTCTTCAACCCTTTCCTTGCTCACCCTGCTGTGGTCTGCAATGAACGAAGTTATCCTGTCAGAAATGCGTTCGAAATAGTCATATGTCTGCTGAACCCCGATTAACGTTCCATTCATCCTCACTGGATGTATTATCATTGTGGCTGTCGGCACAATAAATGAATAATCTGTACTTACGGCAAGCGGCACTCCTATACTGTGCGAATCACCTATTATTAATGAAACTGTCGGCTTTTTCATAGAAGCAATCATCTCTGCCAGTGCCAGTCCTGCACTGACATCCCCACCAACTGTATTCATAATAAAAAGTACACCTTTAATATCTTTATCCATCTCAATCTCCGCAAGCTTAGGAAGCATATGTTCATACTTGGTTGCTTTGCTTGTTGCAGGAAGATTATCATGTCCTTCTATCTCTCCAATAATTGTTATCACCTGAAGCGCATTTTTCGTGACAGCACCATCTTTATAATCATTATCTGTTTTTTCTTCTTCAGATTTGCCCATGTCCGCCTCCTGATTATATTATTCTGTATTAGGGTTGGCGGCTGGGTGGAATATTATTCATAAAACGAAAAAAATCCGCAAAGCCTATATTTTCATAGCTTCGCGAACTTTTTAATTCAAGCCACCTGCCGGAATCGAACCGGCGACCTTTTCATTACGAGTGAAACGCTCTACCGACTGAGCCAAGGTGGCATCATAACCGCAATCACAGCGGAAACTGTAATACATTATATATATTAATCGATTTTTTGTAAAGCCGTTATTTCACTAACATCAGGCCAGTCTTTCGAATATTCTATATTAGAATATTATATGAAAGGAGCTTTGTTAATGAAAAAAATCATCAGAATATATGTTGCGATTATTGCATCTGTATGCCTGTTCATATTATTCCCGGCTGATATATATGCCGTTGTTATAGATGTGAGCAGCTATAATGGATTTATACAGTGGGATAATATGAAAAACTATATTGAGGGTACAATTATCCGTATAGGATATGGCAGTGATATCCAATCACAGGATGATGCTGCTGCCATAAGAAATATGGATGAATGTGAAAGGCTTGGAATTCCTTACGGCGTCTATCTATACAGTTATGCTTTAGATTATTACGATGCAGCAAGCGAAACTGCCCATGCTCTAAGACTTCTTAAAGGAAGGTCTCCTGAACTTGGTGTGTGGTTTGACATGGAAGATGCTGATGGATATAAAGCAAGAAACGGTCTGGATGTATACTCCGAAGGCGAACTGCTGTCTGATTTCTGCGAAATGTTTGTTAATGCTATGCGTGTCAGTGGATATAAAACCGGTGTCTATGCCAATTACAACTATTTTACAAATGTGCTTGACCTTGACAGACTGAAATCAATCCCAGAAATGAATATCTGGCTTGCACACTGGGGAATTGATTCTCCAAGCCTTGACTGTACCATGTGGCAGTTTGGTGCAGTAGAAATCGAAGATGAAGAATATGATGGCAATATATATTACTCAGATTATTCTGTTAAAAAAGACGACAATACTGGCGAAACTATCCATTCTGACGATAGTACTGCCAATAATATAAATGTTTTCTATCAGACAAAACTTTCATCTGGAAGATGGCTTCCTGTTGTTAAAAACAATGAAGATTATGCCGGAATCCGTGGCCAGAATATTACCGGACTTGCAATCACCACTGATACTGGTCACATAAAATACCGTGTCCATGTAAATAGCGGATGGCTGGGTTTCATCGACAGCCGTAACACCAATATTAACGATTACTATAATGGATATGCCGGCAATGATACACCTGTTGATGCCGTTGAAATATATTATTACACGCCTGATGATATTATTACCTCATCAGGATATCACTATGCTTTCTACAAGGTAAGCCCCGTAAACAATAATTACTACAGCCCGCAAAAAGACAACAGTACTGATAACGGAATGGATGGCTATGCTGGCATTTTCGGACATTTCATTGACAGAATACAGATTAATATAAGATAGTATACAAAACAAAAACTGCCGGTATGAATTCCGTACCGGCAGTTAATATATTTATTATTCAATACCTGCTTCTTTTAAGAATCTTGTTTTAATCTCCTGCTCAATTCTTAAAATCTCAGCTTCACTTATTTTCTCTCCATCTGGTTTCCAGTATGACACATAGCCGCCTGCCATATTATCATGTCCTCCGCCAGTTCCAATTCCTTTAAGCGCATTCATGGCAATTACGCCTGACAGATATTTTCCGCTGCTTCTTATGGAAATCTTTATTCCATCCTGCTTTGGCGAGTAGACTATCGAAAGATTAATTCCATCCAGTGTCAGAGTAAAATCACATATGGCAGCAATAAGTGCTTCCTTGCATTCATATCCCGCACATGCAAAACAGATATCTTCTCTTATATCTATTGTACTAAATGCATCCTTATATGCCTTAATATCATCATAATGCAGTACACTGCTGTCAAGATCTGAAAGAATATCCCTGTCAGCCATCATATACAGCTTATAAAACATATCCAGATCTAACTGTGTCACACCTCTTTTCATATCTGCTGTATCCATTTTAATACCATAAAGAAGTGCTGTTGCAACATTTTCAGGCATATCAATGTTGTTATCAAAATAATAAGTTGCAATAATAGATGCACACGCTCCCACATCTGGTCTTATATCAGAAAATCTGTAATCCACCGGATCATATATAGGATGATGGTCTATGCATATAATTTCCTGACCATTCATGTCTATAATATTAGAATTGCCTTTCTGTGCATCAACAAGAATAATTTCATCCTCTTCATTAAATTCATCAGGATTCATATATTCTTTCACCTCAATGCCAAGAAGTCCCACCATCTTGGCTGTTACAGTCCGTTCTATGCTTCCCTTATAACATATCTCGGCTTCTACCCCTTTTGCTTTCAAAAGCTCAGATAATCCATACGCACATGCAATAGCATCCGGATCTGGAAAATTATGCGTCTGGATATACACTCTGTCTCCGCTTATATTAGCAATAATTTCCTCTAAATAGTTCATAAAGCTCCCCTCATTTGACTTTAATGCTTTTATTATATTCTTAATACCTGTTTTATTCAATCTTGATTATCACTTTTTCTGATATTTTTCATAAATTATATTAACCATAGTATGGGAGTAATCTATTGGAAGCAATTCTGTCTTTAGACCACATATATTATTCTTATCACGATAAAAATGGCGAAACTCCGGTAATCAACGACCTCTCTTTTGAGATAGAACCCGGCAGCTTCACATCCATTGTAGGGCCGTCCGGCTGTGGAAAATCAACTCTTCTGTCGCTTCTGTGTGATCTTATAAAACCAGAAGCCGGGACTATATATATAAACCCGCCAGAAGGTAATAAAGACTCCCGGATGGGATATATGCTGCAAAAGGATAATCTCTTTGAATGGCGCAGCATTTATAAAAATGTTATGTTAGGTCTTGAAATAAATAATAAGAAAACACCAGAAAATATCGCATATGTTAATCACCTCTTAAAACAATATGACCTTGCAGAATTCAAATCAGCAAGACCATCACAGTTATCCGGAGGCATGAGACAGCGTGCTGCACTTATCCGCACACTTGCTCTGAAACCGGATATTTTACTTTTAGATGAACCTTTTTCTGCTCTTGATTATCAGACAAGACTTGAGGTAAGAGAAGATATATGCAACATCTTAAGAAGCGAGAAAAAAACGGTAATTCTTGTAACACATGATATCTCTGAAGCCATAGCTATGACTGACCGTGTTCTTATTCTCACGAACAGACCAGCCAGACTTTTAAAAACAGTTGATATTGAATCAAGAGATACTCTTTCAACCCAGAAATATTTTGATGAAATAAGGGAGGTGTTAAAATGAATATCAGTCCTTTACAACGCAGATTTGTAATTAAACAGCGGATATATTCAATATCTGTGACACTTTCCCGTCTTATACTATTTTTAGGCTTCATCGGCATATGGGAGTTTACCGCCGACAAAGGTATTATCAATGCATTTATATTCAGTTCGCCTGTACGGTTATACCAGACATTTATGGACCTTGCCAGAGACGGAGTAATATTCATCCATATATGGGTAACACTGTATGAAACACTTGTCGCATTTGCAATAATTACCATAGTCGGCATAATATTTGCAATTCTTCTGTGGTGTTTTAAAGGTCTTTCAGATTGTCTTGAACCTTTCATGGTTGTTCTTAACAGCCTCCCTAAATCAGCACTGGCTCCAATGCTTATTGTGTGGCTCGGAACTAATACAAAAGCGATAATTATAACAGCCGTATCTGTCGCAATATTTGGTATGATTATTAATCTTTACACAGGATTCTTAGAAATCGACAAGGAAAAAATAACTCTTATACGCACCCTTGGCGGCAAAAAATGGCATATCTTATGCAAGCTTATTCTTCCCGGTTCTAAAAAAATTATTATAAGTAACATGAAAGTAAATATTGGTTTGTGCCTTGTAGGCGTAATCATAGGAGAATTCTTAGCTGCTAAAAAAGGGCTTGGCTATCTTATAATATATGGCAGCCAAGTATTTAAGATGAGCTATGTTGTACTTGGAATCGTTATTCTCTGCATTATATCAACGCTTCTTTTTGCTTTTATAAATATAATTCAAAAGCTGTTTCTAAAAGACTGATTTTATATTATAATTGAGATACTGCAGGCAAAATTCTCTGCTCCTGCGTGGGCAGTCGCATTTTGCTTAGCAAAACAAGGAGGCCAAATCCTCTCCTCTTCATTGGATTCGGATTTTGCTTCGCAAAACAAGGAGGATTTATGCTCTCTCTTACGATTAAAGATTTAAAACAGTTTATGAATAAGCTTCTTATTAGTAACACATTTGATAATATGTGTCTATCAGAAGCATATATATGCACAGGATGCAGTTTTACCATTGATGGCAAGCTTAACACACAGTTTTACAGTGAGGACGAATTAGATACAATGCCTTCCTCAAAATATTCTTCATGGAAATCCATCAAGCCATTCGCGTTCAGTATTATTAAGGGGAAGAAAGTACCTGAGCTGCTGAAAATCACATTTGTTCTGCCGGAAACAGTTGTTGCAAAGCTTATACTTGAGCATGACCTGAATTTCGATCCGGATTGTGTAAATGGACTGTTTCTTAATGTGCGGTATCAGGACGGCAGTGTAACAATGACCACTGCTTCATCTCTTAGCACATTTACACTTGACCGCTCCCTTGACGAAGCATTTGAAAAATATATTCTCAGCTTCTTATCTGATGCTGATATTTCATATGAAGAATAATTTAGAATTATTTAATAAATCCTGCAAAGCCGCCTGTTTACAAGTACAGGCGGTTTTTTGTTAGCACTCTTTATCTTCGAGTGCTAGTTTTTGCTTGACTTATGTTTTCGGGTGTATTAAATTAACATTTAGTTAATACTATACAGATTGGAGAGTGAAATATTATGTCAAAAGAACATGGTAATTTATCTATTAACAGTCAGAATATTTTCCCTATCATCAAGAAATGGATGTATTCTGACCATGATATCTTCTATAGAGAGTTAGTTTCTAATGCATGTGATGCTATCACTAAGCTCAAGAAGCTTTCAATGATTGGGGAGTATGAAGCTCCTGATGATATTGAATATAAGGTTGAAATTAAGCTTTCTGCAAAAGATAAGGCCATTAAAATCATTGATAACGGTATTGGTATGACTAAGGAAGAGGTTGATGAGTATATCAACCAGATTGCTTTTTCAGGTGCTGAAGCATTCCTTGAGAAGTATAAGGATAAGGCTAACGATGACCAGATTATCGGACATTTTGGTTTAGGTTTCTACTCAGCATTTATGGTTGCTGACCAAGTTACTATTGATACTCTTTCATTTAAGGACGGAGCAGAATCAGTTCACTGGTCATGTGACGGAGGAACTGAATATGATATAAGTGAGGGAACCAAAACAACTCCTGGTACTGAGATTACTCTTTACCTCAATGAGGACAGCTATGAATTTGCCAACGAATATAAGGCTAAAGAAGTTCTTGATAAGTACTGCTCTTTCATGCCGGTTCCAATCTTTGTAACTAACGAAGATGCGGGTGAACAGACTGAGGAAATTCCTGAAGAAGAAGTTACAGAAAAAGATACAGTTCTTGATACATTTATAAAGGACGCTGTTACAGAAGAAGTTGAGAAAGAAGATGGAACTAAGGAAACTGTTGAGAAAGTTCCAGCCAAAAAGATGGCTAAGATTGTAAAAAGACCTGTTGCAATCAACGATATCCATCCACTCTGGACAAAGCATCCTAACGAATGTTCAGATGAAGATTACAAGGAATTCTACCGCAAGGTATTCCACGATTATAAAGAACCATTATTCTGGATTCACCTTAATATGGATTATCCTTTCAATCTTAAGGGTATTCTCTACTTCCCTAAGATTAATACAGAGTATGAATCTATTGAAGGTACTATAAAGCTTTATAACAATCAGGTATTCGTAGCAGATAACATCAAAGAAGTTATTCCAGAATTTTTACTTCTTCTTAAAGGTGTTATTGACTGCCCAGACCTTCCACTTAACGTATCACGTTCAGCACTTCAGAATGATGGATTTGTTAAGAAGATATCTGATTACATTACTAAAAAGGTTGCCGACAAGCTTTCAGGAATGTGTAAAACAGACAAAGAGAACTATGAGAAATACTGGGATGACATCAATCCATTTATTAAATTCGGCTGCTTAAAGGATGAGAAATTTGCAGAGAAGATGAATGATTACATCATATTCAAGAACCTTGATGGCAAATATTTGACTCTTAAGGAATGTCTCGAAGAGAATAAAGAAAAACACGAAAACACAGTATTCTATGTAACAGATGAAGTTGAACAGAGTCAGTATATCAACATGTTTAAGAACGAAGGAATTGATGCTGTAATTCTTACTCATAACATTGACCAGCCATTCATAACTAACATGGAATCCAAGAATGAGAATCTCAAGTTCAAGCGTATCGATGCAGATCTTTCAGACAGCTTTAAGGAAGAGACTTCTAAAGACGAGTTGAAGGACATGACTGAAAAGCTCTCTAAGACTTTCAAAGATGCTCTTGGCAAAGAAAATTTAACTGTTAATGTCGAGAAATTAAAGGATTCATCTATATCTTCAATGATTACTCTTTCAGAAGAAAGCAGACGTATGCAGGATATGATGAAAATGTACGGTATGGCAGGTATGGATCCTAATATGTTTGGTGCTGAGGGTCAGACTCTTGTACTTAATGCAAACAATGACCTTGTCAAATATGTTGCAGGACATGCAGACGGTGAAAATACTAAGATTATATGTGAACAGCTCTATGACCTTGCAATGCTCAGTCATGCGCCTCTTTCACCAGAGCAGATGACAGGATTCATTGCAAGAAGTAATAAAATCATGGAATTGCTTGCAAAATAAAGCTATTTAAACTATCATTGTCTTATATAAAGATAAGGACTATTTAATATGACAGATTATAACAACGATAGATTTGACGATGATACAACCACAAGATATGATTTTGATGATGGAATTGAATTTTTAGATGATACCGATGATAATTATCATAATTATTACGAAAGTTCATATGATGATTCAGAAATTCCACGTTTTAGCAGCGAACAACAATTTGATGATTCTAAGAACAATCATAATAAATCTCAAAAAACAAGCATTGGTGCTGAAATTTTAAGTTATGTTAAAATTCTTGCAATTGCTGTAATTGTAGCATTTCTGTTTACAAGATTTATTATTGTTAACGCTCAGGTACCATCCGGTTCTATGGAGAATACTATTCTCACTGGTGACAGGCTTATTGGTTTCCGTCTTGCATATCTTTTCAGTGAACCAAAGCGTGGCGATATCGTAATATTCAAGTACCCTGATGACGAATCACAGAATTTTGTCAAAAGAGTTATTGGTATTCCCGGAGATGTTATCGAAATTACCAATGGTCATGTATATGTCAATGGTGATATGCTTGAAGAGGATTATCTCCGTGAACCTATGAATACAGATGGTGAAAGTCTCACATATGTCGTCCCCGCTAATTCATATTTCATGCTTGGTGACAACCGGAATAATTCTAAGGATTCAAGATACTGGGTAAATACTTTCGTATCAAAAGATAAAATTATTGCAAAAGTTTCTTTCAGATATTTTAATGTCAGAACGAAACGATTTACATTTTCTTTCATTAAATAACCCTCTGAATAAAGGATAATATTCAGGGAACAATAATATGGCCGCTATGTTACATACTACATGGCGGTCATAATTGTTTTTTGAAAGGAGAAAATGCTATGGGTAATCTTAACTGTAATGCCGCTTCATGCGTGCATAACTGTGACAACCAGTGCTGTCTTAATTCAATCTGTGTAGAAGGAAGTTCTGCCTGCCGGTGTGGCGAAACATGCTGCGGTGATTATGAACATCAGAATCCTGGTGCAACTAATATGTGCCACCTTCCTAAAGATTCATTATCAATCTCTTGCGAAGCAACTAACTGCATATATAATACTAATAAAAAATGTGACGCAGACCATGTAGATATATCAGGTATTAAGGCTGTTACCGAAGATGATACTGTCTGTACAACATTCCAGGCAAGAGGATAAGTCTAGAACTATTCTCATCGCTACTCGCGCGAGTAGCGCATATGCCAGACTAAAGTCTGGCATTGTCGCGGTGCTCCTCGAATATCCGCCCAATTTATAATTCATGCAAGCATGATTATAAATTCTGCAGCTATTCTCATCGCTACTCGCGCAAAAAGGGCTGCCATGCATAGCATGACAGCCCTTTAATAATACATATTGATTATGCTCTTGATGTGTACTCACCTGTACGAGTATCAATCTTAATCTTATCGCCCTGGTTAACGAATAATGGAACCATAATCTTAGCTCCTGTCTCAACGATAGCTGGCTTAGTAGCACCTGTTGCTGTGTTACCCTTGATACCTGGCTCTGTCTCTGTTACTTCAAGCTCAACTGAAATAGGTGGCTCGATAGCAAATACATTGCCTTCATGTGAACAGAGCTTAACCATCTCGTTCTCTTTTACGAACTTAAGTGAATCACCAACCTGATCAGCGCTTAATGCAATCTGGTCATATGTTTCTGTGTTCATGAAGTTGTAAAGATCTCCATCAGCATATAAATACTGATATTCAGATCTGTCGATGTGTGCAAGATCAAACTTCTCAGTTGGTCTGAAAGAATTCTCTATAACACCACCAGAAATAATATTCTTTAACTTAGCTCTAACGAAAGGTGATCCCTTACCAGGCTTAACATGCTGGAATTCGATTACCTGCCAAATTCCGTTCTCATACTGAATTGTAATACCGTTCTTAAAACTACCTGCATCTACCATTCTTTGGTATACCTCCTAAATAATCAAATGACTTCTAATATTGTATAATAAATATAAACATTTGGCAACTACTTTTTCATCGCAAGGTCAACAACTGCTTCCATTGCATATAAATATCCTTTAAGCCCTAATCCTACAACCTGTCCATTACATACAGGAACGGTCACAGATGTGTGTCTGAATTCCTCCCTTGTATGTACGTTGGATATATGAACTTCAATCTTAGGAATAGCTGCAACAGATGCAAGTGCATCTCTTACCGCATAGCTGTAATGTGTGAATGCTCCCGGATTGATAACAATTCCATCAACATCATTGTAATATGCCTCCTGAATCTTATCAATTATAGCACCTTCGTGATTGCTCTGGAATACTTCCACATCAACTCCAAGCTCCTCTGCCTTCTTCTCAATCATTGAAACAAGAGCTTCATAATTCTGTTCACCATAGATGCCTTTCTCTCTTATTCCAAGAAAATTAATGTTAGGTCCGTTCATTACAAGTATCTTCATATCAATCCTCCATTATTCCCATATTAATAGCTGTCACAACATCTGTATACATATCTTCAAATCTTCTGTCATCAGTCTTAACAATAATATCAGCAGCCTCTTTATAAAGAGCCTCCCTTGCAGCCATAAGGCTTTCAATCTTCTCTCTTAAGTTGCCTCCTGCAAGAAGCGGTCTGGTTGTATCTTTAGACAGACGCTTTACCAGTTCATCAACAGATGCTTCCAGATATACAACAATTCCAAGCTCCTTAAGAAGACTTCTGTTAACCGCTCTTACCGGCAGTCCTCCACCAACAGATATAACACAGTTATCACAGACCTTTGCAAGCTCTTTAATAGCCTGTGTCTCCATATCCCTGAATGTCTCTTCACCGGAATCCCTGAATATATCCTTAATAAGCTTGTTGTACTTATTCTCTATATACTCGTCAGTATCAAGGAATTCCATATTGTGGTTCCTGGTAATCCATCTTCCAAATGTTGTCTTGCCACTTCCCATAAATCCAATGAGAATAATATTATTATGTCCGTTATTCATCAATCCCAAGCTCCTTCTGAAGACACTTATACACCTCATCAGCCTCTTCCTTAGTAATCTTACAGTCATTCCAGAGCTCGTAAGCACTTACTCCCTGATACAGAAGCATCTTAAGTCCATTATAAGCCTTTTTCCCCTGTGCCTTGATAAGCTTCATAAACATAGTCTCAGCCGGATTATATATGATATCAACACCAACTGCTGCCTTTTTGTAAAATTCTTCATCATCAATAACAACTGCAGTATCATTCGGGTGAAGTCCAACGCTTGTTGTCTGGATAACAATATAATCATCTCCTGGAATATCCGCATAATCAGCAATATTCATAGGAATTACTTTTTCATTGTTAAAATGTGCATTAACAGCCTGTGCAATCGCCTCAGCCTTATCAACTGTTCTGTTCAGCAGATACACACACTGTGCATTCTTACTTGAACATAAGAATGTTATGGCTCTTGCTGCTCCTCCTGCTCCAAGAATAATAACTTTGGAATTCTCAAGTTCAATACCTTCATCTTCAAGCTCCCTTGCAAGTCCAAGAATATCAGTGTTGTATCCTTTGAATCCTCCGTCAACCCTTACAAGAGTATTAACAGCTCCTATAGCCTTGGCAAGCGGATCTATATCTACAAGAGAATCAATAACTGCTGACTTGTGTGGAACAGTGACATTAAGTCCCAGTATATTAAGACTGTAAGCGCCCCTTACAGCAGCTTCCACATCTCCTTTTTCCACTTTAAATGTAGTATAAACCATATCTTTTCCTGTCAGCCGTGCAAGATTATTATGAATTGCCGGTGACACAGAATGTCCTACCGGATTACCAATAAGTCCGCATACTCTTGTTGTTCCTTTGATGTCCATAATCTAAGCTCCTTTAAGCAATTAATGCTTTCTTCTTTTATAGAAAAATAATACAATCCATTCCAGTCTTCTCTTAAGAATTATCTGAATTTCTTCATGCTTATCAATAGGCTTTACAAGCACAGACATAATACCTGCCCTATTAGCGCCCCACACATCTGTAAAAAGCTGGTCACCAACAAAGAATGTGTTATTCCTGTCTGTTCCCATAATATCCATCGCCTTAATATAATTAACAGGTGATGGTTTACCTGCCTTGCTTACATATCTTGAACCGCATGCATCAGCAAGCGGCTTCACACGCGGTTCTTTATTATTAGATATAATACATGTATCAAAGCCCATGGCTCTTAATCTGTCAAATAAATCACTGCACCGTTTCGTAACCGGCGCGCCATGCTCCACAAGAGTATTATCAATGTCAAATATAATACCTCTGTAGCCCTTATTATACAGCTCTTCATAATCTATATCATAAGCTGAATCAATATATATATCAGGATAAAACCTCTTAAACATAACCTTATGCTGCCTTTCCAAATTACTGATATATATTATTTAAGGATTTTCTTAATCTCTTCCATAAATGAATCAACATCCTTAAATTCCCTGTAAACAGAAGCAAATCTTACATAGGCAACCTCATCAACTGCCTTAAGCTTGCTCATTACAATCTCACCGATAGTTTTAGTTGAAATTTCTTTCTCGCCAATATTAAATATCTGAGTCTCAATCTCATCAACCATATTATTAATCTGTGAGATAGATACAGGTCTTTTATGGCATGATCTTACAATACCTGCTGTTATCTTCTCTCTGTCATAAGGTTCCCTGTTATTATCCTTCTTGATAACAATAAGAGGCATGGATTCAATCTTTTCATATGTAGTGAATCTCTTACCACATTCATCGCACTGACGACGCCTTCTTATAGAACTGTCATCAGTTGGTCTTGAATCAATTACCTTAGTGTTATCTTTACCACAAAATGGACACTTCACGCTATCTACCTCCGAATTAAATATATAAATTAATTATGAATAAGCCCAGCCAAAATGTCAATCCTTTTAATGTTGATAAATCGAAAAACAAATGTATTGTTCAAGGAGGGATTATGGCTGGATACAAAGTTGAAATATGCGGAGTCAATACAAGTGACCTTCCTCTTCTTAAACCGGCTCAGTCAAAAGAGCTGCTTGTAAAGATAAAATCAGGAGATACACAGGCAAGAGAAACATTTATAAAAGGAAACTTAAGACTTGTATTAAGCATTGTCCAGCGCTTCAGCCAGAGCGGTGAAAATCTTGATGACCTGTTCCAGATAGGCTGTATAGGCATGATTAAAGCAATTGACAATTTCGATATATCTTTAAATGTACAGTTCTCGACGTATGCAGTTCCTATGATTATAGGGGAGATAAAGCGCTTCCTGCGCGATAACAGTACAATAAGAGTAAGCCGTTCATTAAAAGATACCGCTTACAAAGCTATAACAACCCGCGAAGCACTTATGAAGAAAAATCTAAAAGAGCCTTCAATAACTGAAATTGCAGAAGAAATTGGCATATCCAAAGCAGATATCGTAATTGCCCTTGAAGCCGTGACACCTTCAATCTCACTGTATGAGCCGGTATTTAATGATGGCGGTGACACACTGTATGTAATTGATCAGGTCAAGGACAAGAAAAACACTGAAGACAGATGGGTAAGAAATCTTGCCCTTAAAGAAGCAATTAACCGCCTTTCTCCAAGAGAGCGACAGATAATAACACTAAGGTTTTTTGACTGCCGCACTCAGACTGAGGTTGCGAAAGACTTAGGAATATCGCAGGCACAGGTAAGCCGCCTTGAAAAATGTGCCTTAAGAGACATGAAAAGACACCTTTGTTAAAATGTGTAATATAATAATATAAGCACATAACCGGGTGTTGTAATGCGTCTATGTGAACTTAAAGGAAAAACCGTAATAAATGATACAGACTGCTGCATATTAGGATTTGTCGTTGATATTGATTTCGATCCGGCATCAGGCTGCATACTTGCACTTATTGTTCCAGGTCCTGCAAGATTGTGCGGACTGCTTGGAAGAGACTATGAATATGTTATTCCATTCAAATGTATCCGCACAATCGGACCTGATATTATACTTGTAAGCATATGTCCTGATAAGGTCAAGCAAAAATGTATCTGACCAGTATTGAAAATCCCCTCCTCTTGCTATAAAATAGTAATATATATGTTTTACGGAGGCGGATAATCATGGAAAAGAA
This sequence comes from Eubacterium sp. AF22-9, assembly GCA_003458705.1. GTDB lineage: Bacteria > Bacillota > Clostridia > Lachnospirales > Lachnospiraceae > Lachnospira. Next base: position 89,559 of record QRVH01000002.1, on the reverse strand, counting down.
ATATGTAGCTTATGCAGGCAGCTATACACACGAAAGCAGTAAAGGTATCCATATATATGACTGTGATGTGGCTAAAGGAAGAATAACAGAGCGTGAAGAGGTTGCAATTGATAATCCTTCTTTCATTACATTTTCACCTGATAAGAATTTCTTATACGCTATATGCGACCAGGGTGTTTCAGCTTATGCTGTATTAGAAGACGGCAGCCTTGAGCTTATGAATGTTGCTTCAATCAACGGAATGCGCGGCTGTCATATATGTGTGACAAGTGATAACAGATTCCTTATTGTATCCGGTTATCATGATGGTAAGATTACTGTTTTGCACATCAATGCTGATGGTTCAGTGGGATTTATAGCTGATGAAGTATTTCATAAAGGAATCGGAAGTGTTGCAGAAAGAAACTTCCGTCCTCATATAAGCTGGAGTACATTCACACCTGATGAAGAACTTTTATGTGTATGTGACCCTGGAATTGACCAGATTAAACTTTATGAATTCAATCATGTAACTGGTAAATTAAAGTTATACGATATAATCCGTTCACAGCAGGAATCTGCACCAAGACAGATTGAATTCAGTCAGGATGGTAAGTTTGCTTATGTTGTCTGTGAAATGAAGAATTATATTAATGTATATTCTTATGATAAGAATTCAGACAAAGACCGTTTTGATTTAGTACAGAATATATTCACTGTAAGAAGAGACCACAAGTCTAACAGTGCGGCTGCTAACATAACATTTGACAGCACAGGAAAGCATCTGCTTTGCTCTAATGCCGGCGATAATACAGTTACAATTTACAAGGTTGATACCAAAACAGGAAAGCTCTCAAGCCTTAATTCTCTCCCTATCAGTGGTGATTACCCTAAGTACATAAGGCTTTTCCCTGACGACAAGCATTTAATGTCAATGAATAATGAAGGGAATTCTATCACGATATTTACTGTAAAATACGACAAAGGGCTCATAATAATGAATGGTCCGGAGCTTAAGATTTCAAGACCTAATAATATGATAATTAAAGAACTTAATTAAAAATGTGCATTATGACACATATTAAGAATGGCTGCCGTTTAGTAACGACAGCCATTAATTTTTATGAATATTTCTCTTCGCAGTACTTACATCTGTAAACCTGCTTTTCCTCATCAGCAAGTACGAACACCTGCTTTAATCCCTGCTCTATAGATGTGATACATCTAGGATTCTTACATTTGATAATATTAGTAACCTGCTTTGGAAGCGATAATGTCTTCTTCTCTACTATCTCACCATTCTTAATAATATTAACAGTAATGTTATGGTCAACGAATCCTAAAACATCGAGATCAACAAGATCAAGACCACCCTCAATCTTAATAATATCCTTCTTGCCCATCTTATTACTTCTTGCATTCTTGATGATAGCAACCTGACAGTCAAGCTTGTCAAGGCCTAAGTAATTGTAAATCATCATTGCTTTTCCAGCCTCAATGTGATCAAGAACAAATCCTTCATTAAGTTCGCCTACATTTAACATATTATTCTCCTCCTTATGCATCCAATGAATCAAGTACACGAGCTAATGATGGATTAACTGCTGTGTCCAGACCAAGTAAAGTAAGTATAAGTGCCATTCTAACATATACGCCAAACTGAACCTGCTTGAAATAAGCAGCTCTGTCATCATTATCAACATCAACTGATATCTCATTAACTCTTGGAAGTGGGTGAAGAACATACATATCAGGCTTTCCAAGTGCCATCTTATCTTCATCCAGTATATAGAAGTCCTTCATTCTTAAGTACTCATCTTCGCTGAAGAATCTTTCTCTCTGTACTCTTGTCATATAAAGAATATCAAGTTCTGGCATAGCCTGCTCAAGGTTCTCAACTTCTACGAAATCACAGTTATTAGCCTTAAGTACATCATCCCTGATATAATCAGGAATTCTTAACTCCTTAGGTGATATAAGGACAAACTTTACATTCTTATATCTTACTAATGAGCTTATAAGTGAGTGAACTGTTCTTCCGAACTTAAGGTCACCACATAATCCTATTGTAAAATTATCAAGTGAACCACGGAGTTCCCTTATTGTCATAAGATCTGTAAGTGTCTGTGTAGGATGCTGATGTCCTCCATCACCTGCATTGATAATAGGAATGTGCGAATATTCAGAAGCTACCATTGGAGCACCTTCCTTTGGATGACGCATTGCACATATATCTGCATAACAAGAGATAACTCTTATAGTATCTGCAACACTTTCACCCTTTGACGCTGAACTTGAAGAAGCCTCAGAAAAGCCTAATACCTGACCGCCAAGGTTAATCATGGCAGCCTCGAAGCTTAATCTTGTTCTAGTACTTGGCTCATAGAACAATGTGGCTATCTTCTTTCCATCACATACATGACCGTACTTTGATGGATCCTTTGAAATGTCTCTTGCAAGATCTAATAATCTTGCCAGTTCATCAACGCTTAAATCAAGCGGACTAAGTAAATGTCTCATAATAGAAAAGCCTCCGTGTGTATATTTAATTAAAATAATTACTCTGTTCTGCTGTATTTTTCTGACTGAACCTTAATAAGTTCTGCATCATTAAAATAATCAATCTTCATAGCAGCCTTGACATCATCAAGAGTGTCCTGTGCAACAGCATAAGCCGCTTCTGTACCTCTCTTAAGGATATTATATACTTCTGGAATATCCTTTTCATATTCATGTCTTCTTGCTCTGATTGGTTCAAGCTCCTTGTTGATAACATTAAGAAGGAACTTCTTAACCTTAACATCTCCAAGACCACCTCTTCTGTAATGATCCTTTAATTCATCAAGATTCTTATAATCAGGAAGGAATTCAGCAAAATCCTCATCACTGCTGAAAGCATCAAGATAAGTAAATACTGTGTTACCCTCAACCTGTCCAGGATCAGATACCTGAATATGGTTAGGGTCTGTGTACATACTCATAACCTTTTTCTTAACTTCCTCTGGAGTGTCAGATAAGTAAATACAATTTCCTAATGACTTGCTCATCTTAGCCTTACCATCAGTACCAGGAAGTCTTAAACATGCCTTATTATCTGGAAGAAGAATCTCAGGTTCAACAAGAGCCTCTCCGTATACAGAGTTAAACTTTCTTACAATCTCACGGCACTGCTCAATCATAGGCTCCTGATCTTCTCCTACAGGAACTGTAGTAGCCTTAAATGCAGTAATATCCGCAGCCTGGCTTATAGGATAACAGAAAAATCCTACCGGAATACTCGCCTCAAAATTACGCATCTGAATCTCAGATTTAACTGTAGGGTTTCTCTGAAGTCTTGAAACTGTAACGAGGTTCATATAATAAAATGTAAGCTCTGTAAGCTGTGAAATCTGTGACTGGATAAATATATTAGACTTAGCTGGATCAATACCAACTGAAAGATAATCGAGTGCAACCTCGATTATGTTCTGTCTTACTTTCTCCGGATTATCAGCATTATCTGTTAATGCCTGTGCATCCGCAATCATAATAAAAATCTTCTCGTATTCACCTGAATTCTGTAATTCAACTCTTCGCTTTAAAGATCCAACATAATGACCTAAGTGAAGTCTTCCGGTTGGTCTGTCACCTGTTAATATAATCTTAGACATAAGCGCCACCTTTCCTCATCCCAAAATTGTAAAAATTATATCATACTTTTACGCAAATGGCAAAATAGTTTAATATAAATTGGCAGAATAACTGCAATTCCTGCAAGGAATGTAAGTCCCTCATTCCAGCACACTGCATCAAAGCCAAAATGCGGTATCAGAAGCACAGCAACAGCCGCCCTACCAGCCATCTCAGCAAGTCCTGAGAGGATAGAATATTTGCCATATCCCATACCCTGAACAGAGTATCTCGCAGTAAACAAAAGTGCAAGCTCCGCATTAAACACACTTATATATTTTATAAACTTCACAGTGTAACCGACAACAACCGTATCGGCTGCATCTACGAATATAAGCGCCATATATTTACCTGTAAAAAAGCATACAACCATAGTAATTACAGAATAGATAAGACCTATCTCCAAAGTTCTCTTAAATCCCTCACTTATACGGTCAAATCTCTTAGCTCCAAAGTTCTGTCCTACAAAAGAAGAAAGTGCCGTTCCAAGCGCATTTAACGGACACAAAATCAGGTTCTTAATCTTATATCCAGATGTAAATCCAGCAATAGCTTCCTCTCCTAATGCATTAACATAATACTGCAGAATAATAGCTCCAATTGCAGTTATAGAATACTGCAGTCCCATTGGCATGCACATTTTAATAATGTTCTTCATGTAATACGGATGGAACTTTCTTTCATCTGCATTAACCGGAAATAACAGTTTGTACTTCTTAAAGATATATATAGCACTAAGAACACCTGCAATTCCCTGTGAAAATATAGTAGCAATTGCAGCTCCGGCAACTCCCCACTTCACAACAACAACCAGAAACAGATCAAGAAAAATATTAATAACTGTCGATACTGCCATAAATATAGTTGATTTCTTGCTATCCCCGAAAGCCATAAGAATTCCGAAGCAGAAATTATATAGTACCGTCAGTGGAAGCCCCAAAAATATAATAACAAGATACACATGTGCATCTTTAAATATATTTTCAGGTGTCTTTAACCACGTTAAAAAGAGTCCACTCATAGACGCTGTAACTGCTGTCATAATAACCGCGATTGCAAGCGCAAAGTAGACTCCATTAACAAAATATTTTCTTAAATCATCATTCTTTCCTGCTCCAAATGCCTGTGACACAGGAACACTTATTCCTATACATGAACCTATACAGAAATAACATACTATATATGTAAGAGAAGATGTTGCACCAACCGCTGCAAGTGCCTTAGAACTTAAGAACTGTCCGACAATAGCTGCATCCGCAATATTATAAAGCTGCTGCAGTAACTGACCTAAAAGCACCGGACCTGCAAATGATAATAAAATCCTTGTTATTGGTCCATTAGTCATTTTTGCATTATCCATAGTATTGGCATTTTCCATTTTTCTTCCATCCCATCATAATTACTAATAATTCTTAACCATTATAGTCCTTATGAAAAGATTTGCAACTGATAATCATTTTTTCTTTTTATGAATCAGATATGATATTCCCCATATAATTAATGCTCCAATAACTGCTCCACAGCCATCAATTAAAACATCCTTTACCTGTCCGCTTCTTCCCGGCACAAAAAGCTGGTGAAGCTCATCCGTTGATGCATATAGTACGGCTATGCATACTGAAACCAATACATTTTTCCATCTGATTATGCTGACTGTAACAGCCCCCAGAACCAGTCCGGCAAGCATAGCAAACTCTGTCGCATGTGCAGTCTTTCTTACCGGATGATCAATAGCCTGTGCCATATGAATCTGCTGCTGCTCACTTAAATCATCAAACCCCGGAACAAATACATGACAAACCATCATTCCCGCTTTAATACTCTGTTCTTCCGATTCATCCCCCGGCCTTGCTGAGAAAGAAAATATAACAACCATCCATGTAACCGCAAGAATTGTGAAAACAATTCGGCGGACACTATTCACCTTTTTCATTAATATCCTCACTTAAAAAATCCGGCATATAGCCGGAAATAATTATTATAATAAAATGAGCAGCACTATAAGCCGGGTTATGTCAGCATAAGCTGTGATGATCATCTATCTAGTCCTGCTGTTGCCAGCAGGCTCAAGCGACCTACCTAAGCTCGGCGGGCAGCCTTTATATCGCTTTTATTTGGTCTTGCTTCGAATGGGGTTTACATGTGCCACTGCTGTTACCAGCAATGCGGTAGTCTCTTACACTGCCTTTCCACCCTTACCATAACTTTCGCCATGGCGGTATATTTCTGTTGCACTGGCCTTGGAGTCGCCTCCACCGGATGTTATCCGGCATCCTGCCCTGTGAAGCCCGGACTTTCCTCACCTGCACGAATGCAGCCGCGATCATCTGTACTACTCATAATATTTAGTTGTTATTACTCTCGTACACAATCTGATAAACTTCTATCTTAAACTGGTCTTCAGAATTAATTCCAACGAATCTGCATCCATAGGTTGTCTCTATTTCTCCAAGATTCTCCATTCTGATTACTTCAATAACCGCTTCAAATGATTCACCATTAGATAATCTAATATCAGTATCATAATATGTGTTAAGCCTGAATTCATAATCTGACTTGAATGCGATTCCATCTTTAGATATATTAATAACATTAACAGTAACTGTGTCACCTGAGTATCCTGTTACATATTTATCATCAAGCTGTCTTAATGAAATAGTAACATCAATATCTGTTCTTCTTGACCTTCTTTTTTCAATCCCCATGATTACCCTCTGTTATAAACAGGTGCTCTGCCTGTCCTTCTTCATTTAATCTACTTAATGATAACATTAACTTATGCAAAGTTCAAATATATTTTATATATATTATTATTTAATAAACATAGCATCGCCAAAACTGAAGAACCTGTATTTTTCCTGTACAGCAACTTCATATGCATGAAGTACATGTTCTCTTCCAGCAAGTGCTGATACAAGCATAACAAGCGTTGATTCTGGAAGATGAAAGTTAGTTATAAGGCAGTCTATAGCTTTAAATTTATATCCCGGATATATGAATATCTCTGTCCATCCACTCTTAGCTGGAATTGTTCCATCTTCAAGTGCAACAGATTCAAGTGTTCTCGTACTTGTTGTTCCAACAGCAATTACCCTTCCGCCATTCTTTCTTGTATTGTTAATCATGTCAGCAGCTTCCTGTGTAACAACATAAAACTCCGAATGCATATGATGATCAAGAATATTTTCTACCTTAACAGGTCGGAATGTTCCAAGTCCGACATGAAGAGTTACTCTTGCAATATTAACTCCCATTGCTTTGATTTTTTCAAGAAGCTCTGTTGTAAAATGCAGTCCGGCAGTTGGAGCCGCCGCAGAACCCTCATGCTTTGCATACACAGTCTGATATCTGTTCTTATCCTCAAGCTTATGTGTTATATATGGAGGAAGCGGCATCTGTCCAAGTTCATCAAGAATCTCTTCAAATATTCCATCATATGTGAACTGAATAAGTCTGTTTCCCTCTTCTACTATATCAATAACCTCTCCTATAAGCTTGCCTTCACCAAAGCTTATCTTTGCACCAACTTTAGCTTTCTTTCCCGGCTTGACAAGAACTTCCCATGTATCCTGTCTGTCTTCAAGTCTCTTAAGAAGAAGAACTTCAATAGCAGCACCTGTATCAACCTTAGTTCCTATAAGTCTTGCTGGTATTACCTTAGTATCATTAACAACAAGGCAGTCACCCGGCTTAAGATAATCTACAATATCTCTGAATATTTTATGTTCAATTTCTCCTGTTTCTTTATCAAGCACCATAAGTCTTGAACTTGATCTGTCAGACAAAGGATCCTGCGCAATAAGTTCCTCTGGCAGATCATAATAAAAATCATGTAAATCCATGTACTACTCCTTTCAAAGCAAAGGGGCGGCACCACACGCCGCCCCTTTCGCAGACCGCACAGTCTCTCAGCCACATTCGCGGCTTTACTACTGGTAGATTATACAGGTCATATTACTTTCTAAGCTCGATTCCATCAGCCTCAAGGTCTTTAAATATCTTCTCCATTACTGGTGTGATGTCCTTATCCTCAAGTGTTCTGTCCTTAGCTCTGAATGCGATTGAGTAAGCAACTGACTTGAAGCCTTCCTTAATCTGGCTTCCTTCGTAGATATCGAAGAGGTTGTAGCTCTCTAATATCTTGCCACCGCGCTTCTCAATAATCTTCTCAACTTCACCAACTGGAAGTTCCTTAGGCATTACCATACTGATATCTCTTGTTACAGCTGGGAACTTTGCAATTCCTGTGAACTTCTTATCGAAGCTTGCCATTTCTGTAACTGTTGGAATATCAATAACAACAATATATGTTCTCTCACCGATTGAGTAAGTATCAGCAACATCCGGATGAAGTTCTCCGATGTAACCAATCTTCTTATCAGCGTAATATACATCAGCCTGACGGCCTGGATGTAAGAATGGAATACCAGCCTTAGCATCATATGTTGGCTTCTTCTTCATTCCAATCTTCTCAAGGAATTCTTCAATAACACCCTTCATTGAGTAGAAATCAACATTGCCGAAAGCTCCGAGTGTGAATTCAACTCTCTCATCTGGAAGTTCGTTAACATCATCTGCTGCAAGATAAACCTTAGCTAATTCATATAACTTAACATTCTTGTTTCTTCTGTTATAGTTAGTTGATAATGATGTAAGCATTCCGTGGATTGGAAGTGTTCTCATAACTGAGAAATCCTCTCCTAATGGATTAGAGATTACAACTGTCTTTCTGTATACAGAATCAGCAGGAAGTTTTAACTTATCGAATACCTTAGGGCTCTCGAATGAGTATGTCATAGCCTGTGAGAATCCTGTAAACTGGGCAACCTCAGAAGCTGCATCTTCAATGCTCTGCTCAAATGAAATCTTACCCATTGTTGTCTCTCCCTTAGGAAGAGTTGTAGGAATGTTGTCATATCCGAAGAATCTTGCAACTTCCTCTGCCATATCCGCGTCTCTGTTAAGATCCTGTCTGAATGTTGGAATAATAAGCTCATTAGCATCTTTATCATATTCAACTTCAAGTCTTTCGAAGTAAGAAAGCATATCTTCATCTGATACATCAGTACCAAGTAAAGCATTGTATTTAGCCGGCTCAAATGGAAGTCTCTTCTTAGCTACAGGGTCAGGATATACATCAACCACGCCTCCTACAACATCACCTGCATCAAGCTCTTCGATAAGCTGGCATGCTCTGTTGATAGCTTCTATAGCGTTCTCTGGGTCAAGTCCCTTCTCGAACTTACCAGATGCGTCTGTTCTTAAACCAATCTTCTTAGTTGTCTTTCTGATGTTAGTTCCGTCAAATGTAGCTGCTTCGAAAAGCATTGTCTGAACATCATCAGTAATCATTGAGTTCTCGCCACCCATGATACCTGCGATACCAACCGGCTTCTCACCGTCACAGATAAGAAGTGTCTGTGCATCAAGAGTTCTCTCCTGTCCGTCAAGTGTTACGAACTTTTCACCCTCAGTTGCTGTTCTTACAACAATCTTGTGACCTGCAATAGTGTCATAGTCATATGCGTGCATTGGCTGGCCATATTCTTCCATAACATAGTTAGTGATATCAACGATGTTGTTGATTGGTCTGATACCTGCTGTCATAAGTCTTTGCTGCATCCACTTTGGAGATGGAGCAAGTCTGATATTCTTAACAACTCTTGCAACATATCTTGAGCAAAGTTCTTTAGCTTCAATATCAACTGAAACCATTGTGTTAACATCCTCATCGTTACCTGTCTTAGTAACAACCGGTGGATTGAAAGGCTTTCTGAATGTAGCAGCAGCCTCTCTTGCGATACCGATAACGCTGTAGCAGTCTACACGGTTATTAGTTATCTCATATTCAAATACTGTATCATTAAGTCCTAAGTACTCTACCGCACTTGAACCAACAACAGCATCATCTCCAAATATATATATTCCTTCCTCTGGTGCATCCGGGAAGAATTCTCTTGAAGAACCAAGTTCCTCGATAGAGCACATCATACCGCATGACTCTACTCCTCTTAACTTGCCATTCTTAATCTTAATTCCATCTTCTGGAAGTGCGCCGCCGTCATGTCCTCCGGCAACTTTACCTCCGTCTAATACTACAGGAACCTTCTGTCCGCTTGAACCAACTTCAATGTTAGGTGCACCTGTTACAATCTGGACATTCTCGCTGCCAACATTAACCTGGCATATAACAAGCTTGTCTGCATCAGGATGTCTCTCAACTGAGAGAATCTGTCCAACTACGATTTTATCAAGGTTCTTGTCAAATGCATTAAAACACTCCACCTTAGTTCCTGAAAGTGTCATTGCATCTCTGAATTCCTGATCTGTACACTCAAGACCTGGAACCATTGCTTTTATCCAATTTAATGATGTATTCATATCGTCATTCTCCTTAAATATACTTTATCTTATTCCAGTCATTAGACCACTATATGAATCGATTTAAAACTGCTTTATAAATCTGACATCGTTTTCATAAAGAAGTCTCATGTCATCGATTTCGTACTTAAGAAGAGCAACTCTCTCAAGTCCTACACCAAAGGCAAATCCTGTATATTCTTCCTTATCAATTCCACAAAGCTCGAATACATGTGGGTGAACCATTCCACAGCCGAGGATTTCAATCCATCCTTCACCCTTACAGAAACGGCATCCTTTACCTCCACATTTGAAACAGCTTACATCCATCTCGGCACTAGGCTCAGTGAATGGGAAATGATGTGGTCTGAATTTAACTTTAGTATCAGGTCCAAAAAGCTCCTTAGCGAATTCTGCTAAAGTTCCCTTAAGGTCTGCAAATGTAATTCCCTTATCAATTACAAGACCTTCTACCTGATGGAAGCATGGTGAATGTGTAGCATCAACTTCATCAGCTCTGTATACTCGTCCAGGAGAAATCATTCTGATAGGGAGCTTGCCCTTCTCCATAACTCTTGCCTGAACAGGTGAAGTCTGTGTACGGAGTACTATCTTATCATTGATGTAGAATGTATCCTGTTCATCCTTAGCCGGGTGGTTGGCTGGTATGTTAAGTGCCTCAAAGTTGTAGTAATCGTACTCAACTTCTGGTCCATCAACTACTTCATAACCCATTCCGATGAATATCTTCTGGATTTCTTCTAATGCAAGTGTATTAGGATGCTTATGTCCTAACTCATCCCTCTTAGATGGAAGAGTAACATCTATTACTTCACTCTTTAACTGAAGTTCTCTCTTCTTGGCAGCTAATTCTGTCTTAGCCTTATCTAATACTTCTTCAATTGCCTGTCTTGTCTCATTAACAATCTGACCGACCTTAGGTCTGTCTTCTGGTGCAACTTCCTTCATACCTTTAAGTACTTCTGTAAGTTCACCTTTCTTTCCAAGGAAAGCGACTCTGATATCATTCAGCTTATCAAGCGAATCAGTTTCATTAATCTGTGCTAAAGCTCTTTCTCTAATTGCTTCAAGTCTTTCTTTCATCCTTATAGCCTCCATACTTCTTTCGCTTTTTATCAGTCATCTGCGTAAAAAGCCACTGTTTATTGTAACATATCGATTTTATTTTGCAACCCGTGAATGTCTCTTCTCATACATTTCTATTACACGCATAGCTCCATCACTATGTTCAGGATTAGACAATGTAGCATTTTTAATATTGCTTTTTGCTTCTTCTATACGCTTTTCATTATATTCAATCTGCTGTCTTAACTTATATCTTCTTGTGTTAAGTTCATGTCTTACTTCAACCATTTCCTTAGGATTAATAAGCGCCTTTACCCTTCCAAACCACACATGCGTATCATATACGCCTAATTTCCTTAAGATATCTTCCAGATCACTTTCTGCACTGTTGAGAGATGAAGTCATATCCAGCATCCGGTTCTGCTCTTCTTTCATCTCTTTATATAAATTAAATTTTTTCTCCAGTTCATATGCACTCTTTACACCAAACTTTGAATATTCATAATCAAGAGTATTAGAAACATTGATATATTTTATTTTAATCTTATTAAGAAGACCTATTGTCTTATTAAGCTTTATCTCCGTAATAAGTACATTTCTTTCAGTAACTTTAAGTATTGCAACCATTCCAACAGAAAGAATAGCTGCCAGTAAAGATACTATTATAAACAATGCTGTATCAGAATCACTCTCTACAATCATCATTGATATTATAAATATAACAAAAACTATAACTAATGCTATAAATGCTGTTTGGCAAGCATTCTTATCTTTAACTGCCTTTTACAAGCATTTTGGATTCAAGACGCAGATTCATTTTCTCTGCTTCAAGTATTCTTAAATCCTGCTTTACAGAATCATAATATTCTTCCTGGGCATGTATAAATCTGATTCCGGATGGTATTTCATCTTCAAATGTTTCAAGCCTCCTGTAAGCTGCATTTGACAATTTATGTTCTGATGATTTCAGTATTCTTCTGTCAACCATCATATTGTCAATAATTTCTGCACAGGATACTATTTTATTCTTAATATCCTCCGGCGCTTCATCTATAAGCTGTATATCATTAAAATCCTCTGTTACTGCTTCATATTCAGACTTGACACTTTCAATATACCCGGCCGCTTCTTCCATGATTTCGCACTGCTGTTTTACATACACTTCCAGATCATGTGTTCCGAATCTTCTGGTATCAACCGGTTCTTTGATTGTTATATTTTCTTTTTCATCATTATTCTCTGTTTTATTTTTAATCTCTGTACTGTAATTTTTTTCTACAGCCTGTATCAGAGTCTGTGCCTGAACACTGTTTTAAAAGATGATCATATTTTTCTTCTTCAAGCTTGCTTTTTTCCTGTTTTTTTCTGGTCTCATAATCAGTTCTGCCTTCAACCTTGATTTCCTTTTCTTTCTTTTCTCTGGCTTTCTCAAATGCATCATACAATTCCATTGCATGATTCTTACTGTTTTTTAAATCATCATCTGAATCTTCACCATCAAAAATCCATTTATCGTATGTACCAGAATAGTAATCCTCCGGTTCACGCTCATGTTTTTTCTTTTTAAACAGAATAGTAATCCTCCGGTTCACGCTCATGTTTTTTCTTTTTAAACATTCCCATATATATCACCAAATCTTCTAAAATGTTTTACTATATTTCATGTAATCTTCTTTCCAGTGCAACAATTCTTCATCAATTGATGCATTAAATCCAGCTACATTTCCTTCCTGTTTCAATGCATTTATACTGTCAAGCTTTCTGTATTCATCACTATATCTGGCATTATCCATAAGTGTTTCTATTTCTCTGCTTATTACATATTCATCTTCTGATGCATCTACATTAATAGGACCACTGTTTCTGTCTGCAAGCATTTTTGCTGCAATACTGCATTTTTTTGATTCCTCATGCTGTCCTGTTTTATATGCATCATCGTAGTATTTTGCAGCCTTATTATAAAGAAACATTCTCGCATATGCCGTTCCAAGATTATGATACACCTTTGAATATTCTGAACCGGAAAGCCCGCTTCCCTTGTAGTCATTTATTATACTTTCATAACATTTGACGGCACTGAAAAAACATTCATTGGCAAGATAACCGTCACCTCTCGACTTTAATCTTTCACACACGTTCTGTCTGCCAAGAGTATTAAGTGTTTCCCGTATCTTTTCAATATCAGAAACAGAATAATAATCAACAGTCTTTAATATTGTGACCAGTATCTCAGCAAGTCCCGCTTTCTTTTCATACAGGCTTCTCACTCTTTCAGACAAATCTTCCTCACCTGTCTGTCTTAAAAATTCTATAAGTCTGCCATTAATGAAATCCTGACCAATAAGGTATATATTATTATAAATGTAGTAACAAAGTTCTTCAGCAGTGTACAGCCGCATGCCTGTACCTTCTATAACAAGCGGCTTATCTGTCTGTTTTCCTCTGCACAGAATCATTTTCCCCATTGTGTTCTCCATTCCATGTGTTTATCCACATTTATCCATTAGCAAATTCCAGTTCCTTGTAAATAACTTTTCCAGAACTCTTAAAGAAATCTCCGAATCCCATATCCTTAATACTTATAAGACATCTGTCTGCACTCATAAATTTAACATTCATGGATATTCTTGTTGTCATTCCTTCCCTGAAAGGAATCTCACTTATATCAATAACTTCATCATAATACCGGTTGTCCGGTGTTATAATTTTAAGCGTTATCTTTCTTAAATCATCAAGCATATATTCCATAGTTCTGTCTGCCATATACCAGTTTGTTCCGGGCTTTATTATCCTGAATCTCTTGTCCTTTCCATACTGGACTATATCTGTCTCAATTCCATACTTTACCCTGTTATCAAGAAGCATTGTCACATCTGTAAATATCCTTGGCTTAACTGCTTCTAATGCACACAGGCACGCGCCTTTGCAATACAGGTTCTGTCCAACAAATGCTTTTCTTCTTTTCACCATTAACTTTGCAAATTTAGGCGGTAATTTTTCAACATTAAACCCGCTTCCTGTAAGATACGCTGATGAAACAGGTCTTTTAGCAAAATATTCCTCAGCCATATTACAAAGTTCATCCTCAACGCCGTCTATATTTCCATTCGAAGCTGCATTACATATAGCCTGTGATGTGTAATCTGTGCTTTCCTGTAACAGATAATTATTATTATCTTTTTTCCTTATGGCAAGCATATCGCACCTGATGCCTTTGCTTCCATAATCAAAAAGTGCCACACCCGATGAGTAAAGTTCTCTTTTCTGGCTGTATGCATAATATGCAAAGCTTTCTGCCTTACTTATAAGCTGCCATTTGTCTCCTGATATTCCTGCCCCCTCAAGTTCATCCCGCACACGGTTAAGTTCATCAATGTAAAACTCCGGCAGTGTTATACATACACTTTTCACCTGTGTTTCATTCGATAACCTTAAACATTCTGCCACAAGTTTATTGACAGGATAGACTTCATCCGGCTGTTTTTCTTTTCCTTCCGGAAGTAAATTTACAGTTCTTATAACGCCTTTTGTACTGTCATATATTCCAGCCTGAATTGTTTTTTCTGCTATATCTATTCCAGCTATAAGACCACCATTATATTCCATCCCTGTCTCCTTACTTCACAATTTTAAACATCTGGCTGCTGACATATTCTTCTACAGCATAACTGCGCATAAGCTTCTTTAACGTTGCCATATCATGAAGCTGTCTGCTTGCAAGACAGTCATTAATTGCATCAAATCTTCCGCAGCCGGTATCAGGATTCACTTCCTCATATCTGAAATTATATTTTTCAGACACATTTTCTTCCTTATTGCCTGTCACTGTATAATTATAGTTAATCTCATCACCATAAAACAGATTAAATCTGCATGTATATATTCCCCAGCCATTAGATTTCATTATCTGCGTGTACTGCTGATTATCTGAACCTGTAGTATAAGTTATTGTAACCTTGCTCTCCGGACTTGCAATGCATTCTAACACTGTAATTCCAAGTACATTATATGGCATGTCCAATACACCGTTAAATTTCTTATAAAATGCATATATTCTGTCATTAGCACATAATTCATCAAGAATGTCCTGCGCATACTTTTTCTTTTTTTCATCTTCTAAAACATTTGTATTCTTAGATATATTCTTAAGCCACGCCACATAACAGCATTCAGGAAGACCTGTTCCATCCTCCATGCATTCTTCTATTACCCTGAATACAATATCATTAGCTTTCTTCTGTCTTATCAGATAAAGCTGGGCATTATATGAAAGATATGCCTTCACAATCAGCATATCAGGCATCTTACTGTAATAATCAGAAAATACCTCTGTAAATCTTCCACTGTGCACTCCTGTATACATCATCTGGGCAAGCAGTCTTTCTGACAAATGTGTCACATTAACGCCATAGCTTAATCCAGCCTTCCATACTTCATACATTTCCTCATTGGTTCCATTGAAAAATTCGGACATATATGAAAGTACCGGTTCATTATATATATGTTCTCTGAAAATATATGCTGTAATCTCATCAATAACATCATTATGTGAATCCGAAACATTCTTAAGAATATAATCTGTCATCTTAAGAAGCTTCGTAACAGCTACACGGCTGCATCCATATATACACACAAGTTCATATGCCTGCGAATACATAGAAGAATCTATAAGTATTTCTATAAGATTCTTCGCATCCTCTGATGATAACCTTTCTGTATCTACAAACGGATATTCATGCCAGAAATCATCAAGTTCATAATGATTCCTGTAATAATCAATCATCCACGAATTAATTGTCTGTCTGAATGCTTCATTAACACCCGGCAGCTTTTTAACTGTTTTATAACACATTAATGTCTGGTCATTGAATATCTGCATTTTATTCAGCCTGCATGCACGGCTCACAAGAACTCCTGCTTCTTTACTTAATGTATCATCACATGCCGCAAATACTTCCTTATACTCCTCATCATCAAACACTTTTTCTATTTCATAATCGACTCCGGAATTTCTTAACTTTCCATCACAACAAAGAAATTCTACGGCTGCATCTGTATTATACATGTATATATAGCAGTCAGTTCCTGCAAATTCATAACCGCATTTATCTGTAAGCTGTGTATGTGTCACGCTGATTTCTTTTACATAACTGCTAAAACACTGAATCTTATACACATATCTTAACCTGCATATAAAATCATTCGTCTCCTCTGTTATAAGCTGCGTTCCCAATAATGCCTTATAAAGAATAACAAGATAATCATTAATGTTTCCTGCCTTTAACTGTTCATAAACATATATCTCAATATCCTTTTCAAAGCTGCTGTATATGTCTTTATAATAACTGTCCCTTCCTGTTATTATATTTGCATATAAAAATGCTTTATCCATTCCCACCAGCGTATTATCATATGAAAAATACATCATGACAATCTTAGGAAGCTGTCTTCCAACATCTTTCTTCATGCTTGCAATATAGAATTCATACAGCCTTGTTATTCTCAGTCCACGAAGTACCCCAAGCTCATATATATCGAAATACTGCTCACCTGTAAGTCCCAGTCTTATCATCTGTGAAACCAGTGCTGTAAGAATTTCATCACTTCCAAACTGCTCATTCAGTTTCTTTAATAATGATACAAGCTCATATGAACCATTCTTTTCTGATGCCGCAACATCAGCAATCTGCATTGCAAGTTTTTCATTAATGATTCCATATCTGCATCCGAAATTAATAACCCTGATTTCAAATCTGTTGAGAACCCTCAGAAGAACCGGCTGTGCATTTAATATGTTTATCGCTTCCAGATATATAACAGGACTGGTACATCCTTCATTTACAATATCCTTGATTCTTACAAGCCTGATACTTTTATTACTTTCTGTATCTGCATCAAGATAAAAAAGTACCCATAATAATCTGTATGTATCATAGCCATTTTCAAAGAATTTCTTTACCTGCCTGTTTACCTGTTGTGTGTACTCTTCTTCTTTCACAAGGAGAGTCGATACATAAAGGAAATAACAGTACATCTCAACATCATCGCCAATTCTGCCAAGCATGTCCTTCTTAAGAAGTTCCATCATCTGTGAAGCCTCTTCTTCTCTTCCTGACATGGCAAAAAGCTGCACCTGTGCAATATCATAGAATGGATCGCTGCCCTTAATTCCTCTTATTCTGTCAATTATCTGCAATGATTCAGAAATCCATTTTTCCTTTTTAATCTTTTTCATTCTGAAATCAAGATAATACCGGGTAAGTGCCTCCACTGCCTTTTTATTTTCTAATCTTACATCATACTGGTCAGAAGCTTCCTTTTCATTATGCACTACAACTACAGGTATTCTGAAATGCTGTCTGTATGTATCTATACATATATATCCAAAATTGTTTCCGGCATGTAATTTTTCCGGATTGATAAAATATTCCGCTTCATATCTGTCACCAACAAATTCATTATCTCCAATAACATTTTTGCCAGTCTCAATAAAATCCACTTCAGAATATATATTTACTTCTGCTGTGCCATGTCCGTTTTTTTCAATTGTAATTGTGCCTTTATATTTCTCATCAGATATATTAATTCTTACTTCTGTTGTATCAGCATTAATAGAAGCATCCTTTTGTGGCTCAGGCTTTTTAACAGTTACCGGTTCACATGTAAATACAAATGGAATAACCTTCTCTCCTGCATTGCTGACTACCGTAAAGTTTCCTTCTATGTCGTCCTTTTCCTCTATTCCCTCAGCATTAACAACATAGCTTATATTTATATCAGTTCCATTAAAACTCTGTGTAATCACATTAACTCTCTCATTATCAGAATATACTTTTCCTGCTGTCTGCACAGAAGCAGTAAAAGTAAAGTTCCCTTCTGTACATTTGCCACAGTCAACATTCATTGCAGCCTGTTCGTTCTCAAATGTCAATTTAGGAACCTCAATAATTGATTTACCTCTTGAAAGTCTGTTAATGTAATCCCTCATTGGAAACTATGCCTCCGAATTAATCTTCTCCAAATGTTTCTTAATTTCCTTCTCATATCCCATATCGGATGGTTCATAAAATTTTTCATTCACATAAGCATCCGGCAGATACTGCTGTTTTACAAAATGGTTAGGATAATCATGTGCATACTTGTATCCTACACCATGTCCTAACTTTGCACTGCCCTTATAATGTGCATCCTGCAAATGTACAGGCACAGGTGCAGTCTTCGAATTCTTCACCACATCCATTGCCTTATCAATTGCCATGATACACGAATTACTCTTAGGAGCTGTGGCAATATAAAGTGCTGCCTGACTAAGTATTATCCGTGCTTCCGGCATACCTATTCTTTCAACAGCCTGTGCTGCTGCAACTGCCACCTGCAATGCATTAGGATCAGCATTACCTACATCTTCACTTGCACATATCATGATTCTTCTGGCAATGAATTTTATATCTTCTCCCGCATATAACATTTTGGCAAGATAATAGCTTACCGCATCAGGATCTGAACCTCTCATGCTCTTAATAAATGCAGATATAGTATCATAGTGATTGTCACCCTCTTTATCATATCTTACTGAGCGCTTCTGGATACATTCCTGCGCTGTTGCAAGGTCTATATGGATAATTCCGTCCTCTGATCTGTCTGTAGTAAGTATACCAAGTTCTATGGCATTAAGTGCATTTCTTGCATCTCCATTGGATATGTCAGCTAAGAATTCCAGTGCATCATCATCAATTGACGCCTTGTAGCTTCCCATCCCCTTCTTTTCGTCATATACAGCTCTTTTAATTATTGTCTTTATATCATCTTTTTCAAGCGGCCTCAATTCAAATATTATTGACCTTGATATTAAAGCCCCGTTTACCTCAAAATATGGATTTTCTGTGGTTGCACCAATAAGAATTATTGTTCCATCCTCAACAAAAGGCAACAGATAATCCTGTTGTCCCTTGTTAAATCTATGGATTTCATCTACAAAAAGTATAGTCTTTCTGCCATACATTCCAAGATTATCCTTTGCCTTTGCAACAACCTCTTCCATGTCCTTTTTGCCTGCTACCGTCGCATTTACCTGACAGAACTCCGCACTTGTTGTATTAGCAATAATTCTTGCAAGTGTAGTTTTTCCTGTTCCCGGTGGTCCATAAAAGATAACCGAGCTTAACTTGTCAGCTTTAATAGCCCTGTAAAGCAGCTTATCTTTACCGACTATGTGCGACTGTCCAACCATCTCCTCCAGAGTTTCTGGCCGTAATCTCATCGCAAGCGGAGACTCATTATTCTTATTGTTTTCCCTCATGTATTCAAACAAATCCATAATCAAATCCTTATCCACAAAACATTTATTTAAGTTCTGTTCCGAGCCACAGCCTGTCAACATATCCAATCTGACTGCTGTTATTACCCTTAAGGGTATTAGAATACAGTATATTATCAGAATCATATGAATATATTCTGTTCTTATAGAAATGTGTTCCCTGCGTACCTGTATTAGAATCTGTTTTAAATATAAGTACCGCTTTTTCTTTAATATTGTTCATATAATACTGGCTGCCATCTGCAATATATGTTATTGCCCTGCTTTTATTATACACTTTCGAAAGCGAACCTGACAGCACATTATCTGCAATTTCATTTATCTTATTATTCTGGACACTTTTCAGAATATTTTCAGAATTAACATATACAATCTGCTTATCACCTGCAAAATATATATAATTCTTATCCCTTGTCATTGAATCTATACTGTTAAATTCCCCTGTTTTCCTGTCTGCCACAAGTGCTGACTTTATATTACTGCCTGTTATCTTATAAATAACTGAATCATCTTTATCATATATATAATCAGCATCTGCATCAGGTTTATTGTCTATTTTAAATGATGTATTATCCCCGCAGTCATAATAATACGCTCCAGCCGCTGTCGCATATACAAATGTATCTGCGCCTGAAAGTCTGTTTAATATATCTGCATTTCCGGTATATACATCTTTTACTATGTCAGATTGTGCCCACAATTGTGTTACTGCGTCATCAACTGTCTCTGGCTTATCCTTCTTCTCAAAATTATATGTATACAATGTTCCTTCTGTATTCAGACATACAAGTATTGATTTATCACTATAAACATACGCCTTATTAAGCCTGCTTTCCACAACTTCAGTAACCGGAACCATACCGTCCTTTTTCGTATCTTTTATATTGCTTACAAGCAGCTTTGCACCGGCTGTTGAACCTAAATCATCAAGAACATCTATGGCTGAATACACAACCATTCCCTCATCTGAAATATAGTAAATTTCTTTCTTGTAATCATCAGATGATACAGAAACACAATTATTCTTATTCCATATATACATAGAATACTTTCCTGCATCAGCATTTTCATCGTATGTGACAGTTACAAAATATTTTCCGTTATCACTTGCCATGCTTATTATATTCTTATCAGAATCTATATCCTCAGGCCATTGTAGTGTATAAAATGTTTTTCCATCTGCTGCAAATACGGCTTTATCCTCATCGCACACATAATTGCTGTCTAAGCCCGCAATATCATATATTTTCCCATTATAACTCACATACAAAGCATAATTTTTCTTTGTTGCAAGCTTGTATATTCCAAACGCTGCTGCACATACAATCACTAATACAGCTAATGCAGCAGCTGTCATTTTCATTCTTTTGTTTACTTTACGACGGGCAATCCTTACCTTTGACTGTTCACGCTTTTCGTGATTATCCTTATCATTGCCCTTCTGTTGTTTATCCATCTTCCGCTGGTTATCAGCTTTATTACTGTTCTGTTTCTTTTTAACCTGAACACGTTTTATCAATTCCTGTCCATAGTCACTTGGTGATTTCTCTTTTTTATCAGAAGAAGCAGACCTGTCTTTCAAAGCCTGCTTCTCTTCATATGCTTTTCTTCTGGCAAGATAATCACTGTTATTGACTAATATGACAGGCCCGTCACATCTGGGACACTGACTGCCCTCATATTCCTGACCACATTTAGTACACAGCATAATTCTTTCCTTTAACAAAATAATAACTAAAATTTCATTCTTATATTAATTAAAATCTGAATTTATCTTCAAAATATGCCTTAAGATCTGCAATCTTTATTCTTTCCTGCTGCATTGTATCTCTGTCTCTTACAGTTACAGCATCATCTTCTTCTGAATCGAAATCATATGTGATACAGAATGGTGTACCAATCTCATCCTGTCTTCTGTATCTCTTTCCGATATTACCTCTGTCATCAAATTCACAGTTATAGTACTTAGAAAGCTCTGCATATATCTTTTCTGCACCTTCATTTAACTTCTTAGAAAGTGGAAGAATACCAATCTTAACTGGTGCTATTGCAGGGTGGAAATGAAGAACTGTTCTTACATCTCCTCCTTCAAGCTCTTCTTCGTCATAAGCTGAGCAGAGGAATGCTAATGTTACACGGTCTGCGCCAAGTGAAGGCTCGATAACATATGGTATATACTTCTCCTTAGCTTCATCATCAAAGTATGACATATCTTCGCCAGATACTGTCTGATGCTGTGTAAGGTCATAGTCTGTTCTGTCAGCAATACCCCAGAGTTCGCCCCATCCGAATGGGAAGAGGAATTCGATATCTGTTGTTCCCTTAGAGTAGAAGCAGAGTTCTTCTGGTGAATGATCTCTTGCTCTCATTTCATCTTCCTTAATTCCTAATGCCTTAAGCCAGTCTATGCAGTACTGTCTCCAGTATGTGAACCACTCAAGATCTGTTCCAGGCTTGCAGAAGAACTCTAATTCCATCTGCTCAAACTCTCTTGTTCTGAATGTAAAGTTACCTGGTGTAATCTCGTTACGGAATGACTTACCAATCTGTCCGATACCAAAAGGTACTTTCTTTCTTGATGTTCTCTGAACATTCTTGAAGTTAACAAAGATACCCTGAGCTGTCTCTGGTCTTAAATATACTGTGTTCTTAGCATCCTCAGTTACACCCTGAAATGTCTTGAACATAAGGTTAAACTGTCTGATATCTGTAAAATTATGCTTTCCACATGAAGGACAGCAGATATTCTTCTCATCAATGAAATTCTTCATCTGCTCCTGTGTCCAGCCATCAACTGAACCACCGAGGTCATATGAATTCTCGTCTGCCCAGTCTTCTATAAGTTTATCTGCTCTGAATCTCTCATGACATTCCTTGCAGTCCATTAATGGATCAGAAAATCCACCAAGATGACCTGATGCCACCCAAGTCTGAGGGTTCATAAGAATTGCACAGTCTACACCAACATTGTATGGGCTTTCCTGTACGAACTTCTGCCACCATGCCTTCTTAACATTGTTCTTTAACTCAACACCAAGATTACCATAATCCCATGTATTAGCTAATCCGCCATAGATTTCAGAACCTGGGTAAACAAATCCTCTTGCCTTAGCTAAAGAAACAATTTTCTCCATTGTCTTTTCCATAATAATATAATCCTCCTAAAGGCAACAGCCTGACTACATCGAACTGCATCGACTGCTACATAATCTTAATTATTTTATAACATTTAGTGCTGATTAGCAAGAGGGATGATGTCTTAATCCTCCCAAGGACGAATCCTGTATGCAGCACCTATCTCATCACATATCTTCTGGCACTCTGCCTCTTCCTCGTGAGATATGGTTGTGTCAACTGTTGTAAGAACAACATTAGGGATATACCTGGTACATTCCTTTGCGAAGCTATCATCTCATCAAATGATTTCTCACCGAACTTACTTCTTACAAGTGCATTGTATTCATCTTTGTGTGGATTGTTAAGACTGATTGATATTGTGTCAATCAAGCCTTCCATCTCTGGCACAATGTCTCTGCCATTAACAAGATTTCCAACTCCGTTAGTATTGATTCTTGTCTTCTTGCCATATGTTTTCTTGACATACTCAGCAACCTTGATAAGAACATCGAATCTTTCTGTCGGTTCTCCGAATCCACAGAATACAACTTCTTCATACTCATCCATATTGAACTTCTCAAATTCAGCAATAACCTCATCATATGATGGTTCTCTCTCAAGCCAGAGTCTGCCTGACTCTCCGATTCTGTCCATTGTCTGTCTTAAACAGAAAGTACATGAATATGGACATTTGTTAGTTAAATTAACATATAAATTATTATGAACCTTATATAATATCTCCATTGTAATTCTTCTCCTTTTTACTTCAACGTAGTCAGCAGTTCCTCAAACGGCACACCGTCTGTCAGAGGAATATCCATCTCTATAGCCTTGAGTATGCATTTTTTTATAAATGTAGATGCTTTTCTTACTGACTCATGGAAATTCACACCATTTACAGCATCTGCAGCTATTATAGATGCAAATATATCTCCTGTTCCGGAACGCTGTGTTCCAACCTTCATAGTCTTAATAAGATAGTCTTCCCTGTTCTTTTCATAACAGTAATTACCAATATAATGGCCCCGCTGGATTCCTGTAATAACAATCTTAGATGGTCCCATTGCAACAAGCTTCATTGCAATTTTTTTAAGCTCATCATTGGAATAATCCGGTCTGTATGGCTCGTCAGTTAAAATACATGCTTCTGTGAGGTTCGGTGTAAGAATATCTGCATATTTTACAAGCTTCTTCATCTCCTGGCATGTCTCATCAGTATATGTCGGATACAGATTTCCGTAATCCCCCATAACCGGGTCGATAACAACAATATTATCTTCCGTCTTGAAATTCTTGAAAAATTCTTCAACAATAGCAATCTGATTATGTGAACCCAAGAATCCTGTTACAATTCCATCAAATTTAAGGTTTAACTTCTTCCACTCTGCCATATAAGGTGGCATATTCTCTGTGAAATCTTTAAAATAAAAGCTGTCAAAGCCTGTATGATTAGAAAATATCGATGTAGGCATTGGACAGCACTGAATTTTCATTGCTGATATAACAGGCAGTTCAACTGCAATAGAACATCTTCCAAAACCAGAATAATCATTAATTGCTGCTATTTTCTTCTGGTTATTATGAGACACATTATTCTCTGGCATATTGTCTCTCCTTTCGTCTAAATGTGGCATAAACCTGACAGCCTGTTATATGACAATTCTGCCATAATCTGACTGCAGTCCACACATAAAATCTTTATCTTTTAATATACAAAAAACTGGCATATGATAACATAGCCAGTTTATGTAATATTTATATGGTCAGATTAAGCATTTCCTTCGACTTAAATTCTTTATCAAACACAATGCTTTCCAGCCTGTTCACCACAAGCCTTAATTCTTCCTGAACTTCCTTTGTAACTGTAAATGAATACAGCCTGTTAAGCTGTGCTGTGACAATATACTGTAGTGTATATACCGTCGAACCTGAAAGTGTAATTCCATCATATACATTTGTGGCACAATTCTTACAACATAGTCCGTTTCTTGAATACGAATATACATACAGATTATCTTCTCTGCCACACTCGTGGCATGTGAAGAAATCAGGACACTCACCATTAACCGCAACCATTCTTATCTCGTATATGAATCTTATAAGTTCATGGCTGACAGCACCTCTGCCCAATGCCTTAAGAGTGATATAAAGCAGATTAATCATTTCTGATGCATCAAGATTCTCCCTGCCATAATAATCTGCAATCTCAGCAAAATAGCAGGCATAACACACGGCATTAAGATCATTTACCACATTTTCAAAGTACTCCTTAGCCGATGCTTTATACATCGTATATGATTCGCGTCCACGGTACACATCAAATGTTCCGAATATAAAGCTTCTCGTAACACCAATCAGCGCGCTGTTAGGTTTTCTCGCGCCTTTCGCAAATACCGTTATCTTGCCATACTCCTTAGTCAGTATAACCAGTCTTCTGTCATATTCACCGACAGGCATGGCGGAAAGTATCATGCCTGTAACAGTAGTAACCTCCGCCATTGCGCCCTCCTGTCATGTATATTATTTGTCCTTCTTCTTGTCATATCCGAAGTTCTTAAGAAGAATATCACTGTCACGCCATTCCTTCTTAACTTTTACCCAGAGCTTAAGATTAACCTTCATGTCAAGCTGCTTCTCGATCTCGTATCTTGCATTAGTTCCGATTTTCTTAAGCATTTCGCCGCCCTTGCCGATAATAATTCCTTTGTGGGAATCTCTTTCGCATATGATAGTAGCATCAATATCTGTAATAGGACCTCTCGCATTTCTTCTTTCCTTGAAGCTGTCAATAACAACTGCAATTCCGTGTGGAATCTCATCATTTAATGCATGAAGTGCCTTCTCTCTTATAAGCTCTGCAACAATCTGCTTCATTGGCTGGTCTGTTACTGTATCTTCATCATAGTACATCGGGCCATAATCAAGATGCGAGAATATAACATCAAGCAGGTCGTCAACATTATTGCCGTTTCTTGCACATACAGGAACAATATCAACAAAATCAAGTTCCTTTCTGTAGCAGTCAATAACCGGAAGAATCTCCTCTTTCTTAATTGTGTCAGTCTTATTGATCACAAGAACTATAGGAGTCTTACACTCTTTAAGCTTCTCTACGATATGCTCCTCGGCAGCTCCAAGATGTGTTGTAGGCTCAACTAGCCAGCATATAAGGTCAACCTCGCTGATTGTCTTCTCTGCCGCTCCAACCATGTATTCACCAAGCTTGTTCTTAGCCTTGTGGATACCCGGAGTATCAACGAAAACAATCTGTCCACGCTCATCAGTGTATACAGTCTGTATTCTGTTTCTTGTAGTCTGAGGCTTGTTAGAAGTAATCGCAATCTTCTGTCCGATTATCTGGTTCATAAGTGTTGACTTACCAACATTAGGTCTTCCTATAAATGTTACAAAGCCTGTCTTAGTTCTTGTGTTCTCTGCCTTAGCGCCACCGGTAATTCCGCTGGCTGCAAGCATCTCATCTAAATTCATACATTCTTCCTTTCTATTATCCCTGTACCTTGATAAGTGGCTGTATCTTATCAAAAAGTTCACTCTCTTTATTGATTTCCTTGCTGCTTCCCACAACGCAGAAATAATTCTCGTCCATTGCACATCTTACAAGCGGTGCAAGCTCTCTTATTCTTTCTACATTACAGTCAAGAACCTGACCTCTTTCTTTCTTGAGTGATTCATAATCTGTGTTACAGATGTATGCACCAAAGGATCTTGTTCCCTTTGCTGCCGGATTCATAGGTGTATCCATATCACCTATTGTTCCGATTATGAACTTGACCATATCCCTGTCGCTTACATCAAAATGTTCAAGATAGTCTGCTGCATTTTCATATATATCGTTAGTCTTTCTTAAGTTAGGGTCTCTGTAAGAAACCATATACATGTCACCGTTTCTGTAAGAACCGCTCATGCAGCCGTATGCGCCGCCTTTAACTCTTACATTAATCCAGAGATAATCATACGAGAATATAACCTTAAGCACTCTTAATGCTCCTGTGTATTCATATCCTCCATCCCTGAAATTACCACATCTTGCAACATACTGGACCTGTGAAGCTGAAGTATATCCTGTCTTGACATTTGCAGGTGTGTACTTTCTTTCGCATGTTGGCATGTCCGATTTTTTCAATCCTTCCACATACTTTCCGAAAGCAGGTGCAAATGCATCATATCCTTTATCATCAGCAGTAAAGCTGACAATAATATTCTCCTTATGGAATATATAATCGACAAGCTTGCTTAACTTATCTGCGATATCTTCCTTAAGCTCATCAAACTGTGAGTCAAGCTTCTGGATAAGCTCATAGAAACCATATCCTCTCATCTCGTTAGAATAATATGCATTTCTTGAGAACTGTGCCATACCTGCAAGCATTGCTGTTGAATGTCCTGCACTTGTCATTGTGCTTTCCATTCTTGACTTAAGCTTCGCAATTATCTCTTTAAGTCTCTTATAATCTGAGAACTTTGTCTTATATATAATTTCATTCATCATATCAAGGACGAACTGGATATTGTCATAGAGGACCTTGCCCTTAACCTCGTACATGATAGTACATTTGTCAAAATCCTTATTATCTGTGTATATGGCAGCATCAGTTGAGATTCCACCACAGTTAATATTGATTTCATTAGTCAGCTCTGTATATGTGTATTTTTCTGTATCCATAAGTCCGAGAACTGAGCTTAAAAGTCCTATATATGGAAGCAGCTCATCAGGAACATTCTTACAGTCGTAGCACATCATTATATATGCAATTCCATTAGTGAACATATTGTGGTGGATTACATCAACACCACCAGTCTTCTTAGGGTCAATATATAACTTGGCCGGCTCTCTTGTGATATCCTTTAACTCAAGCTGTGGAATCTTCTCAAGGTCCTTCTGGCTTGAAGGTGTATCCTGATATTCCTTTAATGCCTTTGTCTGCTTAACAAGCTCTTCCAGCTCTTCCTTAGAAAGTGTTGCCTTATACTTTGCAAGCTGCTCTGCTTCCTTTGCTTCCTTCTTCTCTGCAAGTCCATGCTTTGGAACAAGACTTAACACTACCTCATGATTATTATTAATAATATTGTCTTCAATGAATTTCTCAAAGAAGCCGTTCTCTGAATTCTTCTTGATTATTTCAAATGTCTCTCCTGCCTCAACATGAATGAATGGCTTGTTCTCATCATAAAGCCAGCTGTCCATCATTGTAAGATAATACATAAGTCCCTTCGGATATGGCCCAAAATCAGCTTCTCTGTATTTGAATTCGTAATAGTTGATTCCTGCCTTAACCATTCTCTTGCTAAGACCGTTCTTAACAATATCTGAAAGTGTGTCTTCAACAACCTTTATGAATCTGTCTCTGTCACTCTCATTCGCATTCTTAGTAATAATTGAATACACCGGCTGGTACACAGAAGTCTCTAACACACTGTACACATCTGTTCCAATTCCGGCGTCAATAAGTGCCTGCTTAAGTGGAGCACCCGGTGCCATGATAAGTGCATAATCAAGAATCTGTAATGCAAGGTAGCTTACAGGGTCTGTTGATGTTCCGATAACAACATTGTAAGAAAGATAAGTGTTATCCTCCTCTGGCTCATCATCAGTAATTGCATACTCTCTTGTCTCATACTTAGGTGCGTCAAATGCTTTCTGGAAAGTTACCTCGGCATCTATATTAACATCGTTCTTATCGAAAGCTGAGAGGTATTCCTTATCAAGATATTCAAGTCTCTCATCAACATCAATATCTCCGTACAGATAGATATAACTGTTCACAGGATGATAATATTCCTTGTGATACTTAATGAAATCTTCATACTTAAGCTGTGGTATAGCCTCAGGGTCACCACCGGATTCATTCTTGTATTCAGAATCAGGGAAGAGTGATACAAATGTATATCTTGAAAGCACATCATCTGCTGAAGAATACACACCCTTCATCTCATTAAATACAACTCCGTTATAAGCAAGCTCTCCATCTACATCTTCAAGCTCATAATGCCAGCCTTCCTGCTTGAATATCTCCTCATGCTCATACATTGCAGGATAGAATACCGCATCCATATAGACATCCATAATATTCTTAAAATCCGCCATATTGCAGCTTGCAACAGGATATACTGTCTTATCCGGATATGTCATTGCATTAAGAAATGTGTTAAGAGAACCCTTGCATAGTTCTACAAATGGGTCTTTAACCGGATATTTTCTTGAGCCACACAAGGTAGAATGTTCAATTATATGCTGCATTCCTGTGTCATTATCCGGTGGTGTCTTAAAACCTATAGAAAATACCTTGTTATCATCATCATTAGAAATAATTGCAACTCTCGCACCTGATTTCTTATGCTTTAATAAAAGTCCTACAGAATTAAGGTCATTAAGCTTTTCAATATTAACAAGCTCATATGCACCGTAATCTTTATTAAGTTTGTTATATCTTGTCTCTAAATTCATATTACTGCTTTAATCTCCAATCTTTACAATAAGGAATTATACATATAAATATAATACCCCACAATGTAGGATTTTACCACATTGTGGGGTGAGTGTAAACTTACATTACATATGTAAGCTATAGTATTTATTTGCCGAAAAGACCTTTCTTCTTACCGTGTCTTTCATTGCCTGTAAGCGCCTTTTCATATGCCATAAGTGCGTCCTTCTGCTCCTGATTAAGCTTTGTAGGAATATCAACTATTAAAGTGATATAATGGTCGCCTCTCTGTGCTGCATTTCTTACACTTGGCATACCTTTGCCTTTAAGTCTTACTCTTGTACCTGATGCTGTTCCCGGCTTAACTTCGTACAATACTTCTCCATCAACAGTCTTAACCTTGATTTCACCGCCAAGTACCGCTGTTGGATAGCTTATTACAACATTAGAGAATATATTGTATCCGTCTCTTTCAAATTCTGTGCTTGCTGAGATAATAACAGCAACTAAGAGGTCACCTCTTGGTCCGCCATTAACTCCTGGCTCACCTTTGCCCTGTATACGTACGCACTGACCATTATCGATACCTGCTGGGATATTGACTTCGATAGTCTTCTTGCTGCTTATATAGCCTGTTCCGTAACAATCCGGACACTTCTCCTTAATTATCTTACCAGTTCCATGACAGTCAGGACATGGCTGCTGGCTTCTTACCATTCCAAGGAATGACTGCTGTGTGAAAGTTACCTGTCCACGGCCACCACATTTGCTACAGGTCTCTGGTGATGTACCAGGTTTAGCTCCTGTACCGTGACAGCTTGAGCACTCATCCTTTAATGTAACATCTATCTTCTTGGTTGTTCCCCTTACTGACTCGTCAAATGTAATTCTTACATTAACTCTTACATCAGCACCTCTTCTTGGTCCATTGCTGTTTCGTCTGCTTCCGCCGCCTCCGAACATACCGCCAAAGAGATCTCCGAAAATATCTCCCATGTCACCAAAATCGAAATCGAAGCCACCTGCTCCAGCTCCACCTGCTCCGCCTTCAAATGCGGCATGCCCAAACTGGTCATACTGTCTTCTCTTTTCAGCATCGCTTAACACCGCATAAGCCTCAGAAGCCTCCTTGAATTTAATTTCAGCTTCTTTATCCCCCGGATTCATATCAGGATGATATTTCTTTGCAAGTTGTCTGTATGCTTTCTTAATAGCAGCGTCATCGGCATCCTTAGGCACACCAAGGACTTCATAATAATCTCTCTTATCTGCCATGATTGCTTCCTCTTTCTTATTTAATCAACAGAAACTGCACGGAGTTCTCACCCCATGCAGTCCTTATTTCAGTCAGTCATTACTGACAATTAAACCTCTTTGTAATCTCCGTCAACTACATCATCGCCGTATGGAGCTGAACCATTAGAAGCACCTGCTCCCATATCAGGACCTGCACCTGCTCCCATGTCTGGGCCTGCACCACCAGCAGCCTGCTGTGACTCATATAACTTAGCAAAAAGCTTCTGAGCGCTTTCCATAAGTTTTTCCTTGGCAGCCTTGATTTCATCAACCTGTGCATCTGTCATGTTTTCTGGATCAGAACCATCAACAAGTGCCTTTAATGCATTAAGGTCAGCCTCAACTGCAGCCTTGTCAGAAGCATCAAGCTTGTCACCTGCTTCATCCATAGCCTTCTGTGTCTGGAATACCATTGAGTCTGCTTCGTTACGTGCATCAATAGCATCCTTACGCTTCTTATCCTGAGCCTCGAACTCAGCAGCTTCCTTAACTGCCTTATCGATATCTTCATCAGACATGTTAGAACCAGCAGTAATTGTGATGTGCTGTTCCTTACCTGTTCCAAGATCCTTAGCAGATACATTTACAATACCGTTGGCATCGATATCAAATGTAACTTCAATCTGTGGAACACCTCTTCTTGCTGGAGGGATACCATCAAGTCTGAACTGTCCAAGTGACTTGTTATCTCTTGCAAACTGTCTTTCACCCTGTACAACGTTGATATCAACGGCTGTCTGGTTATCAGCAGCTGTAGAGAAAATCTGGCTCTTCTTTGTAGGAATAGTTGTATTTCTCTCAATAAGTCTTGTAGCAATACCACCCATTGTCTCGATTGAAAGTGAAAGTGGTGTTACATCAAGAAGAAGGATATCACCAGCACCTGCATCACCAGCTAACTTACCACCCTGGATAGAAGCACCGATAGCTACGCACTCATCTGGGTTAAGAGTCTTGCTTGGCTCATGTCCTGTTAATGACTTAACCTTATCCTGTACAGCAGGGATTCTTGTAGAACCACCAACTAATAATACCTTTGAAAGCTCTGAAGCTGTAAGACCTGCATCTGAAAGTGCGTTCTTAACTGGCTCTGCTGTCTTTTCTACAAGGTCATGTGTTAATTCATCAAATTTAGCTCTTGTAAGAGTCATCTCGAAGTGCTTTGGTCCTTCAGCTGTAGCTGTGATGTAAGGAAGATTGATTTCTGTCTGAGTTGTGCTTGAAAGTTCCTTCTTAGCCTTCTCAGCTGCTTCCTTAAGTCTCTGAAGAGCCATTGTATCCTTAGAAAGGTCAACACCTTCCTTAGCCTTGAAATCATCTAACATATACTGTGTAACAGCATTATCGAAATCATCACCACCAAGCTTGTTGTTACCAGCTGTAGCAAGAACTTCAATTACACCATCACCGATTTCGATAATAGATACATCGAATGTACCACCACCTAAATCGTAAACCATAATCTTCTGCTCATGCTCATTATCAAGACCATAAGCTAAAGCTGCTGCTGTAGGCTCGTTGATGATACGCTTTACATCAAGACCTGCAATCTTACCAGCATCCTTAGTAGCCTGACGCTGTGCATCGTTGAAGTAAGCAGGAACTGTTATAACTGCTTCTGTAACCTTCTCGCCAAGGTAGTTCTCTGCATCTGACTTTAACTTCTGTAAAATCATAGCTGAGATTTCCTGTGGAGTATATTTCTTTCCATCAATCTCAACCTTATAATCTGTACCCATATGTCTCTTGATAGAAGAGATTGTCTTATCAGCATTAGTAACTGCCTGACGCTTTGCAGGATCACCTACAAGTCTCTCTCCTGTCTTTGAAAATGCAACTACTGAAGGAGTAGTTCTTAAACCTTCTGCGTTAGCGATAACAACTGGCTTACCACCTTCCATTACAGCTACGCAAGAATTAGTTGTACCTAAATCAATACCAATAATCTTTCCCATGATAAAATGTCCTTTCTATAATTAAATTGATTAATACCTTGTGTTACTTATGCTTTCTGGCTTACCGCTAGTTAGCAACCTTGACCATGCTGTGTCTTATAACCTGGTCTCTGTATGTGTAGCCCTTTTCAAACTCTTCAACCACGATGTTCTCTCCAACTGAATCATCCTCAACATGCATTACTGCGTTGTGGAAATCCGGATTGAACTCGCCGCCTAAAGCTTCGATAGGCTTAACATCTGCATCCTCAAGCATCTTTAAAAGCTGCTTGTGAACCATATCCATTCCCTTAGCGAATGGAGTTTCAAGTTCCTCATCTGTCACACTCTTAAATCCTCTGTCGAAATTATCAACAATAGGTAAAAGCTTCTTAATGATATCTGAGGCTCCCATCTCGAACATAGTAGATTTCTCTTTCTCTGTTCTCTTTCTGAAATTATCAAACTCAGCCATCTGCCTCTTTACTCTGTCCTGAAGTTCTTCTATAACTGCATCCTTAGGATCCTTCTTCTTAGAGCTCTCAGTGCTCTCATCCTGTGCCTCGGCCTTGTCTGATTCATCAGCTTCGCATGCATTCTGACTTTCATCAGCCTTACATTCTGATTCGCAGTTGCAGGCTTCTTCTTTCTTAGCATCAGTCTCCTGATTCTTTACTTCATCCTGAACTGTCTCTTCTGATTTCTTTTTCTTTACATCCTTTGACACTTCAATACCAACCTTTCCTAAGTTTTCTTAAATACATCATCCAAATGCGTCTGCATCTCTTTTAAGGTATCAACAACCTTTTCATAATCCATACGCTTCGGTCCAATAATACCAATTGTTCCCTTCATTCCATCCTGCAATTCATATGTGGCTGTTACCACACTACAGTCCTTCATGGACTCAACCGGTGTTTCATTTCCTATATATACCTGAATGCCGTGGTTATCATCTTCAGTCTTATCTGAATCATCCTTGTCATTAACAAGTCCAGACAAGCCCTGTTTTTCCTCCAAGGCATATATAAGCTCACTTGCTTTCCCGGAATCACTAAGCTCCGGATACTTGAATATGTTAGTTGCGCCGCTTGTGTATATCTTCAGGTCGTCAGCCTTACTTATAGTCTCAACAATCGCGTCTAACACTTCTTTAACAATACCCATATGCTCACCTGCCTGGCTCTCCATCTTGGATATAAGTCCCAGATGCATTTCCTGCAATGTAAGACCTGTGAGTGTTGTATTAAGAAGAAGATTAAGCTTCAGAAGATTCTCTGGTGAAATATCCTCGCTGATAGTTATAACCTTGTTCCTTATAAGATTACCTTCCATAACAATAACAGCAAGAAGCTTATTCGGTTCAAGCTGAGAAAGCTGAACAAATCTTAACTTATTACCAGTTACCTTAGGAGTTGTTATCATCGTGGCATAATTAGTATTATTTGCCAGAACCTTTGCTACATTCTGAAGAAGTTCTTCTACTCTGTCAACCTTCTCTGATAAGGCATCCTTCATAGAATCAAGTTCTTTCTCTTTATCACCAACCTGCTGTTCTCTTAAGGATATCTCTTCCTCTTTCTGAGCCATCAAATCATCAACATATAATCTGTAGCCCTTATCAGTTGGAATTCTTCCAGCAGAGGTGTGTGGCTGTACAATGTAGCCAAGCTCTTCTAAGTCTGCCATCTCATTCCTTATAGTTGCTGAACTTAGCTGTAAGTCAGTCAGCTTGGAAATCGTTCTTGAGCCAACCGGTTCTCCGGTATCAAGATAATTCTGAATAACAGCTTTAAGTATCTTAACCTTACGGTCATCCAGTCGTCCATCCGTCTCCATGGCATCCTCTCCTTTCATCTTGTTAGCACTCATTAGATTGGAGTGCTAATATCGATACATTTAAGATATCACTACCCTTACATGATGTCAACAACAATATTTCTTTTTTCTATAAATAATTTATAAACTTCTTAAACAAAACGGTATTAATTAAAAAAGCTACAGTTCTAACGGTACAAAACCATTAAAGCTGCAGCCTCATTAATTTTCATTATATTTACTAGATTCCAAGGATCTTCTTAACTTCATCACACATCTTATCAGAATCGCATACTGTATCATGAAGAACAGGAGCTGTTCTGATTTCTTCGATTGCGTTAGGAACTTTGACATTGCTTATCTTGCTAAGTTCATCTACAAGTTCGAAATCTCCCATTGAATCATATTTAGAATCAATAGCATTCATAACGCTTCTTGTAAACTTATATGGGCTTGCTGTTGAAGCAATAACTGTCTTAGTTGTGTCACCAGTTTCCTTTCTGTACTTATCATATACAGTTGCAGCAACTGAAGTATGTGTATCAATTACATATCCACAGTCTTCATATATCTTCTTGATTGTAGCAGCATCTTCTGCCTCTGTAGCATAATTGCCATAGAAGTCAGATAACTGTGCCTTCATCTCATCTGTAATCTTATACTTTCCTTCTGACTTTAATGATGCCATAAGTTCTGCATTCTTAGCTGCATTGTTACCGGCAATTCTGTATATAAGTCTCTCAAGGTTGCTTGAGATAAGTATATCCATAGATGGTGAAGTTGTAAGAACAAATTCTCTGTTTCTGTCATATTCACCTGTTGTGAAGAAGTCATATAATACCTTATTCTCATTAGATGCACAGATAAATTTATTAATAGGAAGTCCCATATTCTTAGCGTAAAATGCAGCTAAGATATTACCGAAGTTACCTGTAGGAACAACCACATTTATCTTCTCGCCATCCTTAATCTCTCCATTAGCTAATAACTTGGCATATGCATATACATAATAAACAATCTGAGGAACAAGTCTTCCGATGTTGATTGAATTAGCTGATGAGAACTGGAATCCGGCGTCACTCATAACCTTCTCTAATTCCTTATCAGAGAAAATGTTCTTAACACCTGTCTGTGCGTCATCAAAGTTACCCTTGATTCCGATTACATATGTATTGTCAC
Source organism: Eubacterium sp. AF22-9 (assembly GCA_003458705.1). Classification (GTDB taxonomy): domain Bacteria; phylum Bacillota; class Clostridia; order Lachnospirales; family Lachnospiraceae; genus Lachnospira. The sequence continues at coordinate 54,358 of QRVH01000002.1, read as the reverse complement.
CCTTCTGGGTAACCATCTGCTTCTCCTGAATAGGACTTACACCGTTCTTAGGATAGAATACAATAATCTTAGTTCCAGGAACATTAGCAAATCCGGCCAAAGCAGCCTTTCCTGTATCTCCTGATGTAGCTGTAAGAATAACGATTTCATTCTTAACATTGTTCTTCTTAGCAGAAGTTGTAAGAAGATGTGGAAGGATAGAAAGTGCCATATCCTTGAATGCTATTGTAGCTCCGTGGAAAAGCTCAAGGAAATATTCATTCTCAACCTTAACAAGTGGAGTCATCTCCTCTGTATCGAACTTAGAATCATAAGCTCTGTCTATGCAGCTCTTAAGTTCTTCCTCTGTGAAATCATCAAGCATAAGCTTCATAACTTCATAAGCTACTTCCTTATAATTCATCTTAGACAACTCTTCTAAGCTTTTATCTAATGATGGAATACTCTCTGGTACAAAAAGTCCTCCGTCTGCTGCCAGACCCTTTAAAATAGCCTGTGATGCAGTAACCTTAACACTGTCGTCTCTAGTACTTCTGTAGAACATGCTCATCTTTAATCCACCTCATAATTAATATAGTGTGCCTGCGTAAATGTCGTAGGCTTTTGATATTATACAACAGACTTCTGTGCAAAAACAATACCCTTTATATATCAGTTTCACCATTTGTTTGATATTTTGCCACATTTTCTACACATTTCACTTATATGTTTTCCCGCATTCTTTTTATATATGTTATAATCCATTTAGCAATGTTTAAAGGAGTTACACTATGACAGGAGTCTACGAGGCAAGAAAGAAAAGCGGTGAAATATATTACCGTGCGTCATTTACATATAAGAATAAACACATCAGCCTCGGAAGTTCCTCTGACGAGGCTTTCTGCCATGCCATCTACAATGAAGCCTGTGAAATAATAAACAATTCTTCTGACCACTGGATTGATACTGACCACAGAACAACTTCATATAATGAAGCAATGACACTTTCTCTTGATAAATACATCTCAATTATCAATTTCAGGGATAACAACATTTATATAAAGACACCTATATATATGTGCCATAAATATTTCCTGTATTTTCTCAAAGAACATGAGGTTTTACAGTTTTCTACTGATGACCTTTTTTACTATTCCAACCACACAATTATGAGCCGTGGCGGGTATTATTTTGTAAATGATTATGGCATGCAGACAAGCATACTTTCAAGATTTGGCATAAGAAGCCACTCTGTAAAAGGCAGAGATTATGTATTTAAAAATGGGGATACTCACGATTACAGATATGAGAATATACAGGTGATAAACCGCTATAACGGAGTAACACAGTTTTCTAAGAATGGGCGGATTATGTACAGAACTAAGATTCATATCAATGGAGATTACATCCTTGGCGAGTTCCTTTCAGAAAATGAAGCTGCTGTCGCCTATAATAAAGCCATTGACATGCTTTCAGGACTGATAAACATAGCTTATACCCCTAATTACATAGAAGGCATATCCTCTGTAGAATATGCCTCCCTTTATCACAATATTATATTGTCTAAGAATTTCAGAAATTATGTGAAGTCTATCTCTTAAGCCTCCACAATCTTTCCAGCAATAGCACTTGCTGCCGCTGTAGCAGGGGACGCAAGGAATATCTTAACCTTGCTTGTTCCCATTCTTCCAAGGAAGTTTCTGTTGTTAGTTGCAACAACTACCTCTCCGTCAGTAAGAATTCCGCCTGTTCGTCCACAGCATAATCCGCATCCCGGATGTGTAACAATTGCACCGGCTTCAACAAGTGTCTCAAGTGTTCCATCTGCAAGTGCTTCTTTATATATCTTGCGGCTTGCAGGAGTAACTATCAACTTAACAAATGGTGCAACCTTCTTACCCTTAAGAATAGCTGCTGCACACTGAAGATCCTCTAATCTTCCGTTAGTACATGAGCCTATAAATACCTGGTCTACTGCTGTTCCGGCAAGCTCTGTAACAGGTTTGATGTTATCTACCTGTGAAGGACATGCAAGAACCGGAACTAAATCCTCTGCATTATATGTAATCTCTCTTGCATATACTGCATCCGCATCTCCCTTTAAATCCTTTAATTCATCTGTAAGTTCTACATTGCAATACTCTGCTGTCTTTTCATCTGGTGTAAAAAGAGCACATTTGGCACCAGCTTCAATAGCCATGTTAGACATAGTCATACGGCTTGCAACGCTCATCTCATCGATTGTTGAACCTGTGAACTCAAGTGCCTGATAAGTTGCGCCATCTGCTCCAAGGTCACCGATAAGTCTTAATATGATATCCTTAGAACGGACATTCGCTGGAAGCTTTCCATTAACTGTTACCTTGATAGTCTGTGGAACTTTAACCCACATTTTGCCTGTTCCTAATACACTTGCCATCTCTGTATATCCGATACCCGATGAAAATGCACCAACACAGCCATATGTTGTTGTGTGGCTGTCTGTACCAAATGCGATATCTCCCGGCTTTACATAACCTGCCTCTGTCATTAACTGATGGCAGATTCCGTCTGAACGGTGGATATTCTTCATTCCGTACTTTTCAACGAATTCATTACCAATACGGAAATGTCTTGTATCATCAACCTGACTTGCTGGAACAAGGTGGTCATATATAAGAACTGCTTTGTCAGGGTCCCATATCTTAGTAAATCCCATCTCTTCGAACTTCTCTTTAACAAATGGAATAAAAATGTCGTGAATCATTACTCTGTCAACATTAACAGTTACGATATCTCCCGGCTTTACTTCCCTGCCAATATTCTTTCCAATAATCTTTTCAATAATTGTATGTCCCATTATTCTTACCTCTCCCTGTCTTAGTCAAGACCGTTAAGCTTTCTCATTGCCTTAACAAGTCCGCCTGCATTAAGTATATCCACAAGATTATCAGGAAGTGAAGCAATAGGATATGCTTTTCCATTGTGTGTAATCTGTGCATTTACTTCAACATCAATAGTATCGCCTTCTTTAACTGCGTCGTGAAGGTCTGCATTCTCTATAAGGAGAAGTCCGTTATTAATAGAATTTCTAAAGAATATTCTTGCATATGATTTGGCAATAACACATTTAATACCTAATGCCTTAATAACCTCAGGTGCCTGCTCTCTTGATGAACCACAACCAAAGTTCTTTCCTGCAACAATGATGTCGCCTGGCTTAATCTGACCTGCAAGTTCTGGTCTTAATGGCGAAAATGCATATGGCTTCATATCTTCTACTGTCTTTAATGCAAGATACTCTGTAGGGATAATGATATCTGTATCAATGTCATCACCAAGTACCCATACTTTACCGCTAAATTTCTCGTTCATAATTACTCCTTTGAGGTTAAATCCTTGTCTTATACCATGTCTGCTGTTGCTATCTCGCCCTTGATTGCTGATGCTGTAACAGTAGCCGCTGAAGCAAGATATACGAAAGAATCCTTATGTCCTGCACGTCCCTTGAAGTTTCGTGTACCTGTGCTGATAAGAGTCTCACCCTCACCGATAACACCCTGACAGCTTCCCCAGCATACAGAGCAGTTAGGATTCATAACAATTGCACCTGCGTCCATGAATATATCAAGGAGTCCCTCTTTCATAGCCTGAAGATATACCGAACGGCTTGCAGGAACTACAAGGAATCTTACCTTAGGAGCAACCTTCTTGCCCTTGATAATTGCTGCACCAACTCTTAAATCCTCGATTCGTCCATTGTTACATGAACCAAGAAATGCTTCATCAATCTTTACACCAAGTGATTCCTTAGCCGGAACTACATTGTCAACAAAATGTGGCTTTGCAACAATTGGCTGTATTGTTGAAAGGTCAATATCATAAACCTGCTCAAATACTGCATCATCATCTGATGTAAAGCATGCCTTTGGCTCTCTGCCATGCTCCTTAAGATAATCCATTGCAACATCATCAACCTCCATGAGTGCAGTCTTAGCACCTGCCTCTACGCAAAGGTTACAGATTGATATTCTGTCTGCCATTGAAAGGCTGTGTAAGCCTTCTCCTGCAAATTCCATTGCTTTATAGTTAGCACCGTTAGCGCCAATCTTTCCAATAATAGAGAGTATTAAATCTCTTGCATATACTCCATCGTTAAGCTTTCCCTTAAGGTTGAATCTTAATGTTCCCGGAACCATTACCCATGATGTTCCTGTAACCATTGCATACAGATAATCTGTACAACCAACACCTGTACCAAATGCACCTAACGCACCATATGCACAAGTATGGCTGTCTGCTCCGAATATAAGCTCACCCGGCACTACATGATTTTCCATCATAACCTGATGACACACACCCTCGCCCTCGTAGAACTTAATATCATTAGCTTTAGCAAAGTCTCTCATCTTCTTCTGTGAGGCTGCTGTCTTAGGACTGTCTGATGGAATATTGTGGTCTACAATCCATACAAGCTTATCCTTGTCAGCAATATGAGGATTCTTTAACTTCTCATACATACCAATAGTAAGATGTGTTGTTCCATCATTACTCATAAGTCTGTCAAGAGTAACAGTCGCAATATCGCCAGCCTTAACCTGAGAAAGTCCTGCTGCCCTTGCGATAATCTTTTCTGCGATAGTCATGCCATGCTTTGCTTCATCTGCTGGTGCTGCTGCACCTCCAGCCTCTTCTGCCTCACCGTTAAGTGATGCAATAAGTCCGCCCTGATTAAGAATAGCCTGCATCTTGGCTGGAAGCTTTGTACATGTATAAGTCTTTCCATTAACAGTGATAATTCCTTCTTCTAATGAAAGCTCACATTCATCCCCTGCATTAACTTCATCATGGAGTTCCTTACATACAATAACAGGAAGTCCTATATTAATTGCATTACGATAGAATATTCTTGCAAATGATTTGGCAATCACTGCCTTGACACCTAATGCCTTAAGTACGCTTGGTGCCTGCTCTCTTGATGAACCACATCCAAAGTTGTCATCTGCAACAACGAAATCTCCCGGCTTTACAGCGGAAGCAAAATCAGAGTCTAATGATTCAAATGTATGACTCTTCATCTCATCAATTGTCGGAAACAAAAGATACTGCGATGCATAATCTGATCTGTATCAACATCTTTATCAAACTTAAATATCCTACCCATTGTTTTCTCCTTATCTTATCCCTGATATAACAGGTATTATTAACAGTCATTTTAACATTTTACCCTATTAAAGTGTGTTTTTCAATCATTAATATTAACAGAAACGGTAATTAAGTGAAAGGTCGTTATCCTTAACCTTAACCTGTGTATATGCCCCGCTTACTATCGGCATTGAAGGTGAAAGATGCCCGAAATCACAGTCCATTATAACCGGCACATTATACTTTGCCGCAATACCTGTAACTGCTCTGTACTGGTCAAGTCCCATCATCTCCTGTCCGTAGCACAGCGGTCTTCCTATGAGGAAGCCCTTCACATTCTTAAACCATCCGGCATTATCCATCTGCCACATAGCCCTTCTGATTGCAAATACATTCAGATCACAGCTTTCTAAGAACCATATAATTCCGTCATCTGCGTATCTTTCGTTGAACTCTTTAACCTTGTCAAAGCTTGTGCCTGTCAGATTAACAAGACAGTCCATACATCCGCCGACAAGCCTTCCTTCAAATGCAATCTCCGTATCACATTCGTTCTCGCCGACATATTTTCTTAAAATCTTCTTCTCAGTAAGATTATATTGTGGTGCAGGATTCTCCTCATTCTTTAGAGATTCTCTCTCCCATGTGTCATATCCGTGAACATGTTTTTCCACAACCCCGTTATTATTCTCACAGCCTTTTCCACGAAGTACATCGAAAGTATCAACAAGTGCCTGATGCCAGTCCTTCATTGCAAATGCACCTGCACACGGTCCGTATACACTTGCCGTATCAGCAATCGTATTCTGTAAAAATGTGAAATTGGTATTATCAGAATACCCAAGATACCACTTAGGCTTTGCCGCCTTAATCCTGTCAAAATCAACATATGGCAGAATTTCACACATCAGTTCACCACCGCCACATGATATAAGCACATCATTGACATTGCTCTCATACATCTGTGTAAGCTCCTTACCGCATTCCTGCGGTGTGTTGCTTATCCCAATTCCCTTGTCCTCATAACAGTTAGGTCCAAGTTCTATTGTATAACCTTCTTTTTCGAATCTCTTAATCGTCATTCCGAATGCTGTTTTATAAGGCTCCGTTGCACAACCAAAAGATGGTGCAACGAAGCCTATAGTTCCGCCTTCGGATAAGAATTCAGGATATCTCATATGCTGCCTCCTTATCTGTCATCACTCAGCTTTAGCCAAATGATTATTCTACATTATTCTTTACTACATATATTTCTTTACTACATTGATAGCATTATTGTTAATAACTACACTGTAATGCTCTTTAATGAAAGCTGCTCTTTCCAGCTTTGAAGAATCGAATTCACCATATTCCATCAGCAGGTTAAGAAGACTTCTGTATTTTTCTTCTGAACATCTTCCCTTCTGCAGTACAAGATAATATGTATTCTCTGTCACATCCTTATACAGAGCATTGGTTATTCCCCATGTCTTTGCACTTACAGCACACATTTCTTCAAAGTCATTAAAACTCTGTAGTCTGAAAACGCCTGCTCCTGCCTTTAAAACATTGCTTCCTGTCTTTTTTGCATCAGAACGCTTAAATCCATCTGCTTCATCATCAGACACTGTAAACTTATCAAGGCTGTCTCCAAATGTTTCAAATGGAGCATCACTATATGTTCCCTCACCATTCTTTATAACATTACTCTTCTCCGGCTTGGAAAATGCCTTTGAAATACTCTCTCCAGCTTTCTTTAACATGCTGCCTAAATCATCCTTGCCTGATGAGACTGTAAGAAGTATTGAATGGTCTGGCTGTGGTGCCAGCTGCAGCGACATAACCTCTCCGCTTAATGTAACTCCTATATTCCTTTCAGCCTCTTCCATAATAACTTCTAACAGGCTGTGTATCTTATCTGTATCATTCTTAAAGAAATCATCCAGTGAAATGTTATTATCCTCAAGATCTTCCTCGTTGAGTCTGCACTGGAACTTTCTATCATCAATTTTTTTGAATTCCATATATCCTCTTTTCAAAACAATTATATATCAATATACTATTATTACATACTTTTGCTAATTCTGTCTACTACTTTTCTTATTACCAGATTTTTATTTTTTAACTCATCCTTTTCCTGAACCTTTATATTACCTCTGTATCCATTAACATCCACATATGTCTCTATTTTATCTCCCGATATCTTAACATATGCGTTACATGATTTGACATACTCATTCATAAGAAGTCTTCTTATAATATCTTCCTCTATATCAAAACTCACTGCTGTAGTCTGATGTGAAACATCAAGTGTATGTTTTATTACATTTCTTTTTCCATTAGTCAGTATACAGTATATTCCCTGACCATGCGGAGGAACACAGTCTGAAAAGTCCATAAGAGTATACTTATATTTTAATCTGTTGTACAATCTGGCAATTCTGACATCATCATAAAATGCAAATACAGCATCGCACTCTTCATTATCTAGCCTGTTCATGCAGTCTTTTATATTATTTTCAACTGAATATTCCACATTATCATATATGCCGGATATAACCGCCGCATTTTCATCAGAATCCGTTGCAACCACAGCATTTTCAACAATATCCTTAGTTCCTTTTCTCCGTATCATGACATACCTTGGATCTCTCCGCTTTAAAACTCCTGATATAACTATTCCATCTTCTAACTGCTGGCCTGATTTCTCCATTTCAACAAGCATTTTCATATCAGCAAGCACCATGTCTATATTACCGTCAATAAGTGCTTCCAATGCAGGATAAACATCACTTCCTCCAATTTCTACGGTATCCATATTACCTTTCCAGTTCTTCTGCATTATACCGGCTGCTTTTTTCAGCTTAATGCGTTCTATTCCACGACCGTACATTCCCAGTCTTTCCGATTTTGCAATATCACTTTTCATCTATTTTAAAATATCCTTATATTTTATTTAGGTTTTTATTATAACATATTGCTTTCAATCCTTGAAAGTATGTGTTCATTATGTTTATAATAATGAGTAAAAATTTTAATAAGGAATGGTATGATTATATGATTCGAGTTAAACTGAAACAATATTTAGGCAGCATGGTGACAATTGCCGTTGCCCTGTTCTTATTTATTGTATTATTTTCTACTCCTGTAAAAGCTGATGACAATCAGGCAGAAGAAGTAAATACTACAATAACACTTTCAAATGGCGGAAGCGTAAGCAGAATGACCGATGGTTCTTACAACACAAAAACCTCATTTGCTTCTGGCGATTCCATAACTGTAACCGGAAAGGATAAAATATATTCTCTCTATATCAAATGGGATCTTGTTCCGGATGAATGGACTCTAAGCTATAATGGTACAACGAAAACATATGGAACTAACGGATTTCTGCATGAATATGTTGAAATTCCAGAAGGCGCTGAAACACTTACAATTACATTTTCTTCAAATGAAGCAATATGTGACCTGCATGCATATTCAGCCGGCACAGCACCTTCAGATGTACAGGCATGGAAAACGCCTTGTGATAAAGCAGATATACTTGTGTTTGCAACTCATGCCGATGATGAAATTCTTTTCCTGGGAGGAGTACTTGCAACATATGGAGGCGAGCAGGATTTAGCTGTACAGGTTGCATATATGTGTGAATTCACATCGTCTGCCAAGATAAGAGAACATGAGAAATTAGATGGTTTATGGGAATCCGGCATCAAACATTATCCTATATGCGGTGATTTCCCTGATTTATACAGCACATCCTTAGAAGCTGCCAAAAAACAATACATATATGATGATGTGTTATCATATACAACTTCATCCATAAGACGTTTTAAACCCCTTGTGGTTGTAACGCAGGATCTTAATGGTGAATATGGGCACGGCGGTCACATGCTTTTCTCACATGCAGTAGCAGAATCTGTAGAATCAAGCAGCGAGCCATCATATTTTCCTGATTCAGCTTCAAAATACGGAACATGGGATGTTCCTAAAACTTACCTTCATCTGTATTCAGATAATAAAATCACAATGAATTTAAGGCTTCCTCTTTCCCGAATGGGAAACAGAACATCTATTGAAGTTCAGACTGCTGCATATAAAAAACATGTATCACAGCAGTGGTGCTGGTTCTATGTTTCAGATGACTATGAATACAGCTGTGCTGACTTTGGCTTATACAGAACAACCGTTGGCAATGACTCTGGTAATGATATGCTGGAAAATATAACAACATACGAAGAACAGGAAAAAATCGAAAAAGAAAAAGCGGAAAAAGAATCAGTCGAAGCATCTATTGCAGCAGAAGAATCAAGTATAGCAGATGTAAAAAGCAATACATCCAATTCCACCAGACAGTCTGGCAGGAAAATAATAATTTTTGCAGCACTCATATTAATTGTTATCATAATATTATTTGCTGCCTACAGATATTATCAGCTGATACAGTCAAGAAAAAAGACATCGTCGTCATAAAAGGAAGTAAATAATATATGGAATTATTAATCAATATAATTGCAATTTTACTCGTTGCAGTAATAATCGGATTCCAGTTTTCCAGAACCCGTAATTTATACAAGAAAAAATATAATGAGAATAAAGACGAATTCAAAAAAGATCAGGAATAAATGATTTTCTCTGACTCATCATTACATTCAAAAAGGGCTGCCATAACGGCAGCCCTTAAATATTATCAATTACTGATTATTAGTTGTTGATAAGCATATCCTTTTCATTGTTCCAGCTGTAAAGCTTTCTAATCTCAGCTCCAACCTTCTCAGATGGATGCTCAGAAGCAAGCTTTCTCATAGCCTTGAAATGTACCTGTCCACCAGCATCGCTCATGTCAAGTAAGAATTCCTTAGCAAATGTACCATCCTGAATATCAGAAAGAATCTTCTTCATAGCCTTCTTAGTATCCTCTGTGATAATCTTAGGTCCTGTTATGTAATCACCATACTCAGCTGTGTTAGAGATTGAATATCTCATTCCTGCAAAACCTGACTGGTAAATAAGGTCAACAATAAGCTTCATCTCGTGGATACACTCGAAGTAAGCGTTACGTGGATCATATCCAGCTTCGCAAAGAGTTTCGAAACCAGCCTGCATAAGTGCACAAACACCACCGCAAAGAACTGCCTGCTCACCGAAGAGGTCTGTCTCTGTCTCTGTTCTGAATGTAGTCTCAAGAAGACCGGCTCTTGCTCCACCAATACCAAGACCATAAGCAAGTGCCATATCAAGAGCCTTACCTGTCTCATCCTGCTCTACAGCTACAAGACAAGGAGTACCCTTTCCAGCCTGATATTCTGAACGAACTGTATGTCCAGGTGCCTTAGGTGCGATCATTGTTACATCAACACCCTTAGGAGCCTTAATTAAACCAAAGTGAATGTTGAAACCATGTGCGAACATAAGCATGTTACCCGGCTCAAGATTTGGCTCGATATCTTCCTTATAAAGCTTAGCCTGCTTTTCATCATTGATAAGAATCATGATGATATCAGCTCTCTTAGCAGCCTCTGCAGCAGTGAATACTTCAAATCCCTGCTCTTCAGCTCTCTTCCATGACTTAGAGCCCTCATAAAGTCCGATAATTACATGACAACCTGAATCCTTAAGATTTAATGCGTGTGCATGTCCCTGGCTACCATAACCGATAATAGCGATTGTCTTACCGTCAAGTAATGATAAATTACAATCTGACTGATAATAGATCTTAGCTTCTGCCATTTTAAACTACCTCCATATAAATGTGTTTTATATTGTAAAAGTTCTCTGGATACTCCAAAGAATTATTACATCTTTTTCAAATCAGCACTCCCTCTTGCAAGACCTGTAATACCTGTTCTTGCAACCTCTGTAATATTAAAGTCTTCAAGAAGTTCAATAAATGCATTCATCTTACTCAAACTTCCTGTAAGTGCAATTATCATTGACTCTTTTGATACATCAACAATATTGGCTCTGAATATATCTGCTATAGATGAAACCTGCTGTCTCTTCTCCGGACCACATTCAACCTTAATCATAACAAGTTCCCTGCAAACAGACTCATGTGCAGGAAGTTCTACAATTTCCTTCACATCAATGAGTTTGTTAAGCTGTTTCTCAATCTGCTCAAGAACATCATCCTCACCTGTTACTGCGATAGTCATTCGTGAATACTCAGGGTTGAGAGTCTCACCAACAGTAAGGCTGTCTATATTATATCCTCTGCGGCTGAACATACCAGCAACACGGCTAAGTACACCGGCTGAATTACCTACGAGAATAGAAAAAACTGCTCGTCTCATAACCTAATCTCCTAAATTCTGATATTAAAATGCATAAAAATGCATTTATTGTCAATTATTATAACACAGAACATCAATCTGTCAATCGCCCACTTATAGCATTTGTCATGCCCAGGACAATCATTTTTAACATTGATATATCTGTGTCACTCCATTTTCTTCTGTTAGTTCCAAATATATCGAATTCAAACGTATATTCCTGCTCATCGTTTCCCATAGTTTTCATCTGGATAAATGAACAGATATTATTATCTCTTAATCTGCCAAATGCCTCTGGGAAATTAATTGTAAGCGATGCAATATTATTAACACAATTGATACCATATTCGTCAAAGTGGCTTTCATATCCATCTTTATATATATATGAAGCATTTTCAACCTTAATCTTGTAATGACCTGTACTGTATATGCACTTCATATCATTTCCTGCAAATATACTTATACCATGAATATTAAGCTTATCCATTATCTCAGAAAGCACATCCATAACCTTCATCTGTCCAAGGGAAACCTTCATAACGATATTAGCTGCAAGCTCATACTTCGCCATAGGCTTCATAAATTCATTGCCAAATGCAATATCATGCTTCATATCAGCCAATATATCGCCATGCTTGTCGTAATCATATATTATGTACCTGTCTTTACCCTTTTCTTTTGCAATATACAATGCTGCATCTGCAATCTTAAACAAAGTTTCAAAATCAGTTCCGTCTTTTGAAAACTGTGAAATTCCTATTGAAGTAGAAAACAGATATTCAGGCTGCTTCTGTGCCAGTAACATTTTCAGGCCTTTTCTCATGGATTTAAGCATTATGCGGACTTCTTCTACTGATACATCTTTAAGAAGTACCATAAACTCATCTCCGCCAATTCTTCCAACAAGACCTCTTCCTCCAACTGATATTCTTAATGAATCTGCAAAAGATTTAATTACTTCATCGCCAAAATAATGTCCGTAGCTGTCATTAACACTCTTGAAATTATCAATATCCAGTATCATAAGATACATTGGTCTGTTCTTATTATCAGCAGCTGCTTTATTGATTTCTTCCGTTATCATGTCAGTAATGGCTTTCTTGTTATATATTCCGGTAGCAGAGTCAAGCTTTGCCTCATCCAAATCTGCATGTTCCTGAACCACTCTGGTTCTTTTGTCTGGCTCAGAAATAACGCCAACAGTGAGTCTCTTATCAGACTCTGTCATTAATGCCTGTCCATTAAACACGAGATTATCGACTCTTTCTCCCCTAGACATAATAGATGAGCTGAACTTCACTGTAAAACTAGACATGCCACTTAACATGCTTGTGCATAATGCTTCAAAATGAATAACGTCATCACCTGTGACATATCCCTTATCAATGCATGACTCTCTCCACTCTATAAGATCAATTCTCTCGAATATCTCTGATTTATTATTCCTGTAGCAATATATTGTCAGCATACGGCTCTCTGGATCGTATTCAAAAATCTTTTCTTCAATAACATTCATTAATGCTCTGTATTTTCTTACCCTGTGATAATACATGTCAAAGTCATTAGATATAACAATAATATCCTGCGCAACAAGCTTTACCATACGTTCAGAACCGACATTATATATCTTCTTTTTTAGAAGGAGCATCCAGCGATATGCTCCATTCTTAATAAGACATCTGACAACGCAATATTCCTCTGACATATCAGAATTAACAAAATGTTCAAATGTAGTTACATCATCAGGGTGAACAAGTCCGTTAAAAGCTGAGAGCATTGTCTCTCCCATAAGATTATAAAATCTTTCATCTCCAATTTTGACAACATATCTGTCATCGAGTGTGAATTCCACCTCATTAGGCATATTGCCTTCGTATGAAATATCTAATTCATATTTACGCATAATTCCCCCATTCTAAGGAATCCGGCTGCTTATCCGTCAATATGTCCTTCCCGATTTTCTTTTTCTACTTTAACTTTAAGTATCATCCTGTTACGGACTTCAAGAGTCTTAAATATGTACCCATTATACTCAACTTCAAAGCTCTCCCCATCATCGGGTATTTTGCCAAGCTTATAAATCATAAAACCACTGAGTGTATCAATATCCTCACACTCAAATTCTATTCCTAACCTGGCTTCCACATCTTCAAGATCAGCCTGACCTTCTATTATATAAGAACCGTCTGCGTCGGTTACTATCTGTTCTTCTTCGTCATCATATTCATCAAGGATATTACCTACTATTTCCTCAAGTATATCCTCCATTGTTATGATTCCTGCTGTCTGTCCATATTCATCCACAACTATAGCCATATGGATTTTATCTGACTGCATCTGCCTGAATAATGGACTTATATTTCTCGTCTCAGGTATGCAATATGGCTGAAAAAGTATTTCTTTTCCAACCTCACGAAGTTTTCTGCTCTGGTTGCTTTCCTCTACATATATTTTGAGAAGATCACGGATATGTAACACACCTGTTATATTATCAATATCTCCATCATATACCGGATACCTTGAATAATTTTCTTCCATAACACGGTCAAATGCCTCTTTAACCGTAATATCATTATCAAGTGCTACAATATTGTTTCTGTGAGTCATTACATCTGATGCCTGCTTTTCTCCAAATTCAAATATATTGCCAATCATCTCAGCCTCATTCTCCTCAAGCACACCCTGTTCATGGCTCTCATTAACCATATCCATTATCTCTTCTGTTACATCCTCATCGCGTTTTCCTCTGCCAAATCTCTTAAACAGTGACGAAAACTTCTTTTCTTTCCCATCCGCGGGATGGCCGTCATTCATAATATTCCTCCATAAATAATATCCTATTGTACGATAACAATTATCCTGTCTATAATAACACAGTTTTATGCTGATAGTCAATTCATCTCTAAGCTTACAGACAGTGCTTTATTAACCTGTCCGATGATGTCATTATCCAGATGGCACACCTTATCCTTGAGTCTTCTTTTATCTATCGTTCTTAACTGTTCTAAAAGTATTACTGAATCCTTAACCATGTCATATCTTGATGAATCCAGCTCTACATGAGTTGGAAGCTTACTCTTATGCATCTGGCTCGTTATTGCAGCACATATAACTGTTGGACTGTGCTTATTTCCTGTATCATTCTGTATAATAAGTACCGGTCTTATTCCCCCTTGCTCCGAGCCAACCACAGGTCTTAAATCTGCATAAAAAATATCTCCTCTTTTTATTACCACAACTGTCACACTCCTAAAACTAAATTGTTTCCTCTGGCATTAGTATTGCCTACTTTTAAGTGTGTATTCAGTTATCTTTTATCTTTTAATAGCATCTGCAACTGCATTTGCAATATCTGATGCCGTCATCCCTGCCTTTCCCCTGTTTAATGCTGCAATATCTCCAGCTTTTCCGTGAACATATACAGCCAGACATGCTGCCTCAAATGCATCAATTCCCATAGCTGTAAATCCCGCTGTCAGTCCTGTAAGAACATCTCCTGAACCTCCCGTTGACATTCCATCATTACCTGTACTGTTGATATACACATTTGTTCCGTCTGTCACAACTGTTCTTGCATCCTTTAATACACATATGCACTGATGTTCTTTTGCAAATTCTTTTGCACACTGTACCAGATTCTTTTTAATATCTGACACACTTTTTCCTATAAGCCTTGACATTTCCATAAGATGCGGCGTAACAATAATATTGCCTTCAGCATTTCCCCTAAAATCAATTTTTTCTGCAGCTATAATATTTAGTGCATCTGCATCTAATATTCTGACCTTATCATTAATTTCAATGACACTTCTGGTAATCTCTGCTGACACTTCATTCATAGAAAGACCTGGTCCTGCAGCTATACTTTTTGCCCATGCAAAATCCTTTTTCAATTCTGCTGCAAGAGGCTTATTATCCTGATAAGTTGCAATCAGGCATTCTGGCATCCGTACAAGTAACGGTGTCTTATTAACTTCATGTGTAAGAATCTTAACAAGTCCTGTTCCACTCCTGTATGCTGCGCTTGCTGATAAAACCGCAGCACCACCCATATCCTTAGAACCTGCTATTATAAGCGTTCTTCCGTATGTTCCCTTGTTAGAGTCCGAAGTTCTCACAACAAGTCTTTCTATATCGTCATCCGTATATGTGAATGTTCTGCCAAAGCCATCCACTTTATTATGTAACACATTTTCAGGAACAAATCCTGCATTAACAACCTCCACACTACCACTGTATGTTGCTCCCGGATAAAACATGATACCTGTCTTTTTATAACCAAATGTTACAGTATAATCAGCTTTGACAGCCACTCCCATAATCTGACCATTATCAGCATTAATTCCTGATGCAATATCCACAGCAACAACCACAGAGCCTTTTTCCCCTGCTTCGTTGACAGCTTCTGCAATCTGTGCATATCTTCCTTCAATATTTCTTGAAAGTCCTATCCCGAACATTGCATCTACAATATAATCATATTCAGAAAAATCAATATTGCCATTATATTCCACACATTCTATTCCAAGATTGCTGACAATATTTTTCTGCAGTCTGTATTCTTCTGTTCCCTCTGATGTTCCCGCAATAACAACACTTACATTAATGCCATTCTCATTGAGCTGTCTTGCAACGGCAAGTCCATCTGCACCATTATTGCCACTGCCACATACACATACAGTTTTGATGCATTTATTACTTTTCTCTCTGGTAATCAGACCTTTTAAAAACACTGAAACCCCCAGTGCGGCTCTTTCCATAAGCACCACTGAGGGAATCTTAAACTCTTGTATTGAACAGTTATCAACTGTCTTCATTGTATGTGAATCTGCTAAATATTCCATAACCTTATTCCTCGTTAATTCTGTCTAATTCTTTCATGACATCTGCTCCTAAAATATCATGCATTGATGAATACATACGATTATTAGCTTCTTCTTTATCCTGCTTGATAAGAATATTCTTCTTTAACTTTACTCTGGTTGCATTAATCCATTTATCAAGTACTTCAAGATCTTCTTTGTTACTGTTAATCTTATTATAACACACCTTTACTGTCTCTATAAGCAGATTTCTGTTAGCATCAACAATATCCCTCGGTATATCAAGTGCCTCATCCTCAAGACTGTTAATCTTATCCTTTGCCTCCTGGATAAGTCTCTGATTCTGCTCCATAACCTTTGCTTTCTTAGGATCGTTATCTTCATCCTGCATATTATCAACAACATCCTGAATAAGCTGTTTTTTTATCTTTTTTACTTCTTTTATGTCATTATTAACCTGTCCCTGCTTCTTAAGCAGCTCATTAAGGCGCTTTTCCCAGTAACGTATTTCGTCCGTCTTTAACTTATCTGTTATAAGGTGATACCATCTTTCATCAAGAGTAAGTATCGGTATATCATTTATGGCTGTACAACTTTTCAGCTTCTCAATATCAGGTTCTGCCATATTATCCTCCCAAACAGTTACTTTCTGTTAGCAATAGTATATGAAAGTCTCATAAGACTTTCTGACAAATGTACATTCTCAACAATAACATCATCCGGAAGATTAAGATCTGTATGTGCAAAGTTCCATATAGCCTTGACTCCTGCATCAGCAACAACCTTTGCTATCTGTCTTGCTGCTTCTTTAGGAATAGTAAGTGCAACTATCTCGATTTCATTATCTTTAATAAAATCAGTAAGTTCATTCATCATCCTTACTTCTATTCCACGAATCTTAGTGCCCTTAATCTTAGGATTATTATCAAATATTCCCTTAATAACGAATCCTCTTTTTTCAAAATCACTATAATTAACTATTGCCTTGCCTAAATTACCGGCTCCGATAATAACCATATTATGATTTCTGTCTATTCCAAGAATCTTGCCAATTTCTTCATACAGGTACTGCACATTATATCCATATCCCTGCTGACCAAAGCCTCCAAAATTATTAAGATCCTGTCTTATCTGAGAGGCAGTCACTTTCATTCTGGCGCTCAATTCTTTAGATGATATTCTCTGTACACCAGACTCTATCAGTCTCCCAGATATCTGTAATATCTTGGCAGCCTTCTTATTACCGCCGATGAAATCTTTTTTTCTTCCATTACCATAAACCTCCAGACTACAATTGCATATATAAAAAACACATCAAATTATTATTATAAATCAATTATACTAAGTGCTATAATTATAAACATTTTTTCTCGATATGTCAAAATTTTAACCAAGAACTCTTTTAGCAATATCAACAGATTCTTTTGCATCCTTTGCATAGAAATCTGCATCTATCTCTTTAGCATATTCCGGAGTAAGTACTGCTCCGCCAACCATAACCTTACAATCAAGATTATTTTCTCTTATAAGTGCAATTGTTTCCTTCATAGATACAAGTGTTGTTGTCATAAGTGCAGAAAGTCCACACAGTTTAACATCATTATCTCTTATTGCATCAACAACTGTCTGGTACTCGACATCTTTACCAAGGTCAATAACATCATATCCATAATTTTCAAGAAGAACCTTAACAATATTCTTACCGATATCATGGACATCCCCCTTGACTGTAGCTATAACAATCTTTCCCTTGCTTACAGGAGCATTATCAGACATAACCATATGCTTTCTTATAACTTCAAATGCTGCCTGGGTAACTGATGCTGCCATAATAAGCTGTGGAAGGAACAATGTACCCTTATCGAATTCAGCACCTATCTTATCAAGCGCAGGAATAAGCACCTGATTAACAATCTCCATCGAATCCATAGTTTTAAGAAGTGCCTCTGTTATCTCAGCCCCTTCATTTTTAAGTCCTTTTTCTACGGCATAGAAAAGGTCATCTCCTGTATAGTTCCCATCCTTCTTTTCCTTCTTGACAGGATCAATCTTAGAAACATTTGGCATAGCGCCATAGTTTTTTATATAATCAACTGAATTCTTATCAATATTGGCAAGAAGCTTGTACGCCCTTACCGCACCTGTCATCTCTGGGATGTTAGGATTTATAATCGCAAGGTCAAGTCCGTTAGTAAGTGCCATTGTAAGGAAAATGTGGTTTACAAGCACTCTGTTTGGAAGTCCGAATGAAATATTAGAAACACCAAGCACTGTCTTTAAGCCAAGCTCATTCTTAACTGTATGAAGTGCATTAAGAGTTTCCATTACGCCCTCCTGTTCAGCAGAAGCTGTGAGTGTAAGGCAGTCAATATAAATATCTTCTTTAGGGATTCCCATTGCAACAGCCCTGTCCATAATCTTCTTTGCTATTGCAACTCTGTCCTCTGCCTTCTTAGGAATGCCATCTTTATCAAGTGCAAGTCCGATAACTCCTGCACCATATTTCTTAACAAGAGGAAGAACATTATTAAGAGACTCCTCCTCACCATTAACTGAGTTAACAAGCGGCTTACCATTGTATACACGGAGTGCTGCCTCAAGTACTTCAGGTATTGTAGAATCGATCTGAAGTGGGACATCTACAACTGCCTGTAATGACTTTATTGTATCAATCATCATTTCACGCTCATCAATTCCCGGAAGACCTACATTGACATCAAGAATATCTGCTCCGCCTGATATCTGCTCTAAAGCCTGTCCAAGAATATAATCCATATCATGTCTTAAAAGTGCTTCCTTAAAAAGCTTCTTACCTGTAGGATTGATTCTTTCACCGATAATTCTTGGCTCATCAACGACAACAGTGCTTGTTGCTGAACACACTGCACCCGGAATATATTTGTGTGGTGTTGCCGGATTGCCTTCTCTTTTTAACATTTCTGATAATTCTTTAATGAATTCAGGATTAGTTCCACAGCAGCCGCCGAATATCTTAATGCCATATTTTCTTAAATCCTTCATGAAATCTGCAAACTGGACTGCAGTAACATTATAAAGGTTAGTTTCAGGGTCAGGAAGTCCTGCATTAGGCTTTACTATTATTGGAAGATTAGTCCATTTTACAAGTTCTTCAATAACCGGTTCTAATTCCTTAGGTCCTAAAGAACAGTTTACACCGAGTGCATCAACGCCAAGTCCTGTAAGCGTAAGAGCCATTGCTGATATAGAACAGCCTGTGAATGTTCTCATATTCTGTTCAAATGTCATCGTAGCAGCTATAGGAAGGTCGCTGTTTTCCTTAGCTGCAAGTACAGCAGCCTTAACATCTAAAAGGTCGGTCATTGTCTCAAATACAACAAGGTCTGCTCCCGCAGCAGCTCCAGCCTTTACTATCTCGGCATACATATCATATGCTTCTTCAAAGCTTAATACGCCTGTTGGCTCAAGAAGTTGTCCGATTGGTCCGACATCGAGTGCAACAAGTCCGTCAGGCTTTACTGCATCTCTTGCCTTCTTTGCATTGACAATTCCGGCAGTTACAAGCTCCTCAACGCTTTTTCCGCATTCTTCAAGCTTATATCTGTTTGCACCAAATGTATTGGCATATACCACATCTGAACCGGCATTAAAATACTGCTCTGCAATTGAAACAAGAAGCTCCGGCCTTGTTATATTAAGCACTTCAGGTATCTCTCCCATCTTCATGCCAGCTGCCTGAAGCATTGTACCCATAGCACCATCAAATATTATATAATCTCTATTTTTTAAGAGTTCTCTGAATCTGTCAGCCACTACAATGTCCTCCCATTCCTCTGTATGCGCAGGTTTTATTAAGATTGCAGGTTGCGCAACCTCTGTTCTCAGTACTTACCGGCTCCTTAGTAAGTCCGATAACCGCAGTTACCGACTTTACTGGAGCAAGCATATATGATTTGTTAAGATTAAGTCCTATCTTTTTACTGGCATCTAATACCTTAAGGAAAGGAGCTGCATGCTTATCGGCAAATCACCGTAACCAATTCCGAACCTGAATGTCTGGTAATAATCAGGATATTCCTCTCTTAAAAGTTCTTCAACCTTATCACATGCCTGTTCAACAGCTACACTTGCCAGACTATCAAACACCAGTGCCTTTGCCATATCTGTAAGCTGCAACACTCTTAGCTGTCTGTCAATACCTTCCGATATCGTTACAGCCATGCATATTGCACTATCACATTTATACAGGTGCTTCTTAATAGACTCACCCGGAAGCACCATGCTTGTATTCTTAAATGCCACACCGTCTTCATTAACTGTAAAATCGAACTTCTTATAAATAAATCTTGGAACTGCGGTCTTTAATACAAGCTCCTCACATTCATCCATAAGCTCTTCCACCCGCTCATCAGGTGCATTTTTCTTATATCCCAGATATCTTAACGCTTCTTTTCTGTTAAGACTGGTAAGCTTAATACTTTTCTCCATTTCTTCTTACCTTGCCGCCTTTACTTCTGCGTTCTTTAAGTTTGTCATGTTTTCCACGGGACTCGTCTTTTTTTCTTCTTGTATCTGGCTTTGACTTGGATTTTCTTGCAGGCTTTGCAGATACATTTGCCTTCTCTACATTAACCTTTCTGCCCTTGATAAGCACATTGTCATTCATTGCTGCAAGTACTGCTTCCGCATGCTTTGCAGGAACATCAACAAATGTATAATTATCCATCATATCAATTGCACCGACAAGTCTTCCCGGCATTCCGGATTCTCCTGCAATCGCTCCAAGAATATTGGCTGGTGTAATCTTGTCCTTCTTACCAACATTAATAAAGAGTCTTACCATTCTTGATGTATCTGCATTTTCATCAAAATGAAAATTCTCTACCTCATCGATTCTGTCCAATGTATCTCCAACTATCATCTTAAGAAGAGCTGCTGCCATATCCATTGATGTATAATCTTCCTGATTAACATGCTCCTCAACCATATCAAGCATGGCTCTGTGCTCATCAGCTTCAATCATCTCTTTAATCTTGTCAAATATACCATCCATCTTGGTGTTCTTGACATCATCAAGTGATGGGATTGGCTTTGCAAGAATCTTGGTCTTGCAATATCTCTCAATATCCTTTAACTTATATACTTCTCTTCCAGATATAAATGAAAGTGCAAGTCCTGATTTTCCAGCCCTTCCTGTTCTTCCTATTCTGTGTACATAATATTCTTCGTCCTGTGGAAGGTCATAGTTAAATACTATATCAACTCCGTCAACATCAATTCCTCTTGCCGCAACATCAGTTGCAATAAGAATTTCTGTCTTTCCACTTCTGAAATCGTCCATTACACGGTCTCTCTGTTGCTGTTTCATATCTCCGTGTATACCGTCAGCAAAATATCCTCTGCCCTTAAGCTCTGATATAAGCTCGTCTACCTGTCTCTTAGTGTTACAGAACACAACTGACAGCTTAGGATTGTATATATCAATAAGACGGCTTAAGATTTCTGTTTTATTCTTAGGTCTTACTTCATAATAAAACTGATCAATATTAGAAACTGTAAGTTCTTTTCTTACAACCTTGATAATCTTAGCGTCTTTCTGGAATTTTCTTGCAATCTCCATTATAGGCTTAGGCATTGTAGCTGAGAAAAGAACTGTCTGTCTTTCCTCTGGTGTCTCCGTAAGAATTGTTTCCATGTCCTCACGAAATCCCATATCAAGCATCTCATCAGCTTCATCTAATATAACCATAGAAACAGAATCAAACTTAACTGTCTTTCTTCTCATATGGTCCATAACTCGTCCCGGAGTTCCAACAATAATCTGTACGCCGGCTTTTAAAGACTTAATCTGTCTTACAATCTCCTGTCCGCCATACACCGGTAACACCTTAATGTCACTCATGTACTTGGCAAGCTTTCTTATCTCTTCTGCAACCTGTACTGCAAGCTCTCTTGTAGGACAGAGTACAATTGCCTGTGGTTTCTTAACATCTGGATTAATCTTCTGTAACATAGGGATAGAGTACGCAGCAGTCTTACCTGTTCCGGTCTGTGCCTGTCCGATAACATCAATTCCTTCCAATACTGCAGGAATGGCCTGTGTCTGTATAGGAGATGTCTCCTCAAAGCCCATATCCTCTACCGCTCTTAAAATTCTTTCATCAATATTTAATTCATCAAATTTCATTCTTTAATCTCCATTTCTATAACTTGTTAATTTTACATTACAGAAGTCCATAAGTCAAAGTAATAATTGCATTTTATTTCTTGTACATATATAATCGTATGAGAAAGGAGTTTTTATGATTTTATCTTGCAATAATATTAGTAAATCTTTTGGAACAGATGTTATTATCAAGTCCTGTTCTTTTAATATAGAGGATCATGAGAAGGCTGCCATTGTTGGAATCAATGGTGCCGGTAAATCTACTCTGCTAAAGATTATCACAGGTGAAGAACCTGCTGATACAGGTATTGTCACTCTTGCTAAGGATAAGACTCTTGGTTATCTTGCACAGCAGCAGGACCTTCAGTCTGATAGAAGCATTTATGATGAGCTTCTTTCTGTAAAGCAGTATATCCTTGATATGGAAAGCGAATTAAGACGCATAGAAGCCGCAATGAACAATGCTTCAGGTGATGAACTTGAATCCCTTATGAACAGATATACCAATCTTAATCATGAGTTCGAGATGAACAATGGTTATGCGTATAAGAGTGAGATTACGGGAGTACTCAAAGGTCTTGGTTTTGCTGAAGAGGATTTTTCTTTACACGTAAACACTTTATCCGGAGGTCAGAAAACCCGTGTATCTTTAGGTAAGCTATTACTTTCCAAGCCCGATATTATAATGCTCGATGAGCCTACTAACCACCTTGATATGGATTCAATAAGCTGGTTAGAGAATTATCTTCTCAACTACAGCGGTGCTGTTCTTATCGTTGCTCACGACAGATATTTCCTTGATAAGATTGTAAGCAAGATTATTGAAATTGATAACGGTGACTGTACCGTTTTTTCCGGTAATTACACAGATTATGCTTCCAAGAAGGCAATTCTTCGTAATATGAAGTTAAAGGAATATTTAAACCAGCAGCGTGATATCAAGCATCAGGAAGAGGTTATTGCCAAGTTAAAGCAGTTTAACCGCGAAAAATCCATCAAACGTGCAGAGAGCCGTGAAAAAATGCTTAATAAAATGGAGGTTGTTGACAAGCCTGTTGAACTTAATGCAAAAATGAACATTAAACTTGAGCCATCTGTTATAAGTGGTAATGATGTTCTTACTGTTACTGACCTTACCAAATCATTTGACGGCAATACTCTTTTTAATAATATTAATTTTGAGATTAAGCGTGGTGAGCGTGTTGCTTTGATAGGTAATAACGGAACCGGTAAAACAACTATATTAAAGCTTATTAACGGCATTATCCAGCCGGACAGCGGAAGCATTTATCTTGGTGCCAAGGTTGCTATTGGTTATTACGATCAGGAACATCATGTGCTTGACCCTGACAAGACCCTTTTTCAGGAGATTCAGGACGCATATCCTGACCTTAATAACACACAGATAAGAAATACCCTTGCTGCATTTCTTTTTACTGATGATGATGTATTCAAATACATCCGCGATTTAAGTGGTGGTGAACGTGGCAGAGTTTCACTGGCAAAGCTTATGCTTTCCAATGCTAACCTGCTTATTCTTGATGAACCTACTAACCATCTTGATATTGTATCCAAAGAGATTCTTGAAAATGCACTTAACAGCTACACAGGAACTGTTCTATATGTTTCCCACGACAGATACTTTATCAACGCTACTGCAACCAGAATTATTGAACTCACTAACCAGAATATAGTCAATTATATTGGCAATTATGATTATTACATTGAAAAAAGGGATATACTGACAGCAAAGGCTTTTCCAGATACACCTGATATTTCTTCTGACAACATTTCTGTAAAGAGCTCTAAACTGTCATGGCAGCAGTCCCGTGAAGAGCAGAATAAGCTTAAGAAAAAGCAGAACGAAATCAAGAAAACAGAAGAAAGAATTGCTGAAATCGAAGACAGGATGTCTGCTATTGATGCAGAATATTCTAACCCTTCAATAGGCAGTAACACAGCACGTTTAATGGAACTTCATAATGAATCCACTCAATTAAAGAAAGAATTAGACACACTATATGAACACTGGGAAGAATTAATGGAAGAAATATAAGTGTTTACAATTAGCAAAAAGTGCCAAAAATCCCCATTTTGAGCCACTTTTTATTGACAAATTATCAATCTAGGAGTATAAATAATTTATACTTATTATTACTTAATTTTTTAAGGAGGACAATTTAATTATGAATAAGTCAGAATTAGTTGCTGCTATCGCAGAAAAGGCTGAGCTTTCTAAGAAGGACGCAGAGAAGGCTGTTAAGGCTTTTACAGACACTGTTGCAGAACAGTTAAAGGCTGGAGAAAAGATCCAGTTAGTAGGTTTCGGTACATTTGAAGTTGCTGAAAGAGCTGCAAGAACAGGTAAGAATCCTCAGACAGGAAAGGCTATCCAGATTCCTGCTTCTAAGGCACCTAAGTTCAAGGCTGGTAAGGCTTTAAAGGATGTTGTAAACACTCCAGCTAAGAAGTCTAAGAAGAAGTAATTATTGAATGACTTTTAAAGGCTGTCACTTATGTGGCAGCCTTTTTTCTCTTTATTTAATTAAGTTAAAAGAATCGAGGTTTATTATGGAAATCGAGCGTAAATATCTTGTGTCAGGAATACCTGACGATATAGATTTATATCCATGCCGCATTATTGAACAGGGTTATCTTAATACTTCCCCTGTTGTGCGCGTAAGGCGTGACAATGATGACTTTTATCTTACCTACAAAGGAAACGGCATGATAGCAAGGGAAGAATATAATCTTCCACTTAATAAGAATGCATATGATCATCTGATAAAAAAGGCTGATGGCAATATTATAACCAAGAAACGTTATGAAATTCCTGATGATAGCGGATATACAATTGAACTAGACATATTTGAGGGGCTTTTCGAAGGCACTGTTCTTGCTGAGGTTGAATTTCCAACTATTGAAGCAGCCAATTCATACACTCCACCTTCATGGTTTATACAAGATGTAACCAATAATCCGGATTATCATAACAGCAACATGAGTAAAAAGGTCTTTTAAAGTATGAGGTATTGGGATATGGATAAAGAAACTTTGTTTGAATATATTCAACGGCTTAAACTTGCAGTAATAACTCTTTTCAAATGGCTATTCTGTTCGGTTGTATGTGGCTGTTTTATCGGTTCTGTCGGTGCTGTATTTCACCTGATGCTTGGTTATGTAGGCAGCCTCCGGGTTGAATACCCATTTTTACTATTCGGACTGCCTGTTGCAGGTATCATCATTGTATTCATGTACAACATTGTTCACGAAGCAGGAAACCGCGGAACTAACCTTGTCATAACTGCAATACAGTCGAATGATGAAGTACCGGGAAGAGTTGCCCCTCTTATAATTGTATCAACTCTTCTTACCCATCTTTGTGGTGGTTCTGCCGGACGAGAAGGTGCTGCGCTTCAGGTCGGAGGTGCATTAGGCAATACATTTGCAAAACTGTTTAAATTCGACGAGAAGGATACTCGAATTATGATTATGTGTGGTATGAGTGCCTGTTTCTCAGCACTTTTCGGAACACCTATTGCGTCAGCTGTTTTCTCCATGGAAGTAATCAGCGTCGGTGTTATGTATTATGCTGCTTTAGTGCCATGCGTACTCGCTGCATTTATAGCACAGGGCATAGCCTCTGCACTGGGACTTGAATCTACACATTTTGTAGTTGATGAAATTACTTCTTTTTCTTTTATTAATGGCAGTAAATTCATCATCATGTCCGTACTTTTTGCTCTTGTAAGCATTCTGCTGTGTGTTGTTTTACACGGTACTTCAAAGCTCTACACTGATTACATAAACAACCCATACATAAGAATAATTATTGCCGGTGCTCTTGTTATTGCCATGCGTTACATATTTGGCACAACTGATTATCTCGGTGCAGGCTCAGATATTATTGCAAGAAGCTTTGTAACAAGTTGTGCATGGTATGTATTCCTTTTAAAAATGCTGTTTACAGCCGTAACTTTGGGCGGTGGATTCAAAGGTGGCGAAATTGTTCCTACTCTTTTCGTGGGTGCAACGCTTGGAAGCTTCTTAGCACCTATATTCGGACTCCCTGTCGGATTATGTGCAGCATGTGGTATGGTAAGTGTGTTCTGCGGAGTAACTAACTGCCCACTCACATCATTCATTCTATCTATTGAGATGTTTGGTGCATCAACAATGAAATTCACAATTCTGTGTATTGCATTAAGTTATCTGTTATCCGGATATTACAGCCTGTATAACAGCCAGAAAATCGTCTATTCTAAGTATAAGACAGAATATATAAACCGCCGGTCCCATTGACCTATACAGGTCAAAGAACCGACGGTTCTTTTATTGGATGACTGCTACTTACACATATCTCCAGTCTTCTATTCGAAACTGTATTGAAACAATCCCATTATATTCATTAATATCCGGGTAATACACCATAGATATCTTCCTTCCAACCTCTGGTATCTCCTGTCCGTCTAATTTGAACCTGATTGCTGTCACCAGCTTGCCATGCTCACTTTCTAACTGACATCTTAATACATTTTTATTTTTTCCAATCACAGCTGACTGTCTGACAGTAAGATTTCTGTCTGCAAACACCGGTTTTTCATTACCTTTCCCGAAAGGCTGCAGCTTCTCAAACTGTTTTATAAGTTTTATATCAACATAATCAACCGGCATAGGCACATCAATCCACACTGTCGGCGTTAGTACATTTTCTGTCATTGTCTGATTCTCATTCAGCGCTTTCCTGAATTCATCAATTTTATCAATATCAAGCGATATTCCGGCAGCCATTGGATGTCCGCCATATTTGTTAAGGAGTTTACCACATTTGCTTATCTCCTCAAACATGTTATAGCCTTCTATTGAACGCCCTGAGCCCTTTGCACCATCTTCTGCCTTAGTGATTACTATTGAAGGCCTGTAGAATTTTTCTCTTACCCTTCCTGCAATTATCCCTGCAACACTTTCATGGCATTCAGGAAGATACACAACTAACACCTTATCGTCTTTTAGTTCAGTGTTCTCAACCTGTTCAATTGCAATAGCGGCATATTCTTCTGTTATATCTTTTCTTTCAACATTAAGTGTGCGAAGCTCTAAAGCCTTCTTTCTCGCATCTTCCATATCTGTAGTAAGAAGCAGCTCAATGGCTCTTCTTGCTGAATCAAGTCTTCCTGTCGCATTAAGACATGGACCTATAACAAATCCTATGTGATATGAGCTTATCTTGTCTATTTCAAGCTCACACGCCTCTACAAGCGCTCTTATACCGATATTAGAAGTTACTGCCAGATGCTTTAAACCATATTTGACAATTACCCTGTTCTCATCTGATAAATCAACTACATCTCCTATTGTTGCAATTGCCATAAGTTCTGCATATTCCTCAAGCCCAATAGGATTAAGCCCACATTTTTCATAAAGTATCTTAATCACTTTAAATGCAACTCCTGCTCCACACAGCTTATCAAAAGGATATGGGCAGTCCTCCTGCTTAGGATTAACGATTGCATCTGCCTGCGGTACTTTATGTATCTTTTCGCCATCAACGAAATCAAATGGAATGTCGTGATGGTCAGTTACAATCACTGTCATTCCCTTTTCTTTGGCATATTTAATCTGCTCAATTGCGGCAATTCCATTATCACATGTAATAATCGTATCGGTTCCATTATTATATGCATCATCTATTAAGTTCTCATTAATACCGTATCCGTCAATAATTCTGTCTGGTACTGCAAATGTTACATCTGCACCTGCTGCCTTTAGCCCCTTGTAAAGAATTGTTGTTGAGCATATTCCATCTATATCATAATCTCCTATAATATGTATTTTCTTCCCGGCATGTATCTTGTCTGTCAGGATATCAACACATTTGTCTGCATCCTTTAATAAATGTGGTGAATGCATATCATCCACGGTCCCATTAAGATACATATCTATCTGCTCGTCCGTTTCTAACCCTCTGTTACGGATAATTCTTGCCATAACCTGGTCAATGCCAAATCTTTCTCCAATTGCTTTGAAATCAGCTTTCTTAGTGTATACTCTCCAGTTGCTTTTCACTCTTTTCTCCCTGTTTCATTATTAAACCAATTATGGCGGGAACTGATATACAATCCCCGCCATGTCATAAACTTATTGTATCTGTTAATTAAACCTGAGAACCGTCTTCAAAAACCTCTTTCTTGGAAGCTGCTTTTTTATTATTCTCTTCTACAACGCCTCTCTTCTTACCACCCATTACGTACCACATAGCACTTGTTAAACATACTGATGAGTAAGCACCAACAACAATACCTACGATAAGTGGAAGTGTGAACTCCTTAACCGAAGTTACACCCATAATGAAAAGAACAATAAGCATTATAAGTGTTGTTATAGATGTATATACTGTTCTTGACATTGTGCTTGTTATTGATGAGTTAACAAGCTCTGTAATGTTAGTCTTTGAATTAGCTGTCTTTAACTGCTCTCTTATTCTGTCAAAGATAATAATTGTACCGTTAATAGAATAACCTACTATTGTAAGCATACATGCAATAAATGTTGTTCCAACCGGAATTCTTGCAAATGCATAGAATGCAAGAACAACAAGTACATCATGAAGAAGTGCTAATACAGCTGCAAGTGCAAATCTGATATCACGGAATCTTACAAAGATATATATCAACATACAGATTGTAGCAAGTATAACTGAAAGAATAGCATCTCTCTTAACTGTTGCAGAAACTGATGAGCTGATTGTATCTGTCTCAACGATTGTTCCATCTTTGATTGGATACTTAGCTGTAACCGCATTTTCAATAGCTTCTCTCTGTTCAAGTGAGAGATCTGATGTCTTGAATGAAACCTGTGTTGAATCTGCAACCTTCTGCTGCTGAACCTCTGTAATACCTGCAGCATCTCTGATTACAGGAATGATATTATCCTCAATCTCTTCTGCTGTATACTCTTTATCAAATGTAAATGTTGTTGTTGAACCACCAACGAACTCAAGACTGAAGTTTAATGCTCTGTTTCCAAGACCAGCCTGAACTGCCATAGTTATGATACCTGCAGCAATAACTACTGCTGAGCCAATCGCAGCCCATTTCTTAATGCTAAGAACATCAAGCGTCTTTCTGTATACATTCTTACCATACCACTTAGCATCCCTGATACCAAAGTTATATAAAAGCTTCATAATAACCTTGGTAATAACAAGTGATGTAAAAATTGATACTATATTACCAACTGCAAGAGTTGTAGCAAATCCCTTAACTGGACCTGTACCGAATATGTACAATACTAAAGCAGCGATAAGTGTTGTTACGTTACCATCTACTATAGATGATGTTGCCTTGTTATAACCTGAAAGAATAGCACTCTCTACAGACTTTCCGGCACCAATCTCTTCTCTTATTCTTGTGTAGATAATAACATTACCATCTACTGCCATACCAATACCAAGAATAATACCGGCAATACCCGGAAGTGTAAGAGTAAGATCATATACACTTACAAGGAATAAAACAAGTGCTGTATAGATAATCAGTGATAATGTTGCAACAAGTCCAGGAATTCTGAACATAACAATCATGAATAAGCAGAGTAATGCAAGACCTATAGCAGCAGCAATTAAACTTGTCTTGATTGCTGCATGTCCAAGCTGTGCACCAACAATGTTAGAGCTTACTTCCTCAAGTGTAAGAGGAATTGAACCAACTCTTATATATGTTGCAAGGTTATCTGCCTCATCGAACGATTCCATACCTGTGATAGTTGCTGTACCACCTGATATAGCTGTCTTAACATTAGGTGCACTTACAACTTCTCCGTCATATACAATATATATTCTGTTGCCAATATTAGCTGATGTTGCATCATAGAACTTAGTAGCACCATCATCTGTAAATGTAAGCTGGACACCATAAGGTGTATCTTCTGAACTGTTAGTATCAGTGTAAGCCTGTGCTGCCTTTACATCTGAACCTGTAAGGAGTGGTGTGTAATCATTGCCCTGTGAGAATGCTGAATATCCTGTAGAATCAAGGAATTCCAATGAACCTGGTGTACCAAGTTCCTTAAGAATCTCATTAGCATCTGTTACTCCAGGAATCTCAACAGTAATTCTGTTGTCACCTTCCTTATAAACCTGTGACTCTGTACTCTTTCCTTCTACTCGCTTCTGAAGCTTATAGATTGTATCCTCTACATCCTGTGATGTAAAGTTATCTTCCTTAATCTGGTATGTGATACTTACACCACCTGCAAGATCAAGACCAAGATCTATATCATAAGTGCTTCCGTATCCCTTTCCATTAAGTCCGAAAAATGCTGTTAATACAAGTCCAACCAGTAAAACAGCAACGATTATTGAATAAATAATCTTCTTAGGTAAACTGTACTTCATGTTAAAAACTCTCCCTTATACTTATTCTTCCTCAGCCATGGCCGCACGAATCATTATTGCACATTCTATACGCTTTTTCTGAAGTTCACATCCAACATCATACGCATCATTGATATTACCATGGAAGTTATATGAGTTAGCTGCACAACCACCACTGCAATAGAATTTTGCAAAACAATTCTTACATTTTTCCTTTGAATAGACATTACTATTCTTAAACATGTCTCTGATGTCCGGTCTTACTATTCCATCATCAACATTACCCATAAGGAAATCTTCGTTACCAACAAACTGATGACATGGGTAGAAATCTCCCCAAGGTGTAACTGCAAGATACTCACAGCCTGAACCACATCCTGACAATCTCTTGGCAACACATGGACCACCATTAATATCTATCATAAAGTGGAAGAAATTAAAGCCTTTACCAGCTTTCTTTCGCTTAATGATTTCTTTCGCAAGGATATCATACTGTTCACAAAGGAACGGAATATCCTCTTCTCTTATAGCATATGAATCTGTCGGCTGTGCAACAACAGGCTCAACAGAAATCTGCTCAAATCCCTCATCAGCAAGATGAAGAACATCTTCTGAAAAATCCAGATTATTATGTGTAAATGTACCTCTGACATAATAATTCATCTGATTTCTGCTCTCTGCCACCTTCTTAAACTTAGGCATTATAATGTCATATGAGCTGCCGTGGTTATTCCTTGTCGGACGCATAAGGTCATTAATCTCCTTACGTCCATCTATACTAAGTACAATATTACTCATCTCCTTATTGGCGAAATCAAGAATCTCGTCATTAAGAAGAATACCATTAGTCGTAAGTGTGAATCTGAACTTCTTATTATTAGCCTCTTCTATGCTTCTTCCGTATTCAACAAGCTGCTTAACAACTTCAAAATTCATAGTTGGCTCACCGCCAAAGAAGTCTACCTCAAGATTCTTTCTTGAGCCTGAATTGGCAACAAGGAAATCAAGAGCCTTCTTTCCTACCTCGTAGCTCATAAGAGCTCTTCTTCCATGATATTCGCCTTCTTCTGCAAAGCAATATTTACATGCAAGATTACAGTCATGTGCTATATGAAGACATAAAGCTTTAACAACTGTAGGTCTGTCCTTAAAATTATCTATATATGGTTCATATATATCTTCTGTAAAGAGCTGACCTGCTTCCTTAAGTTCGCCAATCTCTTCATATGCCTCTTTAATATCCTGAACAGAATATCTGTCTCTAAGTGCATCTGTAATCTGCTCAAGAGTATTATTCTCATAAAGTCCTATAATATCGTATACAATGTCATCAACAACATGCACAGAACCACTGTTGACATCTAATACGATGTTATAACCGTTATTCTTATACTGATGTATCATTAAAAAGCCTCCAAACCGTAAATGTTCTCTATACATTTACGAAAAATAAGAGAGTGCAGAATAGTTCGACACTCTCTTACTAAAAATACTAGTTATTCTTATTCTCACAGCTCTGGTTACCAACTGTGCAAGATGTCTTACATGCTGACTGGCATGATGTCTGGCACTCGCCACATCCGCCGTGCTTCATTGTATCCTTTAATACGCGGTTGCTGATTGTCTTAATATGTTTCACGACAATACCTCCTTCATATATTCAAATTATATCGTATTATATCATGTACAAGTCTTATTTTCAATCATTTATTCTAAAGATTTGTTCAGATAATTTTCTTCTTTCAAAAGTCTTTTCGCAATTTTTATGTATTTTGCATTAAATACAGCTACTTTTCTTATTTTTTTACATAAATTATTGTTTTATATTATTAAGATATGCTATGTATTAATATAGGAGATTATTATGTTTACATCTAAAGATTTAAAGAAGCTTATTATTCCTCTGATATTTGAACAGCTGCTGGCTGTCAGCGTAGGCTTTGTTGATACATTCATGGTATCAATAGCAGGAGAGGCGGCAGTTTCAGGTGTCGCACTTGTTGATAATATAAGTAACCTGCTTATCCAGATATTATCAGCTCTCGCAACCGGAGGTGCTGTTGTATGCAGCCAGTATCTTGGCAGCAGGAATATTAATATGTCCAAGAAATCTGCCGGACAGCTTATATTTATTATGAGTACACTATCATCATTACTGATGGTTATCTCTCTCATAGGCAATCACGGTATCATCAATTTCATATTTGGAAAGATTGA
This sequence comes from Eubacterium sp. AF22-9, assembly GCA_003458705.1. Taxonomy (GTDB): domain Bacteria; phylum Bacillota; class Clostridia; order Lachnospirales; family Lachnospiraceae; genus Lachnospira. The sequence continues at coordinate 21,445 of QRVH01000002.1, read as the reverse complement.
AAAAGATGTATTTGAAAGCGCAAGTATATATTTCTATATAACAGCAATCTCATACCCGTTCCTTGGTGTCTATAATGCAGGTGCGGCACTTTTCAGAAGTATCGGAAACAGTAAGATAAGCATGAACACAAGCCTTGTCATGAATATAATCAATATATGTGGGAATGCTTTATTTATATTTGTATTTGATATGGGAGTTGCCGGTGTAGCTTTAGCCACTCTTATTTCGCGAATAATATCAGCCATAATTATTATCGGACTTATGTTCAGAGCAGAATCAGCAATAAGAATAAAGACCTGCAAAGATTTTCTTCCATCACCTTCTATCATTAAGAAGATTCTGTCTATTGGTCTTCCGAGCGGATTGGAAAACGGCATGTTCCAGATAGGTAAGCTTTCTGTTTCAAGCCTTGTTTCAACATTTGGTACTGCTGCCATCGCTGCCAACTCTGTTGCCAATTCTGTTACAATGTTTGCCAATATTCCGGGTAACGCAATTGGCATGGCAATGATTACTGTTATTGGCCAGTGTATAGGTGCAAAGAAGCCTGATGAAGCCAAAAGATATGGAAAAAAACTTATGTTTATTGCATATGCAGGTATTCTTGCAACCAACATTGTAATGACAATAGTTGCCGTTCCTGTGGTAGGACTTTTCCATCTGTCACCGGAAGCAACCAAAACCGGTTTAAGCCTTATCCATTGTTTCTCAATTGTAGCAATATTCATATGGCCACTTAGCTTTACTATGCCTAATGCTCTCCGTGCTGCCGGTGATGCCAAATACACAATGATGGTAAGCATCTTCTCTATGTGGGCATTCCGTGTAGGAAGCAGTTACCTTCTTGGTGGTACATTAGGACTTGGGGTACTAGGTGTATGGTTTGGTATGTTCATCGACTGGGGATTTCGTTCACTTCTGTTCCTTATAAGATTCCTTCGTGGAAAATGGACTCAGAAGGCGATTATCTGATAGCGGCGACTACTTATAGGTAACACATCAATAACTGTATGTTTTTCCATATGTATAGCAATAAAAAAGTTCCTGCAAATCAGGTTTAAAGCCTCTGATCTGCAGGAACTTATTTTAATCTCTACCAACTTATTACTTCGTGTCCGTCCTCTGTTACAAGAACCTGAATTTCCCACTGTGCTGAAGGAAGTCCATCTGCTGTAGATACTTCCCAGCCGTTCTTTTCATCTGTAACAACATTTACCTTACCCATATTAACCATAGGCTCTATTGTAAACATCATTCCCGGAGCCATAACCATATCTGTTCCTTTTCTGGTGTTGTACCCAACCCATGGGTCTTCATGAAATTCAAGTCCGACTCCATGGCCGCCGATTTCTCTTACAACAGTATATCCATTAGCATATGCATGGTCATGTACTGCCTGTCCCATATCGCCTAAGAAGCCCCAAGGCTTAACCTGCTCAAGTCCTAATTCAACACATTCCTTAGTAACATCAACAAGCTTCTTTACCTCAGGCTTAACATCACCTATACAGAACATTCTTGATGAATCTGAAAAATATCCATGAAGAATTGTAGAACAGTCAACATTTACAATATCACCTGACTTAAGGATAACATCCTTAGATGGAAATCCGTGGCATACCTGCTCATTAACAGATGTACACACACTGTAAGGATATCCTTCATAATTAAGTGGTGCTGGAATTCCTCCCATATCAGTAGTTACATCATATACAATCTTATCAATCTCAGCAGTGTTCATGCCTTCATGTATTGCTGCTGCAACCGCATCAAGGCATGCTACATTTATCCTGGCACTCTCTTTAATCTTCTCAATCTGTTCAGGTGTCTTGATTAACTTGTGTGATGGCACAATATGTCCAATATCCTCAAGATATCTTAACTTATCGTCAAATGCTTCATGACACGCTTTGTATTTCTTACCACTGCCACACCAGCAATGGTCGTTTCTTCCTAATTTCTTAATCATTGTTCTGCCTTCCTGTTACATATATTATAATCATACACAACTATAAGGCTTTCTTAATATTTTTTCAATATCTGTTTCAAATGATTAATCATTATTAACATTAAAAGCCCTGATTCCCGGATATACTGCACTGGCGCCAAGCTGTTCCTCAATTCTTAAAAGCTGGTTATACTTAGCAACTCTTTCTGATCTTGAAGGAGCACCTGTCTTAATTTGGCAAGTGTTAAGAGCAACAGCGAGGTCTGCAATTGTTGTATCTGCTGTCTCACCTGATCTGTGTGAGCTGATTGCTGTATATCCTGCCTTATGAGCCATCTTGATAGCTTCAAGTGTCTCTGAAACTGAACCAATCTGATTAAGCTTGATAAGAATTGCATTACCTGCTCCAAGTTCAATTCCCATAGAGAGTCTCTCTGTATTAGTAACAAAAAGGTCATCACCTACAAGCTGAACCTTATCTCCAAGTCTGTCTGTAAGTTTCTTCCAGCCTTCCCAGTCCTCTTCATCAAGACCATCTTCAATAGATATGATAGGATACTTCTCACATAATTTAGCCCAGTGCTCAATAAGCTCCTCTGCTGTATACTCTGTTCCAGCCTTAGGAAGCTTGTAATAACCCTTTCCTTTCTCACTCTTCCACTCAGATGATGCTGCATCCATGGCAATCCTGAAATCCTTACCCGGCTTATATCCAGCCTTTTCTACTGCCTGTAATATTGTCTCAATTGCTTCCTCATCCGACTTAAGTGCCGGAGCAAAACCGCCCTCATCACCTACAGAGGTTGCAAGTCCTCTTTCTTTAAGTATAGCTGCAAGTGCATGAAATACCTCTGCACACCATCTTAAGCATTCCTTAAAGCTTGGTGCACCAACAGGCATAATCATGAATTCCTGAACATCAAGTCCGCTTGATAATGCATGGCAGCCTCCATTAATAATATTCATCATTGGAACAGGAAGCCTGTTTCCTGATACTCCGCCTAAGAACCTGTAAAGAGGAATATCTAAAGATACAGATGCTGCTCTTGCTGCTGCAATAGATACCGCAAGAATAGCATTTGCACCAAGATTAGACTTATCCTTAGTTCCATCAGCTTTAATCATCGCTGCATCAACTGCATATATATCAGATGCATCTATTCCAAAGAGGCAGTCATTAATAACAGTGTTTATGTTCTCTACTGCCTTAGTAACGCCCTTTCCCAAATATCTTGACTTATCCTTATCTCTTAACTCAAGCGCCTCAAATTCACCTGTAGATGCTCCTGAAGGTGCTGCGCCTCTTCCAACAGTTCCATCCGCAAGATAAACCTCTGCCTCAACTGTAGGATTGCCTCTTGAATCAAGAATTTCTCTGCCTATAACCTTTTCAATCTCTAAATATGCTGCCATATAATCCTCCTAATCAAATGCTTTGTAATCTTTTAAGTTAGTTTCTTCTAACTTTAACAATACAATTCTAGCATTATACAACAAAATCCACAATGCAAGAAAATGGGAAGTTTTCTCATTAAAAAACTTCCCATTAACAATTATATCCAGCTATTTAGTTTGTATACACATAAATTATTTTTCCATCTTCTGTAAAAATGCTTTGGTTCTTTCATTACTTGGATTGTCAATAACATCCTCCGGCTTTCCCTGCTCAACAATAACTCCGCCATCCATGAATATTACCCTGTCTGCAACCTTTCTTGCAAATTCAATCTCATGTGTAACGATAATCATTGTCATCTTTTCATCAGCAAGCTGTCTTAAAACCTTAAGAATTCCTGCAGTAATCTCAGGATCAAGTGCTGATGTAGGCTCGTCGAAGAAAAGCATTTCAGGATTCATCGCAAGTGCTCTTGCTATCGCAACTCTCTGCTGTTGTCCTCCTGACAACTGGCATGGATAACTGTTATCCTTGCCATCAAGTCCAACTTTCTTTAAAAGCTCTTTGGCTTCTTTCTCTACTTCATTCTTGTCCCTTTTCTGGACAGAAACAGGTGCATCAGTAACATTTTTCATAACTGTATAATGCGGAAAAAGATTAAAGTTCTGGAACACAAGTCCATATGTATTCTTGATTACTCTTAATTCTTTCTTTCCAACATACACTGAAACCCCGTCCTTGTCCTCACATGCAGTTTCACCACCTAACTTAAGAGTTCCTGCATCCATTGTCTCAAGAAGTGTTGCACAACGAAGCAGTGTTGATTTACCAGAGCCGGAAGGTCCAAGAATTGCAACAACCTCACCCTCGTTAACTTCCATTGATATATCCTTAAGCACCTCAGTATCGCCGAAGGATTTCTTTAAATGTGATATTTCTAATAATTTCTTCATATTAAAATCCTCCTTAATCAAAATACTGCATACGCTTTTCTAACTTTTCCATAACCATAGCAACAAGGAAATTGAAAATGTAATAGAACAATCCTGCTATGAATAATGGCATGATACTTGCTGTTGAAGCCGCTACCTGCTTGGCAAGTGTAAACATTTCTGTGTAAGCAAGTGCAAATGCAAGTGATGTATCCTTAACAAGTGTTATAACCTCGTTAGTAACCGGAGGAAGTACTCTCTTAACCATCTGAGGGAATATAATCTTCCAGAATGTCTGTACCTTGGAATATCCGAGTACCTCTGCTGCCTCGTACTGTCCCTTAGGTATGCTCTCAATTCCACCTCTGTATATTTCTGCAAAATATGCTGCATAATTAAGTGCAAATCCAATAATTACAGCATAGAATCTGTATGTTGCCGTAACCTTCATTCCAAACAGATAATATGGTCCGAAGAACACAACAAGAAGCTGTAACATAAGAGGAGTTCCTCTCATTATAGATATGTATATTCTCGCAATCCATCTTACAATGCCTATTCTTGACTTTCTTATTTCACATACAAGAAGTCCTAGCGGCATTGAGAATATAAGTGTTAAGAAGAATATTGCAAGAGTTGCTAACATTCCTGATGAAAGTTGCTTAACTATATCCACAAGTCTTTCACCAAATGAATCCTTAGTTGTACTGGTACTGTCAAGGAGATAGGCACTGTCTGTTCCTTCATCTCCAAGACATACGCTGTCTGTAAGTCCCCATTTCTCAGCAATCTTGTCAAATGTGCCATCAGCAAGCATATCATTAAGGCTTGTCTGAACTTCATCTCTTAATGCTGTATTACCTAACTTAAAACCAATACCATACTGTTCCGATGAAACAGTCTCATCAAGCATTGTGAACTTGTTACCTCTCTGCTCAAGCTGATACTTTGCAACGCCCATATCCATACATACAGCATCTGCCGAACCTGATTCAAGGTTCATAAATGCTGAATTATAATCAGATACCTGCTGAAGTGTCTTAAATTGTGCCGCAAGTGCAAGATTTTCTTCTGTTGCATCCTCTCCTGTAAATGCTGCAAGAGCTGATGAATCAGCCTGTACAATAACAACCTTACCCTTAAGGTCTTCTAACTTCTTTATTCCTGAACCGGATTTAACTATAACAACCTGTGAATTATCAATATATGCCTTAGACCATGTATACTCACGTTCTCTTCCATTAAGCGTGAAACCGTTCCATATACAGTCAATAGAGCCTGAACTAAGCTCCATATCTTTAGAATCCCAGTCAATAGGCTGCTTAACCAGATTCCAGCCATTTCTTTCACATACTTCCTGTGCAAGATCAAGGTCAAAACCTACATACTCTCCACTATCATCTTTGTAACCATAAGGTGGGAATTCCGCATCAAATCCTACTGTAAATGTAGTTCGTCCATCATCGCTCTTTTTATTACTGCATGCTGTGAACATTCCCACAATCACAGACAACATTGCCAGTAACAGGACGGCTTTTCTGATATTCTTAGCCATATAAAAATCCATGCCTTTCTCGCTTTAATATGCTTTCACTTTACCACAGTAAATCAAGCCTGTCTATTATAACATGAATTACCTGATAAAAACACTATAAATATTCTAAATCAGCCCAAAATTTCTTAATATAAATATCCACGCTGTAAGAGTCACACTTGAAAGTAATGTTGTAAGCACAACTATGCTTGATGACAGTACCTCGTCATTATCCATACCTTTAGCCATAACAAAGCAGGTAACTGTAGATGGTGAAGCAAGCATGATAAGAATTGCCATAAGTTCCTGATTACGAAATCCCATTTTTACTGCTATAGGAAGAAATATTGCTGCTAGACCCACGAGTTTTAAAAATGTAGCAATAACCGTAGGTTTAATCTTCTTAATTGCCTTTTTCCCTTCAAATGACGCACCAATACATATAAGTGCAACAGGTGTAGCTGTCTGTGAAATATTATTAATCGTCTTATTGATAATTACCGGATATCTTAATCCTGCAAGAGAAGATAACAATCCCAGCACAATTCCTATAATTATCGGATTAGTTACAATATTAAAGCACGCTTTTTTAATGTTTTCTTTCTTATCCGTAGATTGTTCTTCTGTGCTGCCATAACACTCAGGATGTGCCTTAAAGGTAAGCACTATTACCGAAAATATATTAAACAACGGAACTGCAGCAACTATCATAAGTGGTGCCATTCCAGTGCTCTGGTACATATTCTGTATGAATGCCATTCCCAGTATCGCCGCACTGCTTCTGAATGATGCCTGCACAAATGCACCCTTCTGCGTATCATCCTTCATGAATATCTCTGTGCATATCCATATTCCACTAAACATTATAGTAGTAACAATCATGCAGTACAGTACAAACTTAACATCAAACTGCGATTTAAAATCTGCTGCTGCTAAATCCCTGAATAACAGTACTGGAAGTGCCACCTTAAATACATATTTATTAGCCACATTTGCAAAATGGTCATCTATAACGCCAATCTGCTTTATTACCCAGCCAACTATCATAACTAAAAATATTGGTACCGTTGCATTTATACTATATAAGAAGCTGTCCATCTGTCTCTCCTTCTACTACTTATTAATATCAAGCCAGTATGTATGGTCAAGCGGGCCGCTGCCGCTTCCAAGATTAAGCCCTGCTTTCAACGCACCTGTCAGGTACTCTTTAGCTGCCTTCACACTTTCTTCTATTGATAATCCCTGTGCAAGATTAGCTGCAATGGCTGATGACAATGTACAGCCAGTTCCATGTGTGTTAGGATTATCAACTCTCTCCCCATTAAGCCACACTATTCTGCCATCTACACACAGACAGTCGTTAGCCGTATGAACAGCATGTCCTCCTTTTACTAAGACAGCCGCATGTCCTCCTTTTGATTTAAGATTCTCATATATCTTTATTGCTGCTTTCTCCATTGAATCTGCACTGTCAACAGTCATTCCTGTAAGCACTTCTGTCTCCGGAATATTAGGTGTAATAACATCTGCAAGCACCATCAGGCGTTCTTTAAGAACCTCTGCTGCATCTTCCTTAATAAGCCTGCTTCCACTCGTTGATACCATAACCGGGTCAAGAACGATATTTTTTGCTTTATATATAATTAATGAATCGGCTATTGTTTCAATAAGTTCCTTTGATGCAACCATTCCTATCTTAACTGCATCAGGATATATATCTGTAAATATTGCATCAAGCTGTGCCTTAAGAAATTCAGGTGATGATTCCGATATTCCTGTAACTCCTAAAGTATTCTGTGCTGTAAGGGCAGTAATTGCTGACATTCCATATACCTTATGTGCTGCAAATGTTTTTAAATCCGCCTGTATTCCTGCCCCTCCGCTGCAATCACTTCCTGCTATTGTTAATGCTGTATTCATATAATTTCCTTTCTACATCTATTCTCATCGCTGCCCGAAACGTTTGTTGCGGGCAGCTCATATGCCAGAACTTCGTTCCGGCATTGTCGCGGCGCTCCTCGAGAATACATATAAAGTTCTCAGTTCGTGCAAGCACGACTGTGAACTTTCCATGTTTTCTCTCATCGCTGCCCGCACAAAAAAAGCACCGAGGTTACCTCGGTGCTTTTAGTGCAGTCGGCGGGACTTGAACCCGCACCCAAGCAATATGGACTAGATCCTTAGTCTAGCGCGTATGCCAATTCCGCCACGACTGCTTGTTTTGTTTTCGTGTCGTTCGCTGCTCGCTGACGACTTGATTATAATATCACCACATCAATATAATGTCAACAGCTTTTTTGAACTTTTTTGAACTTTTTTGAAACTTTTTAAAATTCCGCCGCTCTAACATCCAATCTGTCATGCCTCGCTTTCCTTTTTGGATAAGAAATTTTAAAAATGACAGCTATTCATATTGACACATTTTCAAATCTCCTATAAAATATCAATGTTATGTAACTTATTAAGTTTGTTATATATCATATATGCAGAAGTGTCGGAATGGCAGACGAGCAAGATTCAGATTCTTGTGCGGGTTACCGCGTGTGGGTTCAAGTCCCATCTTCTGCACTGATTAAAAGAACCGTGTGATTTTGTGTCACACGGTTCTTTTTTTCATATCAATTATATAACTTTCCTTTTCAATATCTCCTGCATAACAAAAGCCTTGCGCATCTCATTCTTATCGAACTTAAGGTCATCAAGAATAGCTTTACCTCCCATCTGACTCTGTGGAACAATCTCATCATTATATTCATGTCCGCAGTCATACTGTGTAAATGTGTGTCCGCCTGTCATATCAGAATAAGTTCCTGTGCTTCCTGCCTGCATAACCGGTGAATGAAATTCTGCTTTATCAAGAGTCTTCATCACAGGTGCTGCATTATCTGCCGCTGGTGGCGGTGCAGTATACTGTGGCACAGGTGCCTCTGCCCTGTGTGAACTCACTGCGTCAGAGCCGGCAGTTTTTCCCTGAAAATTATTTCTCTCACGAATCTGCTGCTTGAGTCTTTCAGCTTCTGCGCTTGTCATCTTCTGACTACCTGAATATGTCTGTTGTTCCCTGTTAAGATTCGCTCCATGGCTTAATGTTCCCTGCTTTAACGGACCATTAACAGGATAAGCATTCTGTGTCTGTTGCACATTCTGGTTATGTTCCTGCATATTACGCTGGTGTTCCTGCATGCGCTCCTGCTGCATCTTCTTGGCTTTATTCATATTCATTATAACTATAATAATGAATATTGCCCATATAATTATTATTTCCATACAAATCCGCTTTCCTTTTAATTCACAAGTTCATTAAATAGTTGCCGGCTTCTCTGTTTCTCCTGCTATCGACTGTCTCATTTTGGTATCAGCCTTTAAATTCTGAGGTCATAATAATCCTTAAAGCCCATTCTGCCTGTTCTTAAAGCTTCAGCCAAAGCCTTAGGTACTTCTGCCTCAGCAGCTACAACGCTTGCTTTCATCTCCTGTTCAAGAGCAACAGCGGCTGCTCTTCTTTCCTCTGCCTTAGCCTGTGCAATATTCTTATCAGCCTCAGCCTGAAGACTCTGAAGATGAGCACCTATATTTCTTCCGATATCAACATCCGCAATATCAATAGAAAGAATCTGGAAAGCTGTTCCAATATCAAGGCCCTTCTGTAATATAGCCTTAGAGATAGAATCAGGATTCTCAAGCACACTCTTGTGCGAATCTGCTGAACCAACTGTTGTTACAATACCCTCACCAACTCTGGCAATTACAGTAGCCTCGCCTGCACCACCAACCAACTGGTTAATATTAGTTCTAACAGTAACTCTTGCCTTAACCAACAGTTCAATACCATCTTTGGCAACTGCTGAAATATTAGGCGTCTCAATAACCTTAGGGTTAACACTCATTCTGACAGCCTCTAAAACATCACGGCCTGCAAGATCAATAGCTGCAGCCATCTCAAATGGTATGTTCATACCGGCTCTGCTTGATGCAATAAGTGCATTAACAACAGCGTCTACATGACCACCTGCCATATAATGTGACTCAAGCTGATTAGTATTAAGCTGTAATCCGGCTTTTCTTGCCTGAATAAGTGGAAGCACAATTCTTGCTGGCGGAACCTTTCTCAGTCTCATACCGATAAGAGTTCCTATACCGACATGGCTTCCTGACGCTAATGCTGTAATCCATAATCTCATTGGTACAAATGCGAATAACAATATAAGCAGTACCACAATGATGATTGGAATAATTGGAATGTAAGGCATAATTAATCCCCCTTTATATATTTTGATTTTCAAAAATATTATTGCATATAATGAGAAAAAATACCACATTTATATAGAATCATTTCAAAAAATCTGCTATAGTATGTAGAAATCGATAAATTTTTATCAATCATAACGAAGGAGGAGTCATTATGTTATCTAATGATGCTACTATTCAGAACATCAAGCACGAAATCCTGTACGAAGTTGCCAAGCTCGCCTATGCAGGAAAGTTTGAAGAAGAAAAAGACGAACTGGCATACAAAATGTTTCCGGGTCCTAAAGCAAGATTCCGCTGCTGTGTATATAAAGAAAGAGAAATCGCAAGACAACGAATCCGACTTGCAGAAGGCAAATGTCCAACAGAAAGTGACCGTTCAGGTGCTAACAATATAATTCAGGTAATTGAGGCTGCCTGTGCCGACTGTCCACTTTCTCACTACATTGTAACTGACAACTGTAGAAAATGTATGATGAAAGCCTGTCAGCAAGCATGTAAATTCGGTGCCGTCAGCATGACAAGAGACAGAGCCTACATAGACCCTGACAAATGTAAAGAATGTGGCATGTGTGCCAAAGCCTGCCCATACAATGCAATCGCCGACCTTATAAGACCATGTAAGAAAATCTGTCCAGCCAATGCTATTACAATGGATGAGAATGGTATCTGCGAAATAGATGAAAACAAATGTATCCAGTGCGGACAGTGTATCCACGCCTGTCCATTCGGTGCTATCGGTTCTAAAACTGATATAGTTGATGTAATAAAGGCAATCGTAGACGGAAAGAAAGTCGTTGCCATGGTAGCACCTGCTGTTGAAGGACAGTTTGGAGATACAATAACAATGAGCAGTATCCGTACAGCCTGCAAGAAGTTAGGCTTTAATGATATGTATGAGGTAGGTCTTGGTGGAGATTTAACAGCACAGGCAGAAGCCGAAGAATGGCTTGAAGCTGCTAAAGAAGGAAAGAAACTTACAACCTCATGCTGTCCTGCATTTGTAAACCTTATCAAGAAGCAGTATCCTGAACTTGCAGAACATATATCAACAACAATATCACCTATGTTTGCACTTTCAAGACTTCTTAAATCAGAAGATCCTGATACAATAACAGTATTTATCGGACCATGTATTGCCAAGAAGAATGAAAAGCAGGAATACAAGGGACAAGGCAACGCTGATTTTGTACTTACAATCGGCGAGTTCAGGGCAATGATGAGAGCCAAGGAAGTAATTCTTGAGCCTGAAGAAAACAGTGACCAGCAGGCAAGTATATTCGGTAAGAGATTCGGTAACGGAGGCGGCGTTACTGCTGCTGTTGCACAGTGCATGCGTGAAGCTGGCGCTGACCCTGATAAATTCAATGTTGAAAAATGTTCAGGAGCTGTTGAATGTAAGAAAGCCCTTACACTTCTTAAAGTTGGCAAACTTCCAGCAGATTTCATCGAAGGAATGATATGTGAAGGCGGTTGTGTAGGAGGACCAAGCCGTCACAGAAGCGGTAAGAATGCTGTTCTTGCTGCTAAAGACCGTGACAAACTGCTCTCAGAAGCTGATGACCGTAATGTTTCAGACAACTTAAGCAAATATGACTTAACAGCATTTTCAATGCACAAATAAAATTAACATAAAAATAGCGCTGACAATATTCACATTGTCAACGCTATTTTTTTAGTACTGCTTTTAAAGCAAGCACAACAAGTTTTTCAAATATCACACTCAATACAACAATTATAACCGTCCATGCCAGCAAATCATCCGTATCAAGATATATTTTAGACATATAAAGCATCTGTCCTACAGAGCCTCTCGGCATTCCGATAATCTCTGCTGCCACTCCTGCTTTCCAAGCCATACCAGCAGTAACTCTTCCTGCTGATATAAGATATGGTGAAAGCTGTGGCAAGATAATAAAACGTATCCTGCGAATCCAAGGAATATGAAATACATCTGCCATTTCCCTGATGCCTTTATCAGTACTTCTAAGTCCGGTAAGCGTATTCTGATATATAACAGGTACAACTATTAAAAATGCAATGAACACCGACAGATTCTTTGCCGTAAACCATATAAGACATATAACCACAAAAGACGCAACCGGCACTGCCTTGATTGTAACCATCCACGGCCACAAAATATATTCAACAGGCTTACATATATATGCAAGCACTGCACATACTATTCCGCACAGTAATCCTGCAAGAAATCCAACGACAATATGATACATTGTAAACCATACAGTTCCTGCAAAATCCGGTTCATGCCATATAGTAAATAATCTGCCAAGCACCTGTACCGGTGTCACAAGTATAATCTGCGAATCAATCTTTAATGCCACTATTTCCCATAAAATAAGTGCCAGCATTACTGCCAGCACTTTATATATAACATTCAGTATCTTCTTATTAATATTCATAATAGAAATCATCTTCCGGCATACTGCCACCTACTGACTTAGGATTCTGGTCATATAACACCTTTAAGAATCCTTTAAGTGCATCCTTCATGTCATTATTGGTATAGCACACTATATGGCACTTAGGCAACGCCTTCTTTGCAATTGTTGCCGATGCAACTACTCCATAATCAGCTATAAGCTGTGCTGTCTCATCAACATTTGTTGATGTATATTCAACACTTGCCTTGTATTCTTCAATAAACTGCTTAAGCTGTTCTGGGTATTTTTCAGCAAATTCTTTTCTTACAACAATTACACCAGTAACAATCTTAGATGTACTATTAACCTTATCCCATGCATCATTAAGATCCATAACTACTCTCAAGTCACTTATCTGAGCACTTGCCGCTGTAACAAACGGCTGTGGAAGAACAGCTATAGCACCATCCTGTGCCTTTAACTTAGAAAGTGCTTCTGTTGTATCTGAGCACCATACAATATCAACATCTTTGTCGGCATCAAGTCCGTTACCTGAAAGAATGTATCTTATGGTATATTCCGGCACAGCACCCATTCCTGTAGCATATAATGTCTTTCCCTTAAGGTCGCTTATATTATTGACACTGTTACCTCTTTCAACAAGATTAAGAACACCAAGAGTATTAACTGCAACAGCCTGAACCTTGCCTTCCGTCTTATTATATATATTAGCTGCAAGATTAGATGGAACAGCCGCAATATCAATCTCTCCGGTTGCAAGTGGTGTTACAAATGCAGATGCATCCGTAGCAAAATCTTCAAATGCATATGTATTCTTAGCGTTTCCATCCTCAGAATCCTTACGGAGCTTGACCATTCCCATTGCTGTAGGCCCTGCCATAGCACCAATTCTTATTGTAGTTGTCTCTTCTGTCTGTCCTTCGCTTCCGTTATTATCAACAGTCTTTCCTGCACATGCCGCAAATGAAAATGCCATAAAAACCGAAAGCATAACTGCTAGTAATTTCTTCAACTTCTTATTCTCCTGATATATTTAATTAGTATTCCATGAACTCCTGTATATCCCTTAATACATCTTCAATTTCGCCTTCTCCATCATTAATTGTAAGCTGCAATGGCTTGCTTATATCAAGACTGAATAACCCCACCAGTGACTTGCCATCAACACAGCTATATCCTGACTCCACATCAAACCCGCATGAATACTTACTAATTGTACTTACAAATCTCTGAACCTTCTCCACAGAATCCAAAAGAATCGTTACTGTCAGCATATTTCTTCCTCCGCTTCCTCATATTGTAATTGCAATAACAGTCACTAATATACACCATTTCTTATATAGAAGCAACTCTTGATGCCCCATTCATTATACTGCCATAGACTTTTCCATCATAAACAATACAATTTCTTCCATTCTTCTTTGCAAGATAAAGTGCATTGTCCGCTTCCTGATATAATTTCTTAAAATCATTATTATAAGCAGGGACAAATCCTGCAATTCCCATACTTACAGTAACATACTTTGAAACACCGTAATATGCATGTTCTATATGTTTCTGATCCAGATTATTTCTTATCTTCATAGCAAGTGAAATAAGGCTTTCCTCATCCATATCCTGTACAAAAACAATAAACTCCTCTCCGCCTGTACGCGTAACCACATCTGTACTTCTCTGTGCCGAATTCTTAAGCACATCAGCAACTGACCTTAAGCATTCATCTCCTTTTGGATGTCCAAATGTATCATTATATTTTTTAAAATAATCTACATCAATTGCAATCATAGCCACAGATAATCTGTTTCTCTCACAGAATGGCCATATTGCATTAATTCTTGAATCAAGTCCTCTTCTGTTGTAAAGCCCCGTAAGTGCATCATGCTCCGAATAATCTGTCTTTCTTTTAAGCTGCATACTGACACGCACTCTCTGTACTGCAAGATTATGCTGATATGCAACCAGCAGTATAGTTGCAGCCTGAATAATACAGACATCAAAAAACATTCTTAAATCCAGTCTGCTTACTATAGCAAGTGCGATAACCACAACTGTCTGAAAAATTAATACACCAATACACTCTGCCTTACTAAAGGCTGGTATAAAGACTATGTATACACATGCTGCCAGATAAAAAAGAATACTTCCTGACTGTGTAACATCACATACCGCACCTAACATAAGATACACAAATGTAACATAAAAATAAGCTGTATATATGGCATGAAATCTGTCAAACTCATCAAGACCGTACTGCTTCTTTAAAACAAACATAAATACAAGCTGAAAAATTTCCATCAGAACAGCCACAACAATATATATATTTCTTACAGAAACTGCACTCCATTTTCCAATGTAGGCAGCAATCACCGTCACAGGTATAGCTACAGACAGCATAATAGAAGATAAATAGGCTCTCTTCATATTAATATCTGAAACTCCTCGGTTTAATTCTATCATTTTTCCCTTCGCACTCATACAATCCACTCTCCCGTTAATGAATTAAAACATAATGCTTTCTAATAATACAACTTTATATACATTAAAACAACAGGAAATATAAAATATAAGCAGTCATGCAGAACACCTGCACAACTGCTCATATATACTTATTCAAATTACAGATTAGTATATCCCATAAGGAAGTAATCAACTGCTCTTGCACAGTCTCTTCCCTGTCTTATAGCTTTCACAACGAGTGACTGTCCTGTATGCATATCTCCTGCTGTAAATACTCCCGGTACACTTGTTTCAAATCCATCTGCTGCAGTCTTTACATTTGTTCTTTCTGTAAGTTCAACACCAAATGCATCTGTAACATATTTCTGTGAGCCCAGGAAACCTGCTGCTATCAGTACAAGCTCACATGGAGCTCTGCTTCTGTTCCCTCTACAGGAACCATCATTCTTCTTCCAGTCTTTTCATCAGTCTTAGACTCAAGCTTTACAGTAACAACACTTGTAAGGTTGCCCTTCTTATCCTTCTTGAATTCCTTAACTGTTGTTGTATATATTCTTGGATCATGTCCGAATACTGCAATTGCTTCTTCCTGACCATAATCTGTCTTGCAGACCAATGGCCACTGTGGCCAAGGATTGCTCTCTGCACGCTCATCTGGTGCTTTTGGCATCATCTCAAGCTGTGTTATTGACTTGCAGCCATGTCTTATACATGTTCCGACACAGTCATTACCTGTATCACCACCACCGATAACGATAACATTTTTATCCTTTGCAGAAATGTATCTGCCATCCTTAAGTCCTGAATCAAGAAGGCTCTTAGTAGTTGCTGTAAGGAAATCCACTGCAAAGTATATTCCATTGGCATCTCTTCCGGGAGCATTGATATCTCTTGGATTAGCAGCACCACATGCAAGTACTACAGCATCATAATCCGCCATAAGCTTCTTAGCCTTAATATTCTCACCAACATTTGCATTAGTTACGAATTCAATGCCTTCTTCCTTCATAATATCAAGCTTTCTGTCAATTATATGCTTTTCAAGCTTCATATTAGGAATGCCATATCTTAAAAGTCCACCGATACGGTCAGCTCTTTCATATACAGTAACACTGTGTCCTCTCTGATTTAACTGGTCTGCTACAGCAAGTCCGGCAGGACCTGAACCTACTACAGCAATTCTTTTCTTAGTTCTTACCTTAGGAGGATTTGCTTTCGCATAACCTTTGGCATACGCATGTTCAATGATTGCCATTTCATTTTCTTTAGTACATACTGCCTTGCCATTAAGTCCGCATGTACATGCCTTTTCACAGAGTGCAGGACACACACGGCTTGTAAATTCAGGGAAGTTACTTGTCTTATGTAACCTGTGATATGCCTGTTCCCAGTTTCCTGTGTAAAGAAGATCATTCCATTCTGGAATAAGATTATTAAGAGGACATCCGCTAGTCATTCCCTTTATTGTCATACCAGACTGGCAGAATGGCACGCCACAGTCCATGCAGCGTGAACTCTGCTTCCTCTGCTCATCTTCTGACAGAGATGTATGAAATTCATTAAAATTCTTTATTCTTTCCTTAGGTGAAACCGCTGTGGCTTCAACTCTTTCATAGTCTAAAAATCCTGTTGGCTTTCCCATGGTTAGCTCCTTTCATGTATGTTATAAACTTGCACTGTCCCTACGGGTGCACTTCCAAAAGCTTCGCTTTTGTCAGTCGCGACTGCGTCGCCTATGCAAGATACAGAACAAGTACAGCTGCAGGTAAACCTGCACTGTCCTTTTTCTACATCTTGTGCACCCTACTTGGTAGCCGCGTAGAATGCTTCTATCTGAGCCTGTTCGCTGCTAAGTCCTTTTTCTTCCATCTGTACTATCATGTTAAGCATCTTCTTATAATCATGTGGCATGATTTTCTTGAACTTTGGAAGATATTCTCCGAAGTTATCAAGTATTTCCTTGCCCTTCTTAGAATTAGTATAAGCAACATGTTCTGTTATAAGCTGCTTTAACTCAAGGACATCATATTTGTTAGAAACTGCTTCCATTGAAACGAGCTGCTTATTAACTCTCTTGTAAAGACTTGTGTCTTCATCAAGAACATAAGCAATTCCACCGCTCATACCAGCAGCAAAGTTCTTGCCAGTCTTGCCTAATACCACTACTGTACCACCTGTCATATATTCACAGCCGTGGTCACCAGTTCCCTCAACAACTGCTGTTGCACCTGAATTTCTTACACAGAATCTTTCTCCAGCAACACCATTGATGAACGCCTTACCACTTGTAGCACCATATAATGCGACATTACCGATGATGATATTCTCGTCTTCCTTATAAGTACTTCCTGTTGGTGGATATACAATAAGCTTTCCACCTGAAAGTCCCTTTCCAAAGTAATCGTTACTATCACCTACAAGTTCAAGTGTAAGTCCCTTAGGAATAAATGCACCAAAGCTCTGTCCGCCTGCACCATTACATTTTACTGTATATGTATCATCATCAAGCTTATCATCAAATCTTCTTGTAATCTCAGCGCCAAGAAGTGTTCCTAATGTACGGTCTGTATTGGCAACATCGATTTCAAGACTTCTCTTGCTTCCTGTCTCCATGCAGATTCGAACTTCTTAAGTAAAATCTTTTCATCAACTGTCTTCTCAAGTTCGAAATCAAATACATTTTTCTTATCATAATGTATCTTTGTCTGCTTAACATATGGATTATCAAGAATCTGTGATAAATCAATCTCTGCTGAACGTCCGCTCTTGGCAACATCCTTCTGCTCAAGCAGATCTGTTCTTCCTACCAGCTCATCAAGTGTCTTAATTCCTAAGTCAGCCATTATCTCACGGAGTTCCTGTGCAATGAATCTCATGAAATTAACAACATATTCAGGCTTACCTGTAAATCTCTTACGAAGCTCAGGATTCTGTGTTGCAACACCAACAGGGCATGTATCAAGGTTACATACTCTCATCATTACGCAGCCCATAGTTACAAGTGGAGCTGTTGCAAATCCGAATTCCTCTGCACCAAGCATTGCTGCGATAGCAACGTCTCTTCCGCTCATTAACTTACCATCTGTCTCAATAATAACCTTATTACGGAGTCCGTTCATTGTAAGTGTCTGATGAGCCTCTGCAAGACCTAATTCCCAAGGAAGTCCGGCATTATGTATAGAGCTTCTTGGAGCTGCACCAGTACCTCCGTCATAACCAGAGATAAGAATTACCTGTGCGCCTGCCTTGGCAACACCAGAAGCAACTGTACCAACACCAGCTTCTGAAACAAGCTTGACTGATATTCTTGCATTCTTATTAGCATTCTTAAGGTCATATATAAGCTGTGCCAGATCCTCGATTGAATATATATCATGGTGTGGTGGTGGTGAAATAAGTGCAACACCCGGAGTTGAAAGACGTGTCTTTGCAATCCAAGGATATACCTTCTTTCCTGGAAGGTGTCCGCCTTCACCCGGCTTAGCACCCTGTGCCATCTTAATCTGAATTTCCTTGGCACTTACAAGGTATCTTGAAGTAACACCGAATCTACCAGATGCAACCTGCTTAATTGCTGAACATCTGTTAAGACCATCAGGACCAACCTTTAATCTGTCGATATCCTCTCCACCTTCACCTGAGTTAGACTTACCATGAAGCATATTCATGGCAATAGCCATAGTCTCATGCGCTTCTCTTGAAATAGAACCATATGACATGGCACCAGTCTTGAATCTTCTTACGATAGAATCAACGCTTTCAACCTCATCAATGCTGATTCCCTTCTTAGGGAACTTAATATTCATAAGACCTCTTAAGTTCTTTACGCCCTCTTCTTTATTAACAAGAGCTGTATATTCCTTAAATGTCTTGTAATCTCCTGTTCTTGTAGCAAGCTGTAACAAATGTATTGTCTGTGGGTTATACAGATGTTCTTCCTTGCCGCTTCTCATCTTATGAGCACCTGAACTGTCCAGAGTGGTATCTGTTGAAAGTCCAAGTGGGTCAAATGCCTTAGAATGAAGTGTTTCAACATCTTCCTGAATATCCTTTAATGACACGCCTTCAATTCTTGAAACTGTACCCTTAAAGTATTTATCTATAACATCTGAGTTAATTCCAATTGCTTCAAATATCTTAGCACCCTGATATGACTGGATTGTTGAAATACCCATCTTGGCAGCAATCTTAACAATACCTGTGATAATTGCTTTATTGTAATCATCAACTGCTGCATAATAATCCTTGTCAAGCATATTAAGGTCGATAAGCTCCTGAATGCTCTCCTGTGCAAGATATGGGTTAATTGCAGAAGCACCATATCCAAGAAGAGTTGCAAAATGATGGACATCTCTTGGCTCACCACTCTCTAAGATTACAGCCATGCTTGTTCTCTTCTTAGTCTGTACGAGATACTGCTGTAATGCAGCAACTGCAAGTAATGAAGGAATGGCAACATGGTTCTCATCAACACCTCTGTCTGAAAGAATAATGATATTAGCACCTTCTCTGTGTGCTCTGTCAACCTCAACAAATAAGTGATCGATAGCTCTTTCAAGTGAAGTGTTCTTATAATATATAATAGGAATAGTCTCTACCTTAAATCCTTCAACATTCATATTCTTAATCTTAAGAAGGTCTGTGTTAGTAAGGATTGGATCATTAATTCTTAACTGTTTGCAGTTCTCAGCCTTTTCCTCAAGATATTACCCTCTGTTCCAAGATAAACAGTTGTTGATGTAACAACCTTCTCTCTTATTGAATCAATTGGTGGGTTAGTAACCTGTGCAAATAACTGTTTGAAATAATTAAACAGTGGCTGATGCTTATTAGAAAGTACTGCAAGTGGTGTATCAATACCCATGGCACCTGTCTGCTCTGTTCCATTAAGAGCCATAGGAAGTATTGAAGTCTTGAAGTCCTCGTATGTATAACCAAATGCTTTCTGGAGTCTTGCTCTTTCTTCCTTAGTATGAACAGGGACTTTCTTGTTAGGGATCTTTAAATCCTTAAGCTGTATAAGATTACTGTCAAGCCACTCACCATAAGGGTTCTTAGTTGCATACTCTTCCTTAAGCTTATCATCTTCTATGAGTTCACCCTTAACTGTATCTATAAGAAGCATTTTTCCAGGTCTTAATCTGTCCTTTAACTTAATTCTGCTCTCTGGGATTGGAAGTGCACCAACCTCTGATGAAAGAATAAGATAACCATCGTTAGTGATATAATATCTTGAAGGACGAAGACCGTTACGGTCAAGCACTGCTCCAAAGTAATCTCCATCTGTAAATGCGATAGAAGCCGGACCATCCCAAGGCTCCATCATTGTTGCATAATACTGGTAGAAGTCCTTCTTCTCCTGTGCCATTGCACCATTGTTAATCCAAGGCTCAGGAATTGTAATCATAACAGCAAGTGGAAGCGGCATGCCATTCATAACAAAGAACTCAAGTGTGTTGTCTAACATTGCTGAATCTGAACCGTTAGTATTAACAACCGGAGTAATCTTTGACATTTCATCTTCAAGATATGGAGATGTCATTGTCTCTTCTCTTGCTAACATTCTGTCAGCATTACCCTTGATAGTATTAATCTCACCGTTATGTACCATGAATCTGTTAGGATGAGCTCTCTCCCAGCTTGGGTTAGTGTTAGTTGAAAATCTTGAATGAACAAGTGCAATAGCTGACTCATAATCAGGATTCTCAAGGTCGCCAAAGAACTGACGAAGCTGTCCTACAAGGAACATACCTTTGTATACAATCGTTCTGCTTGATAATGAACATACGTAAGTTGTATCTTCTGCTGTCTGCTCAAATACTCGTCTTGCAACATAAAGTCTTCTGTCGAATTCAATTCCTTTAGCTGCATTAGCAGGTCTTTTTACAAATCCCTGCATGATATATGGCATACAGTCAACCGCCTTTTTACCAAGGACATTAGGAAATGTTGGAACATCTCTCCAGCCCAAGAATTCAAGTCCTTCCTTCTCAACAATGATTTCGAACATCTTCTTGGCTCTGTTTCTTGCCAGTTCATCCTGTGGGAAGAAAAACATTCCAACGCCATAATCGCGCTCATCTCCAAGCTCAATTCCTAATGGCTTTACGGCTTTCTTAAAGAATTTGTGTGATATCTGAAGAAGGATACCAACACCATCACCAGTCTTTCCTTCTGCATCTTTACCAGCTCTATGCTCAAGATTTTCTACAATGCTTAAAGCATCAGATACTGTCTGATGTGTCTTAATTCCATTAATACTTACAATAGCTCCGATACCACAGGCATCATGCTCAAGTTCAGATCTGTAAAGACCAGGCTGTTTGATTTCATTTTCCATAAGTCTAATCATCCTTTCGTATATTCTAAAGCTTTGCTTGCACATAATATACTCCTGTTTTATGTATTTTGTAAATGATTTTTTATCGTAATTGTCAGATTATTTGAATATTATCATTTATTATATTATTTATCTGACAATTAACTAAATTATTGTACTATTGTTTCCGTATTTTTATTATTTAAAG
>QRVH01000019.1 GCA_003458705.1 Eubacterium sp. AF22-9 | reverse complement strand
TTGCTTATCAAAGCTGGATATTCATAGATTAACATACATCTATGAAAGCTCGTTTATGAAGGTTTATTTTTCTAAAATCATTTATAGACATTCATTCAGCAAAATCCACATAACACATAATTGAATAATGCAGGCTTGTTTTAGATATCCGTAAATGCTAATATACTTATATAGATAAAGATAATATTAGTATATGTGCGTGGATATCTGCCTGCGAAAGAGACGAGGAGGATATCTATGGCAGAGAAGAAAGACAATGTAACATCTAAATTTAAGGACAATGTATTCTGTATGTTATACAGAGATAAGAGAAATCTTTTAGAACTGTATAATGCACTTAACAATTCAGCTTACACGAATGTGGATGATTTGCAGGTAACGACATTAAACGGCGGTTCATATATGAAGTATAAGAATGACGCTTCATTTTTACTATGTATGAGCTGTATATGTTTGAGCAGCAGTCTAGCAAGAATCCTAATATGCCGTTAAGATTTTTGCACTATGTATCAGATGTGTTCAGAGAGTTGTTCAGTAATTCCATGCTTCACAGAAGAAGTATGATTAAGATTCCTGTTCCGCATTTTGTGACATTTTACAATGGTCTGGAAAAATGGATTGAAGATGAGGATGAAATCAGGCTGTCAGATATGTATGAGATTCCGACAGATAATCCGGAGCTGGAGCTTAAGGTGCGTGTTATCAACATTAATAAAGATGTACATATCCTTAATAAGTGCAAAACGTTGCGTGATTACATGACATTTGTTAATAAGGTCAGATTCAAGATGGGTGTTGAAGGGGACGATGTCAGGATTGCGGTAACAGAGGCGATGGACGAATGTATAGATGAGGATATACTTGTCGATTTCTTTGAAAAGCACAGGGAGGAGGTCGTCGAAGTGAGTATATATGATTATGATGAGGAAGAAGTCAGGAGAGTGTTGGCTGAGGAGTATGCGCAGGAATACGCACAGAAAGTTGCCAGGGAAGTTTCTGAAAAAGCATTTGCAGAAGGTGAACAGAGCGGCAGACAGTTAAATTTAATTAATCAGGTCATAAAGAAAGTAAAGAAGTCAAAGACTCTGGAGACAATAGCCTCAGAACTAGAGGAAGAAGAGGCAGATATAAAGCCAATATACGATGCAGTAGTCTCATCTGCCCCAGATTATGATATTAATGTAATTAAAGATAGATTAGACAATATGTGAGATATTTATTTCTTCATAAATGAAACAAAATCAAACTTCTTATCAAGCCATCTGCCGACAAGGCCGATGGCTTTTCCCATTGTAAATGCAGCAACAACAGTACCGATGCCAAGACCCTTAACATGACCTAATATCAGGCCGGTAAGACATGCAGTTACGGCAAGGCATATAACATCAAAAGAAATCTTGATGCGTGAATATGCAACGCCAGTAATGTCAGCAAGTTCACGAGGGAACAGATCGGTAGGGATAATTGGAAGCTTGCATCTGTTAGAAAGAGCTATGCCGAGACTTATCAGGCAGTAGCTTATAATAAAGTACACAATTCTGAATCCGATTGCAGTTGGGAGCATTGGAACCCACATATTGTGCATGTCGATACATTCACCAAATATGAATCCGACAACGAATGAAAACAGATATGATGGTACGAACTTCTTTCGCAGAATCATAAGGCTGAGTACAAGAAGTCCCTGGAACATATATGTAAATGTACCAAGAGTAATCTTAGGGAAGACTTCGGAAAAAGCATATGGAACGCTTGAGATTGCAGATATTCCAGTTCCTGAGTAAAGCATAAGCACAACTCCAAGGCTGTTGATTATAACAGCAAAGGCAAGAACAAGCTCACCTCTAAGCGTAGTCTTAACATTTTCAGAAACAGAACCAGCATTTAAATCTATTGCACTATCAATTGAACTCATAATGAATCCCCTTTCCTTTTTAATAAAGAACATAATCACAGTCTCTAAGTGTAGTTTCATTATTGATTAATAACAAATGAATAATTTTAATGAAATTATAGATTTTGTCTATAGAACTGTTTATAATTAAGATAATAAATGTGCTCAGGAGGCTGTCTATGAATATATATAATCTTAGATATTTCGTTATACTTGCAAGAATCCGCCAGTACACGAAGGCGGCAGAGGAATTATGCATTACACAGCCGAGTCTTAGTCATGCAATTTCACAGATGGAAAAGGAACTTGGTGTTAAACTCTTTGAAAAAAACGGACATAAGATAACTCTGACTCAATTCGGAGAGGAGTTTCTTTCTTATGCAGAAAAGACTCTTGATGTGTTAGATGATGGAATTGCTTCTATTAAAAGAAGTGCAATGGGAAATGGAACGATAAGATTAGGATTTGTAAGACCATTGGGAATAAGCTATGTCCCTCGGATGGCGGCAGCATTTATAAAGAAGAATCCGAAGCTTGATATAGATTTTACGTTTCACACAGATGTTACGGGCAGGCTGCTTGACGATATGCAGCTTGGAAAGTATGATTTGTTGTTCTGTTCCAAGCCATCAGAAGAATATCATTTTACGGCTGAGCCCGTTATGAAGCAGAGACTGGTGCTTATTACTCCCAAAGGACATCCGCTGGCTAAGAAAAGGAAAAGGAGCATTAATCTTGCAGAGACAGCCGGGTATTCATATGTATGTTTTGACAAGAACTCTGGAATAAGAAGCATATTTGATGAAATGTTGAAAAGATCGGACATAACAGTAAAGGTTGCATATGAAACTGAGGAAGATCAGGTTATTGCCGGGCTGGTTGCTAATGGATTCGGAATAGCGGTAGTTCCATATATGGATATATTGGAAAAGATGTCTGTAGAAATATTTGAAATCGAGTCCCCTGAATATGAGAGAAGCTTTTATATGGTTAATGATAATAGTACATACATGTCTCCTGCTGTAGAGACGTTCAGGAACTTTGTTATAGAGAATACAAGTGTTTTAACGGCTTTGTAGAGATTAATATAATTAATGAATAACCGGATATATCTTAATTAAATGACAAATTTGTAGAAAATTAACAGATTTTATTGATACATTTTTGACAAATTTTAATGAAATTATTAAATAAAAATAAAGTTTGACAGAATTCAATGTAAAAAATAACAAAAATGAACGTTGGTCACAAATGATTTTTTGTTAAAAATGTACGATTATTAAAGGGGAAAATAGTGTCAATCCTAGGCAGAATCTAGGCTTGACATTATTTTTTTTGTGGAATAAAATCCGTGAACAGAAAAGAAATATGTTTCATATTTAGAAAGGAGGTCGTGCAGATGGATGCTTTGGTAGAAGGGCTTATGGAAGAACTTAATTGCGAGACAGTGTTCACTATACCTTTGTTTGGTGGAATCCCAGTATATGAATCCGTTGTTGTTACATGGATTATCATGGCTGTTGTGTTTCTGTTGTGTATTCTGCTAAGCCGAAATCTAAGTGTGGAAAACCCCAGTCGCAGACAGGTAGTTGTAGAAACAGCAATAAAGGGACTCAATGATTTCTTCACTGAGACGGTAGGAGAAAAAGGAAAGGCATACATTCCATATCTGTCAGCAATTGCTATTTACATAGGAATTGCGAACCTGATAGGACTGCTTGGTTTCAAGCCGCCAACTAAGGATATGAATGTCACAGCAACACTGGCATTGATGAGTATTGTGCTTATTGAGGTCGCAGGAATCAGAGCCAGAGGAACTAAAGGCTGGCTTAAGAGTTTTGCAGAGCCAATGCCTATAATACTTCCTATTAATATTCTGGAAGTATTTATCAAGCCCTTATCACTTTGCATGCGATTATTCGGTAATGTTTTAGGTTCATTTGTAATCATGGAATTATTAAAGATGGTAGTTCCGGCAGTTTTACCGGCAGTATTCAGTTGTTACTTCGATATATTCGATGGACTGATACAGGCGTATGTTTTCGTATTCTTAACTGGTCTTTTTATAAAAGAGGCTACAGAGTAAGAGTATATGTAACAAGAATAAATGTTTTAAAAAGGAGATTATTATTATGTCAACAATTTTAGTAGCAATCGGAGCAGGTATAGCAGTATTAACAGGTATCGGTGCTGGTCTTGGTATCGGTAAGGCAACAAGCAGTGCAGTAGACGCTATCGCAAGACAGCCAGAGGCAGAAAGCAAGATTAGTAAGTCACTTCTTTTAGGTTGTGCCCTTGCAGAGGCAACAGCTATTTATGGTTTCGTTATCGCCCTTCTTATAATCCTTTTCTTAGGCTAATAACATTTATGGGAAAGATAACTAAGACAAGATAGAAAGGAAGGCGAAGCTAGTGTTAAGTATAGATCCATGGAATATATTATGGACAGTAGTCAATCTGCTCGTCTTATATCTGGTGTTTAAGAAGTTCCTGTTTAAGCCTGTTATGAAAGTAATCAATGCAAGAGAAGATATGATTAAGCAGCAGTTTGATGATGCTAAGAAGAGTCAGGAAGAAGCAGACGCATTAAAGGCTTCATATGATGAAAAGCTTGAAAGTGCGAAGACAAAAGCTGATGAGATTATTGTAAATGCTAGAAACAGAGCACAGGAAGAGCATGAGGCAGCTTTGGAAAAGACCAGAAAAGAAACAGAAGTAATGCTTGAAAAGGCAAAGGCTGATATAGCTACAGAGAAAGAGAAAGCAACGGAAGCTGCACAGGCAGATATTGCAAGACTCGCTCTCATAGCTGCAAGAAAAATCGTAAAGACAGGTGATGCTCATGACGCAGGCAGCAGTAAATAATGCAATAGTTTTACACCGGTTGTCTGTGAGCAGAGAGGATGTAAGAAGCTGATGAGTTATACAGCAAAACTTCAGAACTTCAGAAAATTCTCACGAATCCTGAAATACCTCTTGCAAAGAAATACGACATCATTGATAAAGTATTTGCACTTGATGATACCAAGGAGCTTATGAAGAATTTCATTAAAGAAATGTGCAAGCTTGGTTATTGTGATGAGATGAGAGACATATTTGATTCATATTACAGAATTGATGATGAAGCAAACCACATTTTAAAAGCAGAGCTTATAAGTGCAGACAGCAGTGATGAAGATGATAATGCAAAGCAGGCACAGGATTTCTTAAAGAGCAGATATCCGGATTATACAATTGAACTGACAAAGACAGTGGATGCGGATCTCTTAGGCGGATATGTTATAAGAGCACATCACAAGGAATACGACAGAAGTTTTGAAGGACGTTTTTGTCAGCTTGAAAGAAAATTAACTGGGAGGTGACCCCTGTGGGCGCAATTAGTGCAACAGATATTATCTCCATTATCCAGAGTGAGATTGAGAATTTCAATTGGGATGAAGCAAGCCGTGAGACCGGTAATGTAATATGGGTCGGTGATGGAATTGCTACTGTATACGGTATTGACCATGCAATGTATGGTGAAATCGTAGTATTTGATAATGGAGTAAAAGGAATGGTTCAGGATATCCGTGAGAATGAGATAGGTGTTATCTTGTTCGGCAGGGATACAGGAATCAAAGAAGGAACTAAGGTTGTAAGAACCAAGAAAAAAGCCGGAATTCCGGTAGGCAGCGCATTTGTAGGAAGAGTAATCAATGCACTTGGCGAGCCTATTGATGGAAAAGGCGATATTAAAGAAGAAGATTACAGACCAATTGAGGAAGATGCTCCTGGTATCGTAGACCGTAAGTCTGTAAGCACACCAATGGAAACAGGAATACTTTCAATTGATTCAATGTTCCCAATTGGCCGCGGACAGCGAGAACTTATCATTGGTGACCGTCAGACTGGTAAGACATCAATTGCCACAGATACAATTATTAACCAGAAAGGTAAAGGTGTTATCTGTGTGTATGTTGCAATCGGACAGAAGGCATCTACAGTTGCCAAGGTTGTATCAACACTTACTAAGCATGGTGCAATGGATTATTCAATTGTTGTATCTTCAACAGCGAGTGATCCCGCATCACTTCAGTATATAGCTCCATATGCAGGTACTGCAATGGCAGAGCATTTCATGCATCAGGGAAAAGATGTTCTTATTGTATATGATGATTTGAGCAAACATGCGGTAGCGTATAGAGCACTTTCTCTTCTGCTTGAAAGATCACCTGGACGAGAGGCTTATCCTGGAGATGTATTCTATCTTCATTCAAGACTTCTTGAAAGATCAAGCCGTTTAAGTGATGCGTTAGGTGGAGGCTCAATAACAGCACTTCCTATAATAGAGACACAGGCTGGTGATGTATCAGCATATATTCCAACAAATGTTATCTCTATCACAGATGGTCAGATATTCCTTGAAACTAACCTGTTTAATTCAGGTATGAGACCAGCCGTTAATGTAGGTCTTTCGGTTTCACGAGTTGGTGGTGCAGCCCAGACTAAGGCAATGAAGAAGGCATCAGGAAGCATAAGAATTGACCTTGCACAGTACAGAGAGATGGAAGTATTTACACAGTTTGCATCAGATCTTGATGATGCGACTAAGGCACAGTTACAGCACGGAAAAGCCTTATGGAGCTTTTAAAGCAGCCACTCTGCCATCCACTTTCAATGCATGAGCAGGTTATGACACTTATTATGGCTAACAACGGCGTATTTGATGAGATACCTACTAAGGAAGTTAAGAAACACCAGACAGAATTACTTGAATTCATAGATCTCAAGCATCCTGAAATAGGAAAGCAGATTGAAGATAAGAAAGAGATTAATGATGAGCTGGTTAAGAATATTCTGGAAGCAGTAAAAGAATTTGCATAATGCATGTGTGCTAAAAGAAAGGTAAGCGTATAGATATGGCAAACACAAAGGAAATTCAGGATCGAATAAAAAGTATCAATGATACATTAAAGATTACTAATGCCATGTATATGATTTCTTCTTCCAAGCTTAAGAAATCTAAGAAAATGCTTTCAGACACGGAACCATACTTTTTCACTCTGCAGTCAGAAATGAGCCGAATCTTAAGACATATACCTGATATAGGCAGTATATATTTTAAGACAAATGAGGATAAAGACGCAGCGGATAAAAAGGTAGGCTACATAGTTATTACTGCTGATAAGGGACTTGCAGGTTCATATAACCATAATGTTTTAAAGATTGCGCAGGAGCAGCTTGAAAAGAATCCTAATCATTCATTATTCGTATTAGGAGAACTTGGACGACATTATTTTGAACAGCGCGGTATTGAGATTGAGAAGCAGTTCCACTATACAGTTCAGAATCCTACTCTTAACAGAGCAAGAAATATTTCAGAAGAAATAATAGAACTGTACAGAAAAGGTGAACTTGATGAGGTGTATATCATATATACAAGTATGATTAATGCTATTCAGGAGGAAACACAGATTGAACAGCTTCTTCCTCTTAAGAAGGCAGATTTCAATATCCAGATACCGGTTGATTTCAAAAGAGAGGAACTTGCATTAAAACCTTCCCCAGAAGTAGTTATGGACAGAATTGTTCCTGATTATATAGTTGGTTTCGTATACGGAGCTTTGGTAGAGTCATTCTCCTGCGAACAGAATGCCCGTATGATGGCGATGGAGGCTGCATCAAAGAGTGCAAAGGATATGCTGCACGACCTTGATATACAGTATAACAGAGCCAGACAGGCTTCAATCACACAGGAAATAACTGAGGTTATCGCTGGTGCGAAGTCGCAGAAGAAGAAACGAAAGAAATAATGCGACGGATAGGAGATAATATGAGTAATAAAGGAAAGATTATACAGGTAATGGGACCTGTTGTCGATGTAGCGTTCGAAGATGAGAACCTTCCGGCAATCAGGGACGCACTTGAAGTTAATAATGGTGATAAAAAATGTGTAATGGAAGTTGCACAGCATATCGGTAACGACACAGTCCGCTGTATTATGCTTGCTTCCAGTGAAGGTCTTTGCAGAGACATGGAAGTAACAGCTACAGGCAGTGGCATTAAGACTCCTGTTGGAGAGAAAACTCTTGGCCGTCTCTTTAATGTATTAGGAGAGGCTATTGATGGTGGAGAGCAGCCAGACACAGAGGAGAAGTGGGAAATCCACAGAGAACCTCCAACATTTGAAGAACAGAATCCTGCAGAAGAGATTCTTGAGACAGGTATCAAGGTAATCGACCTTTTGGCACCTTATGCAAAGGGTGGTAAGATTGGTCTGTTTGGTGGTGCCGGAGTTGGTAAGACAGTTCTTATTCAGGAACTTATCAGCAATATTGCAACAGAGCATGGTGGATATTCAATATTCACAGGTGTAGGAGAAAGATCAAGAGAAGGTAACGACCTCTGGACAGAAATGAAAGAGTCGGGCGTTCTTGAAAAAACTGCCTTGGTGTTTGGTCAGATGAATGAACCACCTGGAGCACGTATGCGTGTTGCTGAGACAGGACTTACAATGGCTGAATATTTCCGTGATGAGAAGCATCAGAATGTGCTTTTATTCATTGATAATATATTCCGTTTCACACAGGCTGGTTCAGAGGTTTCAGCACTTCTTGGACGTATGCCTTCAGCCGTAGGTTATCAGCCAACACTTGCAACTGAGATGGGTGAATTACAGGAGAGAATTGCTTCTACAAAGAATGGTTCTGTAACATCAGTACAGGCAGTATATGTACCTGCCGATGACCTTACTGATCCTGCACCTGCAACAACGTTTGCACATCTTGATGCAACTACAGTTCTTTCAAGAAAGATAGTTGAACAGGGTATCTACCCGGCAGTAGACCCTCTTGATTCTACATCAAGAATTCTTGAGCCGGACATTGTAGGTGAGGAGCATTATGAGGTAGCAAGAAAGGTTCAGGAAATCCTCCAGAAGTACAAAGAATTACAGGATATCATTGCTATTCTTGGTATGGAAGAGCTTGCAGATGAAGATAAGGTTACAGTATTTAGAGCAAGAAAGATTCAGAAATTCTTATCACAGCCATTCCATGTTGCTGAGAACTTCACAGGTATTCCTGGTGTATATGTTCCATTAAAGGAGACTATAAGAGGTTTCAAGGCAATTATTGATGGTGAGATGGACGAATATCCTGAGAACGCATTTTTCAATGTAGGAACTATAGATGATGTTATTAAAAAGGCTGAGAAGATGCAGTAACATCCTGCCAGAAAGGAAAAACTAATGGCTACAAGTTCATTTTATTTAAAAGTAATATCAGCTAACCGGGTGTTTTTCGCTGGCAAATGCCGTTCTCTGATTGTGCCTGAGTTCGATGGACAGAAGGAAATTCTTGCCCATCATGAAGACATGGTTATTGCAATTGATGAAGGTCAGATGAAGTTCCAGCCGGAAGGCAGTGACGAGTGGATTCACGCTGTTGTTGGAATGGGATTTGTTGAAATCGTCAACAACCGTGTAACTCTTCTTGTTGAAACAGCAGAAAAGCCTGAGGAAATCGATGTAAGAAGAGCAGAGGAAGCTAAGCAGAGGCTGAGGAGAGACTTCGCCAGAAGCAGAGTATCCATGAGTATTATCACTCAAGAGCAGCACTTGCAAGAGCTATGGCAAGACTTAAGGCAACATCTGGAAAGTAGAATTTATGATACATATGTGGGTTTGCACCTGCCAGAACGCTTGTGAATAGCGTTCTGGCAGGTGCTTTTTGTCGTGCAGGGATAATGGGTGCCGAAGCATGTAGAATTGTTCTTTATAAGATACTTGTAAATAAATATTCAGCTTGCTATAATATGCAAGATGTATTTTGTATACACAAATAAAGTGATTGGAATTAACAAAATACACAATCAGGGAGGAACTAAAGATGTTATCTATGAAAGAAGCGATAGAGAATTATGTGGAAGGTTGTGTTGGGAAGGTTGACTGTCCAGCATACAAGCTTTTTATGAAAGCCATACTTGCAGGAATGATGATTGCATTTGGCGCAGCCGGAAGCAGTGTGGCGGCACATGATATTGCCAATGTAGGAATTGCACGTCTGGCTGCAGGAGTTGTATTCCCAATGGGACTTATGATGGTTGTTATGACAGGAGCTGAGCTTTTCACGGGAGACTGTCTGGCAATTATGGCAACTGTACAGAAGAAACATACAGCACTTAAGCTTATACGAATGCTTGTTGTAGTATATCTGGGAAATCTTCTTGGCTCGTTAATGCTTACATGTATTGATTATGTAAGTGGGCAGTATAATTATTCATCGGGAATACTTGGTGCATATACAATTAAAGTAGCGCTTGGTAAATGTAATCTTGATTTTACAACAGCGCTTGCATCGGGAATATTATGTAACATACTTGTGTGTGCAGCAGTTATGCTTGCGGCACGTGCAAAGGATGTAACCGGAAAACTGTTATGTTGTTTTTTTATAATACTGCTTTTTGTTGTAAGCGGTTATGAGCATTGTGTTGCTAATATGTATTATGTACCTGCAGGAATGATAGCAAAACTTAATCCGTTATATGTGAAAGATGCTATGGAGCAATATGGTTATACAGCACAGCAGCTTAGTACATTGAATATACCGAATTTTATATTTAATAATCTTATTCCTGTTACAATAGGTAATATTGTGGGAGGAATGGCATTCTTCGGAATACCGTTGATGTATATTAATGGTGTTGGTGGAAAGAAGGCGTGATACATATCTTAAAGTATATGGATACGGATTGATGATTTAGAAGAAAATATATTATTACCTATGATTATTCCTTTAGAAACCATTAAAGCATAGGAAGATGTGCAGTAGAAGAATCACAGACGAACACAGACTTACATATAATATGGACATGAACCAAAATCTGATAATATATTCCTGCAAGTTCAGACGAACACAGACTTACATATAATATGGACATGAACCAAAATCTGATAATATATTCCTGCAAGTTCCATTATGAAGATTAGCACCTGAAACATGGTGCTTTTTTCTTTACACAAAAATCACATGGTTTCGGAGAATATTATATCGGGGGATAAAAATGTTATGATCTACTACGAAAAAATATGAACATAAATGATGGGGCAAAATAGTGTATCGTCCAAATAGGTGATACATTTGCATCTGACAGCAAGATGGTCGTAGAATATAGAGCAGAACCTATAAGAAGATATTATTTCTATTGCTTATAGGCAGAAATATTAGGATTTCTGCTCATAAAGCGCAGATTTCATTGTAAATACCTATAAATGATAAAAAACCACATTACCTATAGGCAATCTTTAGCTTTCTGGCAAGGATAATGTCTGATTCGAGAGAAGAATGTGCAGAAAATACCTATAAGCTGTCAGAATATACGACTACCTATAGGTATCATGACAAAAAAATCAGACAAGACACTTCTTCATCAATAATAATATGCCTATAAATCTTGAAATATAGATATTCTTATAGGAAATGTTTAACAACATTATAGTGGATTTATCCAATATATGCTACAAAATCAGAGTCAGCACCCAGTTATGCACACTATTGTCAGCCAGCAACCATACAGCTATCATCTTGAACGTTATTCAGTAACAGATTTCTTGGAAGAACAGCAAGTCTTAACCCGACATATGTCAATACGGATTTAATATCTTATGTTTCAGTCGGCATTGCGTGCGCAATAATATTGCAACTCATATATATAAAGCTGAAGCGTAGAGCATAAGAAAACACCTCTTAATCAGCAATATACATTCTGATTAAGAGGTGTTTTTCTTCGTCCATTATTAGTAAGTATACTCATGGCGAGGGCGATAATAAAATGCCTGAAGCTGACTGTTACGGTTATATGTAACTGTATAACAATCGGCTGGTGCATCAGCATAAGTCTCAGGATTAACTCTGATAGTTATTGTCTGTCTGTGAGACTGTCCACTGTTACCGTGTTCTGCACTGGTATTATCCTGTCCTACCCCTTTGAGATTACTGATAGTCTGGACTGGGTACACTTTTGAATTGCGAATAACTCCATTTGCTGCAATAATCCCTCCTTGGACCTTATTTCAAAATGTTACTTCTACATTATATATCGGTCAAACGTGTTATATTATTACATTGAATTTCTTTATAAAAATGTATGATAGAGGAAGATAATGCGTAAGATAAGCCCCATTCCGGACTAATCCAGAGTGGGGCTTATTATACGCATAAGCAGTTAATGCTTAATTACTCAATTTCTTTTTTCTTAATTCTGTCAAGATAATCTTTAGTTTCTTTAGCAACCACACCGTTTAAAGCAACGAGTGCAATAAGGTTAGGAATAGCCATAAGACCGTTAAATATATCTGCAATTGTCCATACGGCAGATACAGTCATGTAAGGGCCGATGAATACGCAGAGAATATATACCCATCTGTATGCCTTGATGCATTTCTTCTTACCATTAGTAAGGTATTCAAGGCAGCGCTCAGAATAGTAGTCCCAGCCAAGAATAGTTGTAAATGCAAAGAATACGAGACATAACATAAGAATAAATGAAGCAACTCCATCAGGGAATGGAAGTCCTAACTGGAATGCTTTAGTTGTTACTGCAACACCTTCAAGTCCCATATCGTAAGCTCCTGTAAGAACAATTGCAATACCTGTAATTGAACAGATGATAATAGTATCAATAAAAGTAGCTGTCATAGATACAAGCCCCTGACGTACAGGTTCATTGGTACGGGCAGCGGCAGCGGCAATAGGTGCACTACCAAGACCGGCCTCATTAGAGAAGATACCTCTTGCAATACCCTTCTGCATAGCTACAA
The DNA here is from genome assembly GCA_003458705.1 of Eubacterium sp. AF22-9. GTDB lineage: Bacteria > Bacillota > Clostridia > Lachnospirales > Lachnospiraceae > Lachnospira. The sequence continues at coordinate 42,183 of QRVH01000019.1, read as the reverse complement.
CCATGGCACCAAGGGCACCACCAGCAGCGGCCTTAAGACCAAATGCACTCTGCACAATTGTAAGTATGGCAGCAGGAACATCTGTAATATTAAATAAAATAATAAGAATACCTGCTAAAAAATATGTTGCAGCCATGAAAGGAACAATAACCTGAGCAACTTTAGAAATTCTCTGGATTCCACCAATAAGAACAAGAGCAACACAGAATGTAAGGATAAGACAGCTTATAACTACAGTCCATGAATATGTTCTTCCAAATAATGAAACAGTCCATGCGTTGTTAGAATCAAAGAAATTATTAACAGCAGAAGAGATTCCGTTCACCTGTGTAAATGTACCAATTCCTAAAAGACCAACGCCTATACCAAAGAAAGCAAATATCTTGGCAAGCCATTTCCACTTAGGTCCCATACCATGTTCAATGTAGTTAAAAGGACCACCAACAACATGACCGTCTTCGTCAACCTGTCTGAACTTAACTGCTAAGAGACACTCTGAGTACTTGGTAGCAGTACCAACTAAGGCAGCAAGCCACATCCAGAATAATGCTCCAGGACCGCCTGAGACAATAGCAGTAGCAACACCTACGATATTACCTGTACCGATTGTTGCTGAAAGTGCTGTACATAGTGCTGCGAAACTGCTCACTTCACCATGCTTTCCATCAGTTTCGTCTTTGAAAATGTACTTAAAAGCACGTCCAAGATTAGTAAACTGAACACCCTTAAGTCTGATAGTAAGAAACAGACCAACTGCAAGTATAAGGACAATGAGTGGAATTCCCCAGACATATGCGTCAATAGTATCGAGAATAGTATTGATTTTACTAAACATATTATGTATTCTCCCTTTTTATAAAAAATTAAGATAAATTTTACCATAAAACAACATTTTTTTCAATTGAATACTGTTATTTCCTAATATAATAAATAATTTTGTTAAATGTTGCTTATTGACAAACTCTGTCAATTTATATATTATTGTTGAAAACGAAGGCGTTTTGCAGATAAAGCAAGACGCTTTTTTCCTTATTATTAAGGTAATATCCGGAAGATATAATCGGGAGAGACTGTGTAAAAATGCAGCGCCGAAGGTGACAGCGAAAACTCTCAGGCAAAAGGACCGGTTATGGACGGAACTCTGGAGAGCTGTAATTATCAGCACCGAAGAAGCAATTTCTAAGCATAGAGATGAGAAATATTGAGGCTGATTTGCTTGGGGAGAATCTTTCAGGTTTTTAACAGAGGCATAGGTGTATTAAAGTGCGCCTGTAGCCTCTTGTTTTTATGTAAAGATATATTAGGAAGGGAATCTTCTTAGGAATCTTGATAAGGCAGGATTGCAAGGCACGAAAAGGCTAAAGCAAAGGAGAGAAACATTATGAAGACAGATATTGAAATTGCACAGGAAGCAGTAATGGAGCCAATTAAGAATGTTGCAGCCAGATGCGGCATAAGCGAGGATGATCTTGAATTATACGGAAAGTATAAGGCTAAGATATCAGATGAGTACATCAACAGTGTCAAAGACAATGAAGATGGAAAGTTAATTCTTGTTACAGCCATAAATCCAACTCCGGCAGGAGAGGGAAAGACAACAATTACTGTAGGGCTTGGAGAAGCATTTGGAAAGCTTGGCAAGAAGGCAGTTATAGCACTTCGTGAGCCATCACTTGGTCCATGTTTCGGTATCAAAGGTGGAGCAGCAGGTGGTGGATATGCACAGGTTGTTCCTATGGAAGAATTGAATCTGCATTTTACAGGTGATTTCCATGCAATCACATCAGCTAACAACTTATGTGCAGCACTTCTTGATAACCATATACAGCAGGGCAACGAACTTGGAATTGACCCAAGATGTGTTACATGGAAAAGATGTATGGATATGAACGACCGTGTTCTTAGAAATATAGTTGTAGGTCTTGGTTCTAAGGTTGACGGAACTGTAAGAGAAGATCATTTTGTTATCACAGTTGCGTCAGAGATTATGGCAGTATTATGTCTTGCAACAGATATGAAGGATTTAAAAGAAAGACTCGGCAAGATGGTAGTTGCTTACAATTATCAGGGACAGCCTGTTACAGCATCAGATATCAAGGCAGTAGGTTCAATGGCAGCTTTGTTAAAGGATGCATTAAAGCCTAACCTTATCCAGACACTTGAGCATACTCCAGCATTAGTACATGGTGGACCATTTGCTAATATCGCACATGGCTGTAATTCAGTAAGAGCAACTAAGACTGCACTCAAGATGGCAGATTATGTAATCACAGAGGCAGGATTTGGTGCAGATTTAGGAGCAGAGAAATTCTTCGATATAAAGTGCCGTAAGTCAGACTTAAAGCCAGATGCAGTTGTATTAGTAGCAACAGTAAGAGCACTTAAGTACAACGGCGGAGTACCTAAGACAGAATTATCAGCAGAGAATCTTGACGCATTAAAGAAGGGAATCGTAAACCTTGAAAAGCATATCGAGAATTTGCAGAAATATGGTGTGCCTGTAGTTGTTACACTTAATGCATTTGTATCAGATACACAGGCAGAATTAGATTATATACAGAAGTTCTGTGAAGATAAAGGCTGTGAATTCGCCCTTGCCAAAGTATGGGAAAAGGGTGGAGAAGGCGGAATTGAGCTTGCAGAAAAGGTTCTTAAAACACTTGAGACAAAGAAGAGCAATTTCCATTGTCTGTATGAGACAAACCAGCCGGTTAAAGCAAAGATTGAGACAATTGCCAAAGAAATATATGGCGCAGGAAGTGTTAATTATTCGGCAGCAGCTAATAAGCAGATTGCACAGCTTGAACAGTTAGGATTTGGTAATCTTCCAATCTGTATGGCTAAGACACAGTATTCGCTTTCAGACGATCCGACATTACTTGGCCGTCCGGAAGGATTTGAGATGAATGTAAGAGAAGCATATGTATCAGCCGGTGCAGGCTTCATAGTAGTGCTTACAGGTTCAGTAATGACAATGCCAGGACTTTCAAAATCACCAGCGGCATATAATATAGATGTTAATGATGATGGGGTAATAACTGGGCTATTCTAGAAAAGTGACTCCCGGGAGTGGGAGGCAGGTGGTTGTGGGGTGTGGAATCCCTCCGGTAAACTGCACTGCATAATAATAAGCATTGAGTGTTTAGGTAATTATACCATCCGCTAACGATGTCTACGCACATCCATGTGCGAGACATCTCACACGCCATCCGTGGCGTGTGTACGCTTTGGTTTACTTATGACTCAATGCTTTTATTATGCGCACAGTTTACAGTCGGAATACCGCACCCCACAAACCACCTGTCTCCGAACTTCCGGGAGTTTTTCTACATAATGGAGGAACGGTTGGATTCTTCAAGCCCCCAACCTTGCCAAAGGCGGGGCGGGGAAGTTGTCCGGTAAAGAAAAGCCCAGCCGTGTATATTAGTAAAATCAAAACCGTATGAAGACGCCGGCACTTGGTAAGCTGGGAAAGCTGCCACAAAGTGGTAGCAAATCCCAGCGAACCTAGTACCGCTGCGTCGGAATCCGAGCGGAAGCGTGTTTTGATTTTACTAATATACATGGCTGGGCGTGCTTTAGGGGAGCAACTTCCTACAACATAACCCCCGACTTCTCCTTACTTCTCTCAATCATATGATTCAGCTTCTCAAATGGTTTCTGTAGGAACAATCCGATAATCAGCGAAACAACTATATATATTGAAAGAAATGCGAGATTCTTAATGTAATCATATCTGTACATTCCTGCTATACATTCTCTTAATGCATCCATTGAATATGGGAAGAGCAGGAATCGGTATATTATCTGGTAGGCGTTAGGAAGTACTTCTATAGGGAAAGTACCGCCTGAGCCGGCAACCTGTATAACGAGGAGGACGATTCCAAGAGCTTCACCGATATTTCCAAATGCAACAGTAAGGCTGTACATAAAGAAGGTGAATACGAAGCTAGAGAATGCACATGCAACCCAGTAAAGGAATGGGTGGTAACACTGGATTCCTATGTAGAAAAGATTTCCAAGTGTTATAAGCAGAGCCTGAAGCTGTCCTACTGCAAAGAAGATAAAATATCTTCCAAAGAATTTTTCATATCTCTTTGCATCTGCTGGAATATCTGGAGCAGGATGCACAGGTGTGTGCATAATAGCAACAAGTATAAGTCCACCAAACCACAGTGCAAGTATTGTGTAGAATGGTGAAGCACTTGTTCCATAGCTTTTAACAGCATATACCTGTTCGGTTGTTATATTTACAGGTGCAGAGAGAAAATCTCCCAAAGTATTAGCATCTGCATTTAACATCTCTGATAATAAACCATATGTATCCTGTTCAGTGATTGTGTTTAATGTATTAATTGCGTTATCAAGCTTTGTCTCAAGGTCACTGAGAAGCTCTTTAGTCTGAGTGAGTGAGCCTGATGTAAGCTTAATTGCAGCAGACAGGTCTGCAACGTCCATGTTCATGTCTGAATAAAGCTCTGTTAATGAACTCATAATGCTCTGAATCTGGGACATCTGGTTTGAAAGAGCAGATGATAATTCATTTAAAGATTCAGCGGAATTACCATTTACAAGAGCCTGCAAGGTTATTAACTGCTGCTGCTGTAACTGTAATTGTGTATAAACTTGCGGTGCAGCACTGTTTGAACTGCTGCTTATTGATGATGTAAGGTCAGTAATTGCAAGCATTGAGTTAAGAATTACATCATATGTTGAAAGTGTAGTTCTTGCAGAAGTAAGTCTGTTAGTAATTGCGTCTATAAGGGAGCCATTCTCCTTATCTGCATCTTTGATGGCTGAATCACCTGTACTGGCAATAGTAGACACGATGGTGTCAATAAATGTCTGGTTTACCTGCTGCTGGACTGCTGTCTTAGCCTTGTCTGTTATCTTAGGTGCAATAGCGTTGGCTTTCTGGTTGCAGTAATATTTTAGCTGAGGGTGTTCCATCGAATCGCTTAAGAAGCTTATAAGATTCTTCGAAAAATCCTCCGGAACAACAAGCGCAGCATAATAATCTCCGCTGTATACGCCTTTGATTGCATCATCAGAAGAATCAACAAACTGCCAGCCAATAGTGTCATTAGTTTCAAGCGCTTCAATTATAGTGTCACCTACATTAAGTTCCATGCCTTCAAGAGAAGTGCCTTTGTCGACAGATACGACTGCGACTTTGATTCTGCTTGTGGAAGCCTGTCCATAAGGATCCCAGTTAGACAGGATATTGAACCATGAATACAATGCAGGAATAACAGTAAGACCGATAATCACGCATATTGCAATCACATTTGTTTTTATGTGGCTAAGGTCAGACTTGATAATTTTAAATATATTTTTCATAACTGTACCTCACTTAAAAATGCTTTGATACTGTCTGTAATGGAAGCATCTGCCTGTTTTTCCTGAATTTCTATATTAAGGTCGTTTAATTTTCTTGCAAGCTTGTCATCAATGTAATCAATAATTATAAGATAAGCACAGAAAATAAAAAGCGAAATTACCCAGAGAAGAAGATAAACAACCTTGGCGGTATCCATGGTAAACATAAGTACCATGAATACTAAGGGAATTATCATCATGCATCTTAAGCAGATTTTTTTCTTGTGCTGGTTTTTAGTGTGCATGTTTTCTGCAAATGCTGTTATTTCTGCAAGAACAACATCTAAGTCAAGATTTTTATGGACTGTATTGTTGTCACTGGCAGAACCAGCATTATCAAGATTTTCATCTATAAAATCATTGTTTTGCATAAATCCATATCTCCTTTACATAAAATGTGTCTCTTTCATACGGCGTTCAAAGAACTCGCGTACTTCAAGAAGTGACTTTCTGATACCAAGTCCGAGAATAAGCGAGATAACAGCATAGGCACATAATTTCACAAGAAATACTGCATAATCGCATTGGTATAATCCGCTTATTGCCTCCCTCATTGCATTAATTGCATAAGGGAACGGGAAGTAGAGGTATACATTCTGGAAGAATTCAGGAAGCAGTTCGATTGGATAAGTACCGCCTGAACCGGCAATCTGTAACACAATCATTACAACGGCAATAGCCTTTCCCAAGTCACCAAATGTAAGAACAAGTGTGTATATAAATAAAGTAAATACAAAGCTTGTTATAGCAGCTGCTAACCACAGCATGAATGGGTGGGTGCAGTCAATTTTTAAAATATATAAATCTCCAAGAACAACTACCAGAGCCTGAAGCTGTCCCATTGCAAGGAACAGAAGCGCACGTCCGATATATTTCTGATGTTCTGTGGCGTCCTTGAATTCATCATCTTCGTAGTCAACCTTTACTTTCATAAGGGCAACTAAAACAATTCCTCCAACCCAGAGAGCAAGTGTTGTATAGAAAGGTGTAACACTTGTTCCATAGTTAGTCTGCATATAGACATATATTTCTTCTACCTGTACAGGTTCTGAAAGGAACGATGCAATTGACTCAGCATCTGAGTTGATGAAATCCATTATTAACTTATATGTAGAAGATGAACTGATATCTCCGACAGAACCAGAGATAACAGACAACTTGCTGTTAAGTGAGTCGAGCAAAGTTTTTGTACTTTCGAGTGTTGTATTAATATTTACAGAAATATCACTTACACCAAGAAGCATCTGTGTTATTCCGTTAATGCTGTCTCCGGTACTGCTTATATTGGAAGCAAGACTGCTTACAGCATTTTTAACAGATGATTCCAGGAGATTTACATTAGTTCTGATAACAGTCTGTATAATAACCTGACTTTTTTGTATCTCTGAACGACACTGTTCAACAACTGATTTTATCAACTGATATTTGACCTGAAGGGTTTCGGGAGAGTCAGTTAAAATGTCAGCACATTGTTTTACAAGGTTATAAGCTACATTTTCCATAGCATTTACTGATGAAAGTGCAGATTTTAAAGCTGTAATAACAGACGGATCAATACCATCTATCTTGCTTAAAGAATCAATGGCATCTTCAAGTGCTTTATTCTGATTAATAAGTTCGTTGAGCTTATTATTGGCATTATTAAGTTCAACACCAGCCTGTCCGACATCAGTTATAGCTGCATTTACAGCATTATCAACAGATTTAAGTGAGTCATCTGCCAATTCATTCATGGCTTTAAGTACAGAGTCAATCTGGTCATAAATGTCATTGGTAATGTTGTCGAGTGTCTTGTTGGCAATGTCTGCAACATCAGTAGTTCCTGTGATAACATCTTTTATTTCAGGCAGAACTTCCTCAAGAGCTGCAAGATTATCAGCAAGGTTTGAATTACTCTTAATAAACATGTCAATCATGGTGTCGTAAGAACTTATATTAGCTGAAATGCTTTGTAAGTCCTTAACTGTCTTTTCTATGATTGCAGGATCGTTTTCTGCGATTTCGTTAAGTCCCTGCATAATCGTCTTGACACACACATCAATGAATTCTGAATTGATAGTGTTCTGAAGTGTGCTTTTTCCTGTGTCTGTAATCTTCGAAGCAACAGCATTTTTCTTGGAATTCTCATAATATGTAACTGTTGGCGGATTAAGACCGTTATCAAGGAAATCATACAGGCTTCGTGAAAAGTCCTCACCGACTACGATAACTGCATAGTACTTTCCGGCATACAGCTTATTCATAGCCTCGTCCTTAGTTTCAGGAAAACGCCAGCCTAACTTGTCATTAGAGTGAAGCTGTTCAACAATCTGTTCTCCCATGTTGATAGTAGAATCATCAGATTCAGAGTAACCCTCGTCCTCAGAAACAATAGCAATCTGAACGGACGCAGTGTTTGCGTAAGGATCCCAGTTGGAATAAATGTTAAACCATGCATAAAGCGATGGAATAAGGCACAGACCAAGTGCAATGGCTAAAGCCAGAATATTCCTGCTAAGACCTTTCAAATCTCTTTTAAAAATCTTAAATATCATAACATTCCTCTATTCTTTAGTTTTCGTTTTGAACTTATATGTATTTTACTTAAGAAATTGGGGAAAATCAATACAGAGAGGACAATTCAGACATATTTAGTAAATAAGAAAGGATACAGAACTATGAACATATTGTATTGCGGGGATAAACCTATGCAGAAGGGAATTCTATTATCTTCAATGTCTCTTGTTGAAAATGTGGACGAACCGTTAAATATATATATTATTACGGTTGATTACAGGGAAAAAGGTGTTAATTACAAACCGGTTGATAAAGTATTTGCAGAGTATCTTAAAAAAGAATTGAATAAATCGGACATTGATGTAAATGTTTCACTTATTGATATTACAAGATATTTTGTTGAGGAACTGCCAGAGGCAAATATGCAGACAAGGTTTACTGCATGCTGTATGCTGCGCCTGTTTGCTGATAAGACAGATATTAATGAAAGACTTCTTTACCTTGATACAGATGTGCTTTGCAGGAAGAATTTCAGCGACTTCTATTATCAGGATATGGAGGGGATAGAGATTGCGGGAGTTTCTGACTATTATGGCAGATGGCTTTTTGGTGATGGTTACATTAATTCCGGTGTAATGCTTATGAATATGAATATGATACGGGAGAATGGACTTTTGGAAAAATGTCGTGAACAATGCATAAGAAAGGAAATGTTTATGCCTGACCAGACGGCTATTAATACATTTGCAACAAGAGTCAATCTGTGTGGACGAAAGTTTAATGACCAGAGGAGACTGCATGGCAACACTGTTTTTCAGCATTTTACAACTACGTTCCGTGTATTTCCGGTAATAAGAACTGTTGCGGTCAAACCGTGGGAGATTGACAAAATGCATAATGTACTTGGGCTTCATGAATATGATGCACTTCTTGAATCTTATAACAGAGAATATGAGGAATACAAGGCCGTTTCGCGTATTCCGGTGGTTTTCTCTATTAATGAAAAGTATGCACCGTATCTGGCTGTGTGTCTTAAATCTCTGGCTGTACATGTGGCTGTGGATGAGCGTTACCGCATTATTGTTATGTGCGATAATGTGAAGAATATTACTATGATTCAGCTTCGCAATGTAATAAAGGACTACGAAAACATAGATATTGAATTCGTTGATATAAGAAAGAAAATGCATGAATTTTCAGAAAGCTTTGGACAGACCGTTACAGACAGGCAGGAAAACAGGCTTTATTCAGGCGAGTTTACGTTGACAATATATTTCAGGTTATTTATTGCAGAGCTTTTTCCTGAATTAGATAAGGCTGTATATATTGATTCGGACACGGTAATAAATGATGACATTGCAAAGCTTTATTCGGTTGACATGGGCGATGCAATGTTTGGCGCAGTAAGAGATACATTTGCAGGAAAGAATACTATACTGGCTCATTATATTGAAAATGTAGTGGGGATAGAACGAAACGAATACGTCAATTCGGGAGTGCTGGTTATGAATCTTGACAAAATGAGGCGTACTCATCTGGCAGACATATTCTTAAAACTTATGGCAGAGTATCATTTTGACAGCGTTGCACCCGATCAGGATTATATTAATGCCATCTGTGCAAAAGACATTTATTTTCTTGATAAGGAGTGGAATGTCATGCCCAATAAGGGCGGGGAGTATATGGCAAGACCGAAGCTGATACATTTTAACCTGTTTGACAAGCCGTGGCATTACAGTGAGATTCCGTATGAGGAGTATTTCTGGCAGTATGCAGCGGAGTCAGGCTTTTATCCGCTGCTGATTAAACAGCGTGAGCGGTATGGGGACAGTGAAAGGAGTGCTGACCGTGAGAATTTAAAGAAGCTTCTTGCAAGGGCAGAGAATATTGCAGACGGCGACGGCGTTAAGTTTTCTGATGTTGTGGGAAACAGATTTGTTGAGAACAGTGATTTTGTAAGAGATAGTGATTTCGTGAGGGATAGCAGTGATGCTGTAAAATGAGTGGTTTCGGAGGATATATGATTGGTGACAGGGAGCAGGTCTATGAAAATATTAAGACGGCTGTAAGCCTTAATCAGTTGAATTCAAAGGTTGAGCCGGGAGATCCAAAGCTGTTACGTGAAGATAAAGAAGCATTGTTAAGACATTATATTGATTATAGGACAGCATATGGTTTTTGCGTGAAAAAGTATATAGCAGAAGCCATATTTTATGCAGGAACTTCGGCAGTCGGACTTATAACACAAGTCAGTGGACTTGAGAATCTTTCAGGAGTTAAAGGTCCTGCGATTGTAACATGCAATCATTTCAGCCCGTTAGATCCTGCAATTGTCAGGTTTGCCATGAGAAAGGCAGGATTTACACGCATAAGTATTGTTAATCAGGATTCTAACCTTGCAATGAAAGGATTTGTAGGGTATATGCAGAGGTATGCAGATACAATGCCCGTAAGCAGCCTGAAATGGTTTATGGAGACGGAATTCCCTAATCAGATTAAGAATGCGCTTGATAATAACAGACTTGTGCTTATATATCCTGAGCAGGAAATGTGGTTTAATTACAGAAAACCCCGCCCGTGCAAGAGAGGTGCATATCTGTATGCCGTAAAGTTTAATGTGCCAGTGATTTCACTGTTTGTTGAGCAGCTGGTTAAGAGTACACATTTGCACACATTCAAAGTGCATGTTCTTCCTGTAATATATCCGGACAGACAGCTTGATGAGAGAACAGCGAGTTTAAGGATGCAGCATACGGACTATGAGCAGAAATGCGCTGCATATGTCAAGGTATATGGAAAGAAGCTGACATATGATTTTGAAGACGGAGATATTGCGGGAAGATAGAAATATTTGAGAACAAAATTATTTGACGCGGGAAGAATAGAAGTGTATATATATTTGAAGAAATTGCAAAGATTGAGAGGAATATTTATGAAGATACAATCAGTGGCAGTACTTGGAGCAGGAGCAGTCGGCTCTTATGTTATATGGGGACTTTCAGCAAAGAAGGATATAAGTCTAAGCGTTATTGCAAAGGGCGAAAGAGCGGAGAGGCTTAAGTCAGAAGGCTGTCTGATTAATGGAAAGACATACCCCCTGGCAGTATTGACACCTGAGGAGGCAAAGGGAGTTGACCTTCTTATTGTATCATTAAAGTATGGCGCACTTGCAGGTGCATTAGATGATATTAAGGAAGTTGTCGGTGAGAATACAATTGTCATGAGCCTTATGAACGGCGTTGACAGTGAAGAGATAATATCTACTAAGATAGATAAATTGCATATAATTTATTCACTTATAAAGGTGGCGTCACACCGTGAAGGAAAGGAATATGTATTCAATCCTGAAACTACAATAGGCATTATATATGGCGAGGAAGCTGCACCATTTGAGAGTGAGAGAGTTGCGGCAATAAGAGATTTATTTGATGGAACAGGACTTAATTACAGAGTGACTGACTGTATCAAAGAAGAGATATGGAGCAAGTATAGACTTAACATCTGTAACAATCTTCCACAGGCTATTATTGGAGCAGGTGTTGGTTGTTATACAGACAGTGAGCATATGAAAGCAATCAGCGAAGGATTACGTAAGGAGGTTGAAGCAGTAGCTCTTGCCAAAGGCATTGATATGAGCAGGTGTAAAGGTACATCAAGCCGAGGAAGCGCTGTTCCGCCAACAGCAAGATATTCAACATTGCAGGATATTGACGCTGGCAGACACACAGAGATAGATATGTTCTCCGGCGCAATGATGCGCATGGGGAAAGAACTTGGAATTGCTACACCATATAACGAATATACATATCACATCATCAAGGCACTTGAAGAGAAGAATGATGGCATGTTTGATTATGATGAGAATAGTAAGGCTGTGACTTATTCTAAGTAGTGCGTATTACAAGAAGAATAATATTTTTACAAGGAGGGAGCTGCATTTGTCAGCTTCCTTCTGCTGTATAAGGCAGTTATCTGGTCTTAGAATGTTGCATTTTATTTTCCCGATAAATAATATCAATAAGTCTGGTTGACATATACCCACATAGGGTATATTATACATCATGTGAATGACATATACCCCACTAGGGTATGTTGCATTGCAACAGATAAATATAATAAAGTGTTTATCAGACATAGAATATAATAATTAGGCTAAGGAGGAATAATGGAAAAAGAATGTTGTTGTCATAAGACAAAAGAACGCGATGCCAAGGAATATAAAGACCTCTGTAACAGACTTAGCAGAATTGAAGGTCAGATAAGAGGAATTAAGGGAATGGTCGAGAAGGACGCATACTGTATTGACATTCTTAATCAGGTATCGGCAGCCCAGTCAGCACTTAACAGTTTTACAAAGGTGCTTCTGGATAATCATATCAAGAGCTGTGTTGTCCGTGATATTAAAGAAGGCAAGGACGATACTGTGGAGGAGCTTGTTAAGACAATTGGCAAATTCATGCGATAAGAATTCGAGCAAATATAAAAGGAGATGTATAATATGGGAACAGCTATAATAATCGGCATATTAGCCATAATAGTAGTAATTGCAGTGATAAGCAGTGTTAAGCATATGAAAGGTGAAGGTGGCTGCTGTGGCGGTGGTGGAGATACTGTTGCAGAAGAGAAGAAGACACTTGATAATCCTGTAATTGCTGTTAAGACTGTTGATATTGAAGGCATGCATTGTGAGAACTGCAAGAACAGTATTGAGAGATCTGTTAATAAGATTGATGGTGCTTCATGCCAGGTGAATCTTAAGAAGAAGCAGGCAACAATTGAAGTTGACAGAGAAATCGATGACGCTGATATAAGAATTGCAATAGAGAGACTTGATTTCAAGGTTACAGGAATAACAACTAACCGTAAAGAGGCATAGTGTGAAGATGTGATTTTTCACGCGCGGGATTGGTGTCTTAGCGCACATGACACAAACCAATTATGCAAAATGCGTGCGCGGAAATGAGGAAAATAATGGAACAGTACAATGTTACAGGAATGAGCTGTGCAGCGTGTCAGGCAAGAGTTGAGAAGGCTGTTAGCAAAGTACCTGGAGTGGAAAGCTGTTCAGTAAGTCTTCTTACTAATTCGATGGGTGTTGAAGGAACTGCAACACATGATGCAGTCATTAAAGCTGTGGAAGCTGCTGGATATGGTGCATCAGTTAAGGGGGCAAAGAACAGCAGTTCTTCAATGCAGGAGCAGGAAGATGCGCTGGCAGATAAGACAACCCCTGTTTTAAAGAAGAGATTAATAGCTTCATTAGTATTTCTAGTTGTGCTTATGTATTTCAGCATGGGACATATGATGTGGGGGTGGCCGCTTCCATCAGTGCTTGAAGGCAATCATGTGGCTATGGGTCTAATACAAATGCTGCTTACAATAATGATAATGGTTATTAACCAGCATTTCTTCATAAGCGGCTTCAAGGGATTGTTACATCGTTCACCTAATATGGACACACTTGTTGCGCTTGGTTCAGGAGCAGCATTTGTGTGGAGTACATATGCACTTTTTGCCATGACAGATTGTCAGGTAAGAGGTGATATGGCAGGTGTAATGCACTATATGGATGAATTCTATTTTGAGTCGGCAGCTATGATTCTTACACTTATAACAGTAGGAAAAATGCTTGAAGCCCGCTCAAAGGGAAAGACAACCGACGCATTAAAGAGCCTTATGAAGCTTGCTGCCAAGACAGCGGTACTTTATTCAGATGGACAGGAAACATGCGTCCCTGTTGAACAGGTTATAGCAGGTGATATATTTGTTGTAAGACCGGGTGAGAATATACCTATAGATGGTGTCATCATTGAAGGTAACACGGCAGTTAATGAATCAGCTCTTACGGGTGAGAGCATTCCTGTTGATAAGCAGGAGGGAGATCAGGTAAGTGCAGCAACACTTAATACATCAGGATATATAAAGTGCAAGGCGACAAGAGTTGGAGAAGATACAACACTTTCCAAGATAATACAGATGGTGAGTGACGCGGCTGCAACAAAAGCGCCTATTGCAAAGATTGCTGATAAAGTTTCGGGAGTATTTGTACCTGCAGTTATAACAATAGCAGTTATAACAACAATAGTATGGCTGTTATGTGGCAAGGACTTAGGATTTGCACTTGCGAGAGGAATCTCAGTGCTTGTAATAAGCTGTCCTTGTGCGTTAGGACTTGCCACTCCGGTTGCGATTATGGTTGGTAACGGAGTTGGTGCAAAGAACGGAATTATGTTCAAGACCGCTGTTTCTTTAGAGCAGACAGGAAAGATGCAGATAGTTGCACTCGATAAGACTGGTACTATTACAGAGGGGGAACCCAAGGTTACAGATATTATAACAGGTGATGGAATCTTACAGAATGAGCTTCTTACTATAGCATATGGGCTTGAAAGAAAAAGTGAACACCCACTAGCAAAAGCAGTTGTTAATTATGTTGAAGAGAGTGGCGATAAGAATTCATTTGCAGAGGAAGTGACTGGTTTTAAGGCTGTTGCCGGTAACGGACTTAAGGGAATGCTTGATACAAATGTAGTGGCAGGCGGTAATCTTAAGTTCATTTCAGAATATTGTAATGTCTCTGATGATTTAAGAAACAAGGCTGACGATTTATCATCAGAAGGAAAGACACCGCTTTTCTTTGCAAGAGATAATGAACTTATGGGAATAATCGCTGTTGCAGATACGATTAAGAAAGACAGCCCACACGCTATTAAAGAACTTCAGAACATGGGAATAAGGGTTGTAATGATTACCGGAGATAATGAAAGAAGCGCGAAAGCAATAGGAAAGCTTGCCGGAGTTGATGAGGTTATTGCAGGTGTTCTTCCTGAAGGAAAAGAAAAAGAAATAGCAAGACTTAAGGAGCAGGGAAGTGTTATAATGGTAGGTGATGGCATTAATGATGCACCTGCACTTACAAGAGCTGATATTGGTATTGCAATCGGAGCCGGTACAGATGTTGCTATAGATGCGGCGGATATAGTTCTTATGAAGAGCAGATTATCAGATGTTCCTGCTGCTATAAGACTTTCAAAGAGGACACTTACCAACATACACGAGAATCTGTTCTGGGCATTTTTCTATAACTGTATAGGAATCCCACTTGCAGCAGGTGTGTGGATACCAGTATTTGGCTGGACACTTAATCCAATGTTTGGTGCGGCAGCTATGAGCTTATCAAGCTTCTGCGTAGTAACTAATGCATTAAGACTTAATCTTATAAAGATATATGATACAGGAAAAGACCACATTTATAAGAAAAAGTCTGGCAAAATTAAAAATAAAACGACAAAAGGAGACGAAACTATGACAAAGACTATGAATATTGAGGGTATGATGTGCGGACACTGTGAAGCTACAGTTAAGAAGGCACTTGAGGCTGTTGATGGCGTTACAGAGGCAGTTGTAAGCCATGAGAACGGAACAGCAGTTGTTACACTTTCTAAGGAAGTTGATAACGATGTATTAAAGAAGACTGTTGAGGATAAGGATTACAAGGTGACAGCAGTTAAGTAATTAATATAAGAATTAAGAATCTCCGTCGGACAATTGTCTGACGGAGATTTTTTAGTTGAGTAACGCAGAATTAAATGTTAAAATCTTTTTATATGCTAAAAGTGTATTGGGGGATAAATAATGAATATAGTGTACCTGTTATTGTATGCAATTGCAGTAGTGGTTGTAGGATTTGTGATGGTTAAGACATATCTGGAAAAAGATATTATGAACAGGAAGGTATTGATATCACTGACTCTTACCATGATATGTATTGTAAGCTATTCTGTGAATTTCATGACGGATAACTACAATTTAATGTCTGCTGCCACAAGTATTATGATGGTTGCGCAGGATTTTCTGCTTGTGACACTTTTTATATATACAACAGCATTTACAAGGATACGCAATAAGGCAACCAAAGTAATGACGATTGCTTCATTTGCGCTTGCGCTGGTTGATTCAGTTGTATTCATTGTCAATATATTTAATGAGATTGCCTTGAAGTACAGTCTGGTAAAATGTGATGGCATATATGTGCTTGGTTATGAAGGTGAACTTTGGTTTGGTATACATGCTGTTATGAGCATGCTTATAGTTGCATTTATAATTGCGGTATTGGTTATAAAATGTATACGCATACCAGGTGCTTACTGGGGAAGATATATTGTTATGGCAGCAGGGCTGGTATTTATTGTCCTGATTAAATATGTTTTCATATATAAGATAATAGATTTAAGATTCGATATATCAATCTTTTTGTATGCATTTATAGGGGTAATGGTTTACTGGAATACATTCTGGTATTCAAAAAAGAATATGCTCACAATAACTCATGCTATGATTATAGACCATATGCATGTTCCTGTTATTCTTTTTGACTATGAAGGCGTGCTTGCAGATTTTAACACATCCATGAAAGCGTTGTTTGATGATCTGGAATATGATGACAGGGAGCAGACAATTGACTGGTTTTTTAAGAGCAAATGTGTTCCGGTTATGGCAGGACAAAATACATTCCAGTGGAAACTGGATAATAAGGCTTATGACTGCAGAATAGAGAAACTATTGGATGATAAGAAAAGGCTGCTTGGAACAATCATTGTAATGCAGGATGTTACTGAGCTTAAAAGGGCATATACAGAGCTTGAAAATATGGTTATATATGACCAGCTTACAGGTGTTTACAGCATGTACAGTTTTATGGAGCACTGTAAAACATATGATGGATTTAAGGGAAGCGTGGCATTAGCTGTATGTGATATAGACGGGCTTTCAGAGATTAATCTTAAGCATGGACAGAAGGTCGGTAATTCTGTGCTTATAAATGTGGCAGGAGTTTTAAAGAAAATGCTTAAGGATTCCGCGTATATTGCACGACTTAATGAAGGCGATTTTGTTGTTGTATTGAAGAATTTCTCATTTGAAGAAGCTGACAGTATATTAGCAAAAATAGAAAAGGCTGTAAGCAGGGAGTGTTCTAACGATAAGATGAAAGTTTCGATGAAATATGGAATTGCAATGAGAGGCAGGGCTAATGGATGGATGATGGATGTTGTCCATGAAGCAGCTGGTAAGATGAAGGAAAAGAAGGGCAGATAAATGAAGTTTGATGGAATTAAAAAGGTTTCAGAGGGCAGATTCATAAACAGATATGACCTGTATTATACAACTGAGGATGATAAGAAAAAGGTTTATGAAATCATAAGCAGGAACAAGGATATAAAGACTATTGAGGATATAAGAAATGAAAAGACCGACGGTGTGGTTATTGTTGCAACAGACGAATCAGACGAACATATCCTTATTAACAAAGAGTACAGGATGTCGGTAGGGGATTATGTATATAATTTCCCGGCAGGGCTTATTGATGGGGGAGAGACTCCGGAGATAGCGGCAAAACGCGAACTTAAAGAGGAGACAGGACTTGACCTTATTACAATTGAGGACAAGCTGTATGACAGCTACAGTGCTATAGGTTTTTCTAATGAGACTAATGCTGTAGTTATTGGGAAAGCCACAGGAAAATTTTCTCCAAGTACATCTACATTTGAAGAAATATCAGCAGCATGGTATTCGAAGGAAGAAGTGAAAACGCTTCTTAAAGATAAGCATTTTGCGGCGAGAACACAGGCGTTCTGTTATATGTGGGCAAGAAATTAATAATAAAGAGGCAACGATATGATAAAAGGTAGAAGAATTATTACAAGTATTATGTTGGTACTGGCGATAGTCTGTATGTCGGGATGTAAAAAGACTCCCAAGGCAGCAACATTTACATATGAGGAGAATGACGCAGGGAATATAGTTATAACAGGGCTTACAGACAAAGGAAGAGCAGATGCAAAGATTATAGTGCCTGCCACTATTGACGGAAAGCAGGTTGAGGGAATAGGAAGCGGAGTGTTCCGTGATGATACGACAGTTACTGAGGTTGTTATATCGGACGGAATAAGCTATATTGCAGAAAATGTATTTTTAAGCTGTTATAACCTTAAAACAATTGAAATTCCGGCATCAGTTAATTCTGTTGGAACGAATGCATTTACTGATACACAGTGGGAGTATGACCAGCTTGCAGATAAGGATGAACTTATAGTTAATGAAGTGCTGTGTAAGGTAAAGAAAGAGAGTGGAATATACAATATTCCGGATGGTGTAAAGAAAATTGCTTCTGGCGTTTTTTATAATAAAGAGGGCATTACAGAAATTAATATCCCGGACAGCATCGAAGAAATTGGGGCATATGCATTTGCAGGCTGCAAAGGGCTTGCAGAAGTTAAACTGCCATCAGGTGTCAAAAGAATTGAGTATGGAGCATTTTCGGATATGAATATAAGTGAGATTATTGTTCCGAAGTCAGTTGAGTATATAGGAAATGAAGCGTTTGAAGGAATTGAGAATGTTATAAAACAATAAGGAGGAAATTTAATGGTAAAGAAAAAAAGTAATTCTTTCCTGTCGTGTGACGGAAAAACATCTATTCATGTTGTTATGTGGTGTCCTGATGAGGCTGAATATGACAAGCCGGTAGCGGTATTGCAGATATGTCACGGAATGATTGAGTATATCGACAGATATGACGGATTTGCCAGATTCATGGCAGAGAGAGGATTTGTTGTTGTAGGTAACGACCATCTTGGACATGGAAAGTCAGTGTGTTCAGATGAGGACCTTGGATTTTTTAAGGAGAAGAAACCTGGCGAAGCGCTGGCAAAAGATGCACACCATCTTACAGTTCTTATCAAGAAAATGTATCCGGATATCCCGTATTATCTTATAGGACACAGCATGGGTTCTTTTGTTACAAGAAAATATATATGTGATTATGGACATGAACTTGATGGGGTTATTGTAATGGGAACAGGACATCAGCCAACTCCGGTTGTACTTGGAGGAAAGCTGCTTGCTAACATTACTAAGCTTATAAAAGGTGACAGATACAGAAGTGAACTGATATCTAAGATTATGTTTGGTGCATATAACAAACGTATAAAGAATATAAGAACAGCTAATGACTGGCTGACAAGAGATGAAGCCGTGGTAGATGAATATAATGCCGGAAAGCTTACAACATTTCTGTTTACAGTAAATGGTTACAGAGGACTTATGAACATGATTTTGTATGTAAGAAAGCCACGGAATATAGCAAAGATACCAGAGAATCTTCCAATGCTTATGGTATCAGGACTTGATGATCCTGTAGGAGAGTATGGCAAAGGCGTTTACAGGGCATACAATTCATATCATGGACATCTTGATGATATTGACTTAAGACTTTTCGAGGATTGCAGGCATGAGCTGTGCAATGAACTTAATAAGGAAGATATATATGAGGAGATATATGGCTGGATTACAGATCATATGAATTCATAAAATGTATAAAAAGCGGAATGGCTGTTGTGAACCATTCCGCTTTTTGTATCAGCAGTTGTTAAAGAAGCTGCCGGTTATTATAATTTGATAGTTGTGTACTTAGGTATGCACGCAATTCCTAATGCATAAGGACCTGTGTGGCATCCTGAAATAATACTGATTCTTGTCTTGAAATCTTCGCGTCTTTCAAGAAGCTTAATACCAAGCTGTGCTTCAACCGCATCTCTGTATTCTTCAGCTTCTTGTAGGTTAGTACAGTATCCAACAGTAATATCCCAGTTCTCAATTGGCATTCCCTTTGATTCAATGTATTTCTGAATCATGTCAATAACATTAGATTTACCCTTGTTTCTTGTTCGGGTAAATCCACCAAGTCCGATTTCTCCTTCTTTCATAACGATGATAGGACGGAGGCTTAACTTGCTTGTGATTGTAATTGCAGTCTTGGCAAGACGTCCGCCTTTGCTTAAGTATTCAAGTGATTCTGTAGTAAACATTATTCGGCCATCGTTTCTTAAAGCTTCAAGAACCTTGATTGTATCCTCATATGAATATCCTGCTTTTCTCATCTGGAGAGCCTGATATATGAAGAGTGAAAATGATGCTGAGTTAAGCAGTGAATTAATAACTGTAACCTTAGCGTCAGGATGATCTTCTAATATAATATCCTTAGCTGTGCAGGCTGAGTTATAAGATCCTGAAAAGTATGATGTAATTGTACATACTATAGCAGGTCTGCCAGCTTCAACACTTGGCATGATTGCATCAACGAAATCCTGTACACTTGGAAGGGAAGACTTAGGGAAAGCTCCTTCGTCTGTCATTCTTCTATAGAATTCATCATGGGTAATGTCATATTGTTCTTTCAGATAGTTCACACCGTCAAATGTTGTATAGAGAGGGACAAGCTTGAGATCATGTGTCTCTGCGTATTCTCTTACAATGTCACAGGCTGAATCAGTAATTATATCAAACATAATAAATAATATCCTCCGCGTTGCAAAAACGATTTGTTTTGTTAATTGGAATGATAACACATAGTTTTTAAAACCACAATACATAAATATTAATATTTTGTAAAATATAAGTTTGTAAAATAAAAAATTGTTGTATAATCAATTCAAATGTATATTTTTTGCGTGCGGAGGAAATAAATAATGAAAGTATGTGCATTTCTTACAGATGGTTTTGAAACAGTAGAAGCACTTGCAGTTATAGATATATTAAGAAGAGCAGATATTAAAACAGATATGATTTCGATTACAGGTGACATTAATGTTAAAAGTGCTCAGGGTGTAATTGTTCAGGCTGATGAGCTTTTAGATGAATATGTTTTTGAAGGAGATGAACTTTTATTCCTTCCTGGTGGTCCTGGACACAAGTCATATTATGATTGTAAGGATCTGCTGGAACTTCTTGAAGAATACAATAAGAAAAATAACAGAATTGCAGCTATATGTGCGGCACCTTCAGTTCTTGGTAATCTTGGACTCCTTGAAGGAAAGAAGGCAATTGCATTCCCGGGTTTTGAAGAACAGTTAAAAGGAGCAACTGTAATAACAGCACCAGAACGTGTTGTCACAGATGGTAATATTACAACATCAAGAGGAATGGGAACTTCTATTGATCTTGGACTTGAGCTTGTAAAACTTATTAAAGGAGAAGAACTGGCAGACAGTCTCAGAACTTCTACCCAGTATGTATAGAGTAAAGGATAGGAACAATGGAACAGGATTTTTATAATTACGATGAAGCGATGAAAAGAAGCCGCGCGAGGAGAAGAAAAGCGGAACTGATGAAAAAAAGACGGCAGCAGCTTATCAGAAGACGCATTATTGCGACAGCCATGATAATGCTTATGGTGATTCTTGCTGTTGTTATAATTAATGCGGTCTCCGGAATCAGAAAAAAATCTAAGACTGTAAATTCTGATGCAGACTCTGTTGTTGTACAGACAGATGCACAGAATGAATCACAAAATGAAAAAGAGACAAAGCCAAATCTAGTATATTCACAGGTGGCATCTGATTATAAGGATTTGTCATCAGATACAAATGTAGCATCTCCATATGCTGCATTGCTGGACATTGATAATCACAAGATAATTGCAGGAAAACATGCAACAGAAAAGATTTATCCGGCATCAATGACAAAAGTTATGACTCTTATTGTTGTATCTGAGCATCTTGACAGTATGCCAAAGACTTATACATTTGAATTCGAAATGCTTAACAGACTTTATATTGAAGAGGCATCCAGAGCCGGATTTGAGGTGGGAGAGACTGTAGATGTTGAAGATTTGATGTATGGACTGATACTTCCGTCAGGGGCAGATTGTGCAGAAGCACTGGCAATCATGACGGCTGGTTCTATAGAAGGATTTGCTGAACTGATGAATCAGAAATGTGCAGAACTGGGACTTAAAAATACAAGATTTGCCAATCCATCCGGTTTGCATGATGATAACCAGTATACAACCCCTGCTGAAATGGCTATGATTATGGAATATGCCATGAAGGATGAAGTAAGAGCAAAAGTTCTTGGAACATATCAATATACAACTAAGGCAACTACACAGCATCCGCAAGGAATACAGCTTACAAGCACTATGTATTCAAGAATATATGGAAATGAAGCGCCGGGAGTTTTAGTTACTGCCGGTAAGACAGGATTTGTTAATCAGTCTGGAAGCTGTCTTGTCAGTTATGCTGTAACCAATAAGGGGCATGCATATGTATTTTGTTCAAGTGGGGCTACATACAGATGGGCACCTGTTTATGATGAAATATATGTCTACAAGAATATAATTCCGGCTTCAGAAAAGGATCTGGAGACAGAAACAACCAAAATGTCTCCTAATTATTAACAGCCAGAATATGTCATAATAATTAGAATTACCTGACACATAATAACATCAAGACGATAAGTTATGGCGCCATAACTTTTCGGCTTAATCCTAAAAATGTGTTTAATAAGGAGGCTTATTATGGCTAAATCAACAAGTTCTAATTATAAGACTAAGAAGGAAGCACAGAGCGCACTTGACAGATTCAAGATGGAGGTTGCTTCAGAAATCGGTGTTAACTTAAAGGATGGTTACAATGGAGACCTCACATCAGCAGAGGCTGGTTCAGTTGGTGGTAACATGGTAAAAGAGATGATCAGAAGACAGGAAGAGCAGATGAGCGGTAAGTAATTGCGGGATGCTCACAACTGAATATGAATTATCTTAAGTGATAAATGGGCTGTAATCCGAATGTTTATTAGTAAATATAAGGTTTGCAGCCCTATCTTTTATTTTTTTAAAATAGTACTGGTAATCTAAAAACAGTTGTGTTATAATTCGTGGGTATGTTGTACGATAGTAACAATACATAGTTCATAGGAGGATTAATTTATAATGAGTTTCACAGTTGAGAATTTAGAAGAGAAGAATATGGTTAAACTTGTTATTGAGTCTACTGCTGAGGAATTTGAGGCAGGTCTTAATACTGCATATAATAAGAATAAGAGCAAGATCAGCCTTCCTGGTTTCAGAAAAGGTAAAGCACCTAGAAAGATGATTGAGAAGATGTATGGCGCAGAAGTATTCTATGAAGATGCTGCTAATTCAATCATTCCAGATGCATATGCTAAGGCTGCTGATGAGTGTGGGCTTGAACTTGTTTCACAGCCTAAGATTAACGTAACACAGTTAGAGGCTGGAAAGCCATTTATCTTCGAAGCTGTTGTAGCTACTAAGCCAGAAGTTGAACTCGGACAGTACAAGGGTGTTGAGGTAACTAAGGCTGATACAGAAGCAACAGATGCTGATGTTGAAGAAGAGTTAAAGAGAGTACAGGATCAGAATTCAAGAACAGTAGCTGTAACAGACAGAGCTGTTAAAGATGGTGATAACACAGTTATCGATTTCGAAGGATTTGTTGATGGTGTTGCATTCGAAGGCGGTAAGGGAACAGATTACCCACTTACAATCGGATCTCATTCATTCATTGATACATTTGAAGATCAGATTATCGGTATGAATATCGGTGATGAGAAAGAAATCAATGTTACATTCCCAGAAGAGTACCATGTAGATGATCTTAAGGGTAAGCCAGCTATGTTCAAGGTTTCTGTTAAGGAAATCAAGGAGAAGCAGCTTCCAGAACTTAATGATGAGTTTGCTCAGGATGTATCTGATTTCGATACACTTGATGAATACAAGGATGATTTAAAGAATAAGATTGCTGACAGAAAGTCAAGAGAAGCTAAGGCTAAGCAGGAAGATGAAGCAATCGCTAAGATTATTGAGTCATCTAAGATGGATATTCCAGATGCTATGGTTGACACACAGGTTAACAGAATGGTTGAGGATTTCGCTCAGAGATTACAGCAGCAGGGATTATCAGTTGAGCAGTACTTCCAGTACACAGGCATGACAGCTGATAAGATTATGGAAGAGATGAAGCCAGAGGCTGTTAAGAGAATCCAGTCAAGACTTGTTCTTGAGGCAGTTGTTAAGGCTGAGAATATTGAGACTTCAGACGAAGAGTTCGAAGCAGAGTTAAAGAAGATGGCTGAAGCATACAAGATGGAACTTGATCAGATTAAGGAATTCATGGGAGACTATGAGAAGAAGCAGATTAAGGAAGATCTTGCAATTCAGAAGGCTGTAGATGTTATCGTAGGATCAGTTGTTGAAAAGTAATTGAATCTTAAAGAAACATTTTAGTATATTGGAGGTTGTGTAATGAGTTTTGTACCTTATGTCATTGAACAGAACAGCAGAGGCGAAAGATCATATGATATATATTCACGTCTGCTTAAAGACAGAATTATATTCTTAGGAGAAGAGGTAACAGATGTTTCTGCTAATCTTGTAGTAGCACAGATGTTATTCCTTGAAGCAGAAGATCCAAGCAAGGATATACATTTCTACATTAACAGCCCGGGAGGATCTGTATCAGCAGGATTTGCTATCTATGATACAATGCAGTACATCAAGTGTGATGTTTCTACAATCTGTATCGGAATGGCTGCAAGTATGGGCGCATTCCTTCTTTCAGGCGGTGCTAAGGGAAAGAGACTTGCTCTTCCTAATGCAGAGATTATGATTCACCAGCCATCAGGTGGTGCAAGAGGTCAGGAGACTGAAATCAGAATCGTTGCTGAGAATATACTTAAGACAAGAAATAAGTTAAACGAAATACTGGCAGCTAATACTGGCAAGTCAGTTGAAGAGATTTCACGCGACACAGAGAGAGATAACTATATGACAGCACAGGAAGCTGTTGCATATGGACTTATCGACAGTGTTGTAGAGAAGAGATAATAATTGCTTATGAAAAGGAAGATGCCTGCAGATAATACATTTTGCAGGTGTCTCCCTTGTTTTTGTGTGATAAGCAAACCTTTATTTAAAGGATTTATAGTGATTTGGAGGATAGTATGGCAGGCAGAAATATTGACGAGAAGCTTAGATGCTCATTCTGTAATAAGACACAGGATCAGGTTAAGAAGCTGATCGCAGGACATAATGGTGTTTACATTTGCGATGAATGTGTAGAAATATGCAGCGATATCCTTGATGAAGAGTTTGAAACAGAGGCAGATGGCAAAGATGTGGTTGACGGCATGAATATCAACCTGCTCAAGCCAAAGCAGATAAAAGAATTCCTTGATGATTATGTTATTGGACAGGATGAGGCAAAGAAGGTTCTTGCGGTTGCTGTTTATAATCATTATAAGAGAATAATGTCACAGTCTGATTTAGATGTTGAGTTACAGAAGAGTAATATTCTTATGCTTGGACCAACAGGTTCAGGAAAAACATTCCTTGCACAGAATCTGGCACGACTTCTTAATGTACCTTTTGCGATTGCAGATGCAACAACTCTTACAGAAGCCGGATATGTTGGTGAAGATGTAGAGAATATCCTTTTAAAGCTTATTCAGGCTGCGGATTATGATGTTGAAAAAGCACAATATGGTATCATATATATTGATGAGATAGATAAGATTACTAAGAAATCAGAAAATGTTTCAATAACAAGAGATGTATCTGGTGAAGGTGTACAGCAGGCACTTCTTAAGATATTAGAGGGAACAGTAGCTTCTGTCCCACCACAGGGAGGAAGAAAGCATCCTCAGCAGGAGCTTATTCCGATTGATACAACTAATATTCTTTTCATATGCGGCGGTGCATTTGATGGCCTTGAGAAGATTATTGAGTCAAGAATGGATAAGAGTTCAATTGGTTTTAATTCTGAACTTAAGGAAAAGAGCAATGATGATGTTGGAGAGATGTTCCATAAGGCACTTCCACAGGATCTTATTAAGTTTGGTCTTATTCCTGAGTTTGTAGGACGAGTTCCAGTAGTTGTTTCATTAGATTCACTTGATGAAGAAGCACTTGTAAGAATTCTTAAAGAACCTAAGAATGCTATTATAAAGCAATATCAGGCACTCTTTGGGCTTGATGAGGTGGCACTTGAGTTTACAGATGAAGCTGTTAAAGCAGTTGCCCACAAGAGCTTTGAGAGAAAGACAGGAGCAAGAGGTTTACGTTCAATCTTAGAATCAGTCATGAATGAAGTAATGTATGAGATTCCGTCAGATGAGACAATAGCTAAATGCATAATAACTAAGGAAGCTGTAGAGGGAAGCGCAAAGCCTCTGTTAGAATACAGAACAGATGCTGTTAAAAAAGCACAGTAATGAATTGATTCAGGCGGACTGTTCGTAAAGGACGGTCCGTTTTTTATTAAATAGAGAGGAATATATGAGTAACGAATATAATAGACATTATCCGGCTATTCCGTTAAGAAATGTGACTGTTTTTCCGGGAATGGTTATGCACTTTGATGTGAGCAGAAAAAAATCTGTGAAAGCTGTTGAGGCAAGCATGGCTGCTGATGAGCTTATATATCTTGTGACACAGAGAGATTCGCAGGTCAGTGAACCGGGAATAGTGGATTTATATACAGTAGGAACAATTGCTAAGATAAAGCAGATAATAAAGATGCCGGGTAAAATATTAAGGGTTCAGGTAGAAGGACTTGAGAAGGCGCTTGTAAACAGCTTTGAAGAAGCGTCAGGAATGATGATTGCTGATGTAAGTGTTATTGAAGGGCTTGAGAAGCCTGATAAAATGCTTTCAAGAGCCATAATTGTCGGCATGAGAGAACTTTTAACACAGTATGCACATGTCAATCCTAAGTTTGCAAAGGATACAGTTAAAAGATGGCTTTCTTATAATGATGCGGAAAAGCTGATGATGGAATTTGCACAGGAATTCATGATGGACTACGACAAGAGACAGCAGTTTCTTGAAGCCGAAGATTATGAGCAGATGTACACATTTGCAGCAACATTACTTGTTAATGAGATTAATGCATACAGAATTAAGGAAGAACTTGGCAATGTTGTAAGAGAAAGAGTTGACAAGAATCAGAAAGACTACATATTAAGGGAAGAACTTGCAGCGATTAATGAGGAACTTGATGGGGGAAGCTTAACAGAGGCAGAAGAGTATGAGGCAGCTGTTGAAAAACTTGATGCACCTCAGTATGTAAAGGATAAGCTTAACAAGGAAATCAAGAGGCTGAAATCACTTGCAGGCAATAATTCAGAAGCAAATGTTGAGAGAACATATATAGAGACATGCCTTGAACTTCCATGGAATGTGTCAACTGAGGATAATAAAGACATAGATAATGCTGCAAAGGTGCTTGATTCAGACCATTACGGAATGAAGGATATCAAGGAGAGAATACTTGAGTCACTTGCTGTACGAAATATTACAAGTAGTGGAAAAGCACCTATTATATGTCTTACCGGACCTCCGGGAACAGGTAAAACATCTATAGCAAGATCAGTTGCAAAGGCACTTGGAAAAGAGTATGTGAGAATCTGCCTTGGCGGTGTAAGAGATGAGGCTGAGATAAGAGGACACAGGAAAACTTACATCGGCGCTATGCCGGGAAGAATTATTGAGGGGCTTAAGAGCGCGAAGGTTAATAATCCGCTTATGCTTCTTGATGAGATAGACAAGATAAGCAGTGACTATAAGGGGGACACATCAGCTGCACTTCTTGAAGTATTAGACAGCGAGCAGAATGTTAATTTTGTTGACCACTATATTGAAATGCCTGTTGATTTGTCAAATGTGCTTTTTATTGCAACAGCTAATGATTTATCTAAGATAAGCCGTCCTCTGCTTGACAGAATGGAAGTTATAGAGGTCGGCTCATACACAGCTAATGAGAAGTTTCATATTGCAAAGGAACATCTTATTAAGAAACAGATTAAAGAAAACGGATTGCTTGTATCTGATGTTAAGTTCACGGATAAGGTTATAAGAACAATTATTAATTCGTATACAAGAGAAGCAGGTGTGCGAGGACTTGAAAGACAGATAGCAAAGATTGTAAGAAAAGTAGTGAGCGAGCTGTATAAAGCAGGCGTATTCACACCAGACGGAACGAGAGACAAGTCAGTAAAGAAAACTGTTAATATATCAGATAAGAATATTACAGATTATCTTGGAAAAGTTAAATACAGACCGGATAAGAAGAATCCAAAGGGTGAGGTTGGTATTGTCAGAGGTCTTGCATGGACACAGGCAGGCGGAGATACCCTTGAGATAGAGGTTATAACAATGCCGGGCAAAGGCGAATTCAAGCTTACAGGTAATATGGGCGATGTAATGAAGGAGTCGGCAAGTATAGCTGTTTCGTATATCAGATATGTAACAGAAAAAGGCAGATACAAGGTGGACGCTGAATATTTCCAGAAGCATGCGTTCCATCTTCATATACCAGAAGGAGCAACACCTAAAGACGGACCTTCTGCAGGTGTTACAATGGCAACAGCAGTATTGTCTGCAGTTACAGGTATTCCGGTAAGAGCAGATGTTGCCATGACTGGAGAACTTACATTAAGAGGCAAAGTGCTTCCAATAGGAGGTCTTAAAGAAAAGCTGCTTGCAAGTAAGACAGCAGGCATAACAAATGTTTTTGTACCTCAGGATAACAGGTCGGATGTTGAAGAACTTGATACAGAGATAACTGAAGGAATGGATATAATATATGTTGATACAGCAATGGATGTCTTTAATCAGGCGTTAATGCATTAAATGAAAGGAGAAGTATATGGTTGTTAAAAAAGTTAATCTGGATATAGTAGTCGGAGTCACAAGCGCACTTCCTGAAACAGCATTTCCAGAAGTTGCATTTGCAGGTAAGTCAAATGTGGGTAAATCTTCACTTATCAATGCATTAATGAACAGAAGGTCATATGCAAGAACATCTTCACAGCCGGGTAAGACACAGACAATTAATTTCTATAACATTAATGACAGCATGTATCTTGTAGATCTTCCGGGTTATGGATATGCAAGCGTAAGTGCTTCTGTTAAGGCAAAATGGGGCAAAATGATTGAGAAGTATTTAAGAAAGAGCAGCCAGTTAAAGCAGGTGTTCTTGTTAATTGATATTCGTCATGACCCATCAGATAATGACAGAATGATGTACGACTGGATTGTAAATAATGGCTTCAGACCTGTAATTGTAGCAACAAAGCTGGATAAGATCAAGAGAAGCCAGATAAGCAAACAGGTGAAGGCTGTAAGAACAGGACTCGGATTGAGAGAAGAAGATATTCTTATACCTTTTTCATCACAGACCAAGCAGGGACTTAAAGAATTATGGCAGCTTGTAGATTCATATGTACTGCCACAGGAAGAAAATGAGACTGATTCTGAAAGTGATACAATTATAGAAGAATAATAAAAAAGCGTTCTGACTGGATGATTACCAGCAGAACGCTTTTTTACATAAGTTTATGAATAATATAATCATATAATTCCTGGCTGTTTTCGCGCCATCTTGCACATATTATTTCCGCCTGCTCCTCAATAGGAACATTAAGATTAAGCTCAATCAGAGTTGTATCCCCTTCTTTTACCTGACAGTGTGCAATGTAATTTCCGTTAGGAAGCTTGTAACAGTCTGTTACAGTTCCGGCCTGATTCTTTAGTTCATACTTATTATCAGCAAGATAAGTTTCTATATCATCCCTGATGGCTGATGATATTTTGGTATAGAAGAAAGCAATGGTTTCTTCCCCTTCTTTGGTTAAAGTATAATGCGTGCTGCTTTGGTGAGTAGTACCTCTTATAAATCCATCTTCAACCAGCGAACTGATAGTTTTCTGAAATGTGAAATAATCAGTATATTGCTTGTCCAGCATAAAAGAAGACAGCTGTGTATTGGACAAAGGGAAATTGACCTTGTTCAGCATATATAAAATCATTAATTTGTATAATGTAGTAGAATCGGTGTTCATAAATCTTTTCCTTGATAAATCTTATTTTCTTTGAGGTAATGGTGAAGAGTGTTAAGCACTCTCTTTTTATCAGCGGTCCATAATGGCGCTGCAAGAATATTCTTAGGTCCGTCCCCTGTAAGTCTGTGTATTACCATATTTTCAGGCAATACAGGAAGAATTGCTCCAATAGCAGCAAGATAATCTTCTATAGTCATAGCCTTGAATAATCCATTGCAATAGTCAGCATAAAGATCTGTGTCTTTTAAAATGTGTAACAAAGATATTTTGATTCCTGATGCACCGCTTTGTGCAATATACCTCGCAGTAGCAGTGTAATCGCTGATTGTTTCACCCGGAAGTCCGATAATCATATGTACAATAGGTGCAATTCCAATTGAAAGCAGACTGTTTACTGCATTATCGTATGCTGACAGGCTGTATCCCCTGCGGATATAATCAGCAGTTGAATTGTTGATTGTCTGCAGCCCTAACTCAATCCACACCGGCTTTATGTGATTAAGTTCGTCAAGAAGGTCAAGTATATCATCACCGAGACAGTCAGGACGTGTTGCAATGGACAGGATTTTTATATCATCTCTTTTTATTACTGGCATGAACAGATTACGCAGATAATTAACATCTGCATATGTATTGGTAAAAGATTGAAAATAAGCAATATATTCACTGCCAGAATATTTATTAGATACTATTTCTTTTGCTTTGTCAATATCATTAACGGCAAAATCTCCGGAACCATGGCCGCTGCAGAATATACAGCCTCTTGTACCGAGAGTTCCATCTCTGTTAGGACAGGTCATGTTTCCGGAAAGACTTAACTTGTATAATTTCTTGCCGTAAGTGTCTTTCAGATATTCACTTACAGAATAATAATATGGAAGCATAATTACTTCTCAATATGGTCAATTACGGCTTTGCTTACAACATCAGCAACTCTTGGGTCAAATGCTTCAGGAAGGATATTAACATCACTTACTTCATCATCTGGAACGAGGTTAGCGATTGCAAGTGCAGCAGCAAGCTCATATCTTCAGTTATCTGTCTTGCACGGCCTTCAAGAGCACCCTTGAAGATACCAGGGAAAGCGATAACATTATTAACCTGGTTAGGGAAATCAGAACGTCCTGTACCAACAACACGCGCACCAGCTGCCTTGGCAACATCAGGCATAATCTCTGGAACAGGGTTAGCCATTGCAAATATAATGGCATCTTTATTCATAGTCTTAACCATATCTGCTGTAACAATATTAGGAGCTGAAACTCCGACAAATATATCTGCACCACGGAGTGCATCAGCTAAAGAACCAGTCTTGTTCTCAAGGTTAGTTACTTCCATCATTGACTGCTGCATCCAGTTAAGACCTTCAGAAGTCTTAGAAAGGATACCTGACTTATCACACATTGTAACGTGCTTGAAACCATATGTAAGAAGAAGCTTTGTAATAGCAACTCCGGCAGAACCGGCACCATTAACTACTACCTGACAATCTTCCTTAGTCTTGCCTGTTACCTTAAGTCCGTTGATGATACCCGCTAAAACAACAATAGCAGTACCATGCTGGTCATCATGGAATACAGGGATATCAAGAATTTCCTTAAGTCTTGTCTCAATTTCAAAACATCTTGGAGCTGATATATCTTCAAGATTGATACCGCCAAATGCAGGTGCAATATTAACTACTGTTTTAATGATTTCTTCAGTGTCCTGTGTATCAAGACAGATAGGTACGGCATTAACATTACCGAATTCCTTGAAAAGAACAGCTTTTCCTTCCATAACAGGCATAGCAGCGTGAGCACCGATATTACCGAGTCCAAGTACGGCACTTCCGTCAGATACGACAGCAATAGTGTTAGACTTGATTGTGTACTTGTAAGCTGCTTCCTTATCCTTGGCAATAACCTTGCAAGGTTCTGCTACACCAGGTGTATAAGCAAGTGCAAGATCTTCTCTTGTCTGAATCTTCATTTTAGGAGTTGTTTCAAATTTACCATTCCACTCTTCATGGAGCTGTAAGGCTTTCTCTGCATTAGTCATAATATCTAATCTTCCTTTCAATAAATAGTGCTTATAACAGCATTATATATAATAACATATTGCATTGACTAAAAAAAGCATTTTTAGTCTTTTCTTTTAGAATAATGTGTTGTATAATAATTACATCTTTGATGCGTTTTCTGCATCATTTTCCCTATTGATTTTTTAGATGAATACAGAGGTGGATTGTATGAAGGCAAAGTTAGAAACATTGTCAGTTAGTGT
Organism: Eubacterium sp. AF22-9; assembly: GCA_003458705.1. GTDB lineage: Bacteria > Bacillota > Clostridia > Lachnospirales > Lachnospiraceae > Lachnospira. The sequence goes on along the minus strand of QRVH01000019.1, from coordinate 10,344 downwards.
ATTGCGTGAATTTGCAAAGGACAAGAATATTAAGAATATCTCAGCAATGAGAAAGAGCGAACTTATAGAGGCAATTATTGCAGCGGCAGAAGGTGAAGAAAAGAATGAGCCGGCAGAGGTTGCCAGTGTTGTTGCAGAAGATGAAGCAGATGTACAGAATAATCATAAGACATCAGAATATTCACATCAGAAGTCTGAACAGTATGTTAAGGAAGAACACAAGGAAAATTATCATGCACAGCCACAGAGAGGACAGGAACAGCCAAAGCAGGAACAGGATATGCCTATGGCAGATGGTATTCTTGAGGTTCTGTCAGAAGGTTATGGATTTATAAGATGTGAGAATTTCCTTCCGGGAGAGAATGATGTATATGTTTCTCCATCACAGATAAGGAAGTTTAACTTAAAGACGGGTGATATTATTCAGGGACCTAAGAGAATGAAAGCATCAGGTGAGAAGTTCTCAGCACTCATGTATCTTGAAAGCGTTAATGGAAAGGATCCTTCTGTTGCACAGAGAAGACCGGCATTTGAAAGTCTTACACCAATCTTTCCTAATGAAAGAATACATCTTGAAAAGAATTCGGCTACAGTTGCGATGAGAATGGTTGACCTTATATCTCCTATAGGAAAAGGTCAGAGAGGAATGATTGTTTCACAGCCTAAGTCAGGTAAGACAACGCTTCTTAAGCAGATTGCCAATGCAGTAACTAAGAATAATCCTGAGATGCATCTTATGATTCTTCTTATTGATGACGTCCAGAGGAAGTAACAGATATCAAGGAGTCAATTGTAGGAGATAATGTAGAGGTTATTTATTCAACATTTGACGAACTTCCAGAAAGACACAAGAGAGTATCAGAGATGGTTATTGAGAGAGCCAAGAGGCTTGTTGAACAGAAGACAGATGTAATAATCCTTCTTGACAGTATCACAAGACTTGCGAGAGCATATAACCTCACAGTCCAGGCAAGTGGACGTACACTTTCAGGTGGTCTTGATCCGGCAGCACTTCACATGCCTAAGAGATTCTTCGGTGCAGCAAGAAATATGCGTGAAGGCGGAAGTCTTACAATTCTTGCAACAGCTCTTGTTGAGACAGGAAGCAAGATGGATGATGTAGTATTCGAGGAGTTCAAGGGAACTGGTAACATGGAACTTGTTCTTGACAGAAAGCTTTCAGAAAGAGAGTATTCCCTGCCATTGATATAGCAAAGTCAAGTACAAGACGAGAGGATCTGCTTCTTAATAAAGAAGAACAGGAAGCTGTGGATATTATGAGGAAAGCGCTTAATGGCTTAAAGACAGATGAGGCAGCAGAAAGAATTCTTGATCTTTTTGTTAAGACTAAGAATAACGAAGAGCTGGTAAGAACTGTAATTAAGAACCATTATATTTAAAGTATATTTTCTTTTTAGAACTTTTTGAAAAAATGCTTGCATAACATGTCACATCGTGATATAATATGAAAGCTGTTTATGACAGATAAAGAGGTCATTGTGTCTAATGCGCATAGATCCCATCGGGCTAGAAAGGGAACCTAAGGCGGAATTCACAATTGTAATACTTAATAATTTGTAAAGAGGTGAAATCATGAGAGAAGGAATCCATCCAGATTACTATCAGGCAAAGGTTGTTTGTAACTGCGGTAACGAGTTCGTAACAGGTTCAACAAAGGAAGAAATCCATGTAGAAATCTGTTCTAAGTGCCATCCATTCTACACAGGACAGCAGAAGGCATCATCTACTCGCGGAAGAATTGATAAGTTCAACAAGAAGTACGGTGTATCAAACAATTAATTTTGAATTAAGGTTGAGGTTTTTCGGGACCTCAACTTTTTTTGAATCTATACAAAACATTTTAGAAAGGTATGGTTATGTGATATGAAGCCATCAGGAATTGGGGGACAGGCTGTAATTGAAGGAATCATGATGCGCAATAAGGATAAATATTCTATTGCTGTCAGAAAACCTGATAATGAAATTGAGGTTGTCGTTAGAGAGAGCAGGCTTATAACAGAAAAGCATCCATGGCTTAATCTTCCGATAATAAGAGGAATTGTTAATTTTATTGATTCGCTGGTTACGGGAATTTCAACAATTAATTATTCTGCATCATTTTATGATGATCCTGCAGAGCAGGAGAAAACCAAGCTTGATGAAGCAGGCAAGAATCTCCTTAAAGATAAATTTGAGTCAGTGCTTATGGCTGTGACAGTTATTCTTTCTATATTTTTTGCAATAGGCTTGTTTATGGTGCTTCCGTATCTTGCAACTAAGCTGGTATCGAAATACATAGTTTCCAAGACACTGCTTAATTTTATTGAAGGAATTGTAAGACTGCTTATATTTGTTATATATATTTCTCTTATATCAATGATGAAGGATATAAAGAGAACTTTTATGTATCATGGTGCAGAGCACAAATGTATCAACTGTATAGAGAATGGTGCAAGACTTACACCTGAGAATGTCAAGAACAGTTCAAGATATCATAAAAGATGTGGAACAAGCTTTTTATTTTTTGTTATGTTTATAAGTATTATCTTTTTTATATTTATAAGAGTTGATAATACAGCATTACAGATTGTTATCAGAATCCTTCTTATTCCGGTCATTGCCGGAGTATCGTATGAGGTCATAAGATGGGCTGGAAAGAATGATAACGCATTTGTAAGAGCATTAAGCAAGCCGGGAATGTGGTTCCAGAAGCTACTACAAGAGAACCTGATATGGATATGATAGAAGTTGCTATCAGGGCTGTTGAGGAAGTATTTGACTGGAAGGAATTCCTTGCACAGTATTATGCAGAAGCAGAGAATCCTGTTGAAGAACTTGTTGCTTCTGAGGCAGAACTGGCTATATCAGGAAGTCTTATTCATGGTAATGAACAGACAAGAACAATTGATGTAGAGGAACAGGAAGAAGAGAAACCTGTTAGTGAGATGACTGCTGAGGAAAGATATATCCAGGCTGGAAAAGAGTTTGGAATGGATGATACTGACAGAGATACTTTCTCGTCTGTATATGAAGTAAGTGATGAGTCTGAGAGTACTATCTATGATAATTCATTTGATGATAGTGATTCAGAAGAAGATTCATATGGATATGGTGAAGATGGACATGATGCTCCATCAGCTATAGAGGGATTTGAATTCATGGATACAGCTTCTTATGTTATAGATAACCAGTCTGAAGCTGAAGAAGGAGAAGAATTATCTGAAGAAGAAGTTGTTGCAGGATTTGAATTTGAAGCAGAACAGAAGCCGGAGGAACAATATCCGGAAGATGTTCCGATGTTTAAGCAGAAAAGGCTGGAAGATAAGTAGATATGATGACAATTAGACAGGCCGTAAACTGGGGAACACAGATGTTGAAAGATAATGGAATTGACAATGCAGAGCATGACAGTTTTGAACTGTTATCCGCTGTCAATGGCATGACAAGAACCTTTTATCTTATCAATGGTGACAGTTTATTGTCGGAAGAAAATTTTCTCATGTTTGAGGAATATATAGAACAGAGAGCTTCTCATATACCACTTCAGCATATTCTTGGAAAAACATGGTTTTATGGTTATGAATATATGGTTAACAGTGATGTCCTTATTCCAAGACAGGATACAGAGATTTTAGTTGGTGAAGTGATTAAGGTGACAAGAAGTGGAGATTATATTCTTGATATGTGTACCGGCTCAGGATGCATAGGAATTACACTTGCCAAGAAGTTTCCTGAATGCAGAGTGCTTGGAGTTGATGTATCAGAAAAAGCACTAAATGTTGCACAGAGTAATAAACATAATCTTGAGGCTGAAAATATTGATTTTATGAGAAGTGATTTATTCGAAGAACTAAATCATGATATAACATTTAATACAATAGTTTCTAATCCTCCATATATACCAACTAAGGTTATTGAAGGACTTCAGGAGGAAGTCAGATTACATGATCCTATACTTGCACTTGATGGAATGGAAGATGGACTTATGTTTTATAGAAAAATAACTGCACAGGCGGGAGACTTCCTTGAAACTGATGGATATCTCTGTTATGAAATAGGAGCAGAGCAGGCGGCAGATGTTTCTGATATAATGAAACAGGCTGGCTTTAAGGATATAACTGTCGTGAAAGATCTTGCTGGTTTTGACCGTGTTGTTATGGGAAGAAAGTAATTGTATATAATTGATGTAGAAAGGAAAAGTGACAGAGTATGTTTGACAGACTTGAAGATACAGTCAACAGATATGAAGATATAACGGCTGAACTTGGTAATCCTGATGTGGTTAATGATCAGGAAAAGTTCAGAAAGCTTATGAAAGAACAGAGCAGTCTTGCACCACTTATAGAAACTTATACTGAGTATAAGAACTGTAAGAAGAATATTGAGGACAGTCTTGCTATTCTTGATGAGGAGACAGACGAAGAACTTAAAGAGATGGCTAAGGAAGAACTCAATGAGTCTAAGGCAAGAGTAGAAGAATTAGAGCATGAATTAAAGATTCTTCTTCTTCCTAAAGATCCTAATGATGATAAGGATATTGTTGTTGAAATCAGAGCAGGTGCAGGTGGAGAAGAAGCAGCACTTTTTGCAGCAGAACTTTTCAGAATGTATGTACACTATGCACAGGCAAGAGGCTGGAAGGTTGAAGTATTAAGCGGTGATGAGACTGGTATTGGTGGAATGAAGGAAGTTGAATTCATGGTTAAGGGACAGGGAGCATACTCTATTATGAAGTATGAGTCTGGTGTACACAGAGTACAGAGAATCCCGGTAACTGAATCTAACGGACGAATCCAGACTTCTACAGCTTCTGTAGCTGTTATGCCGGAGGCAGAGGAAGTTGATATCCATATTGATGAGAAGGATATCCGTATTGATGTTATGAGAGCTTCAGGTAATGGAGGACAGTGTGTCAATACAACTGATTCTGCTGTACGACTTACTCATTATCCAACAGGAATAGTTATTTACTCTCAGACAGAGAAGTCACAGATACAGAATAAGGAAAAAGCATTTGCACTTTTAAGAGCCAAGTTATATGATATTGAGACTCAGAAAGCTCATGATGCTGAGGCAGATGCAAGAAGAAGCCAGATAGGTACAGGTGACAGAGCTGAGAAGATAAGAACTTATAATTTCCCACAGGGAAGAGTAACAGACCACAGAATTGGTCTTACATTATATAAGCTTGACAAGATTATGGATGGAGACATCCAGGATATTATTGATGCATGTATTGCTGCCGACCAGGCTGCAAAGCTTGCTAAGATGGGCGAGGATTAATTGGTATTTATGAAAAAGGATAGGAATTCTAATCCGGTTGCGCTGATACCTATACTTGTTTTCCTTGTGTTGTATCTTGGAACCGGAATTATATTTGAATATGTCATGAAGATCCCAATGGGATTCTATAATGTGCCAATTATTGTTGCATTTATGGCTGCAATACTGGTAGCGTGCATGCAGAATTCACAGCTTAAGTTTGATGAAAAGCTTGATGTAATGGCAAAAGGGCTGGCTGACAGGAACATTGTTACAATGCTTCTGATATTCATTACAGCTGGAATATTTGTCGGAGTTGTAGGAAGAAGCAGTGCAGAGAGTGTAGCTTATTTTATGTTAAGTATTATTCCTGCAAAGTTTGCAGTAGCGGTACTTTTTATTGTTGCCTGCTTTGTATCTACGGCGATGGGTACATCTGTTGGAACAATAACACTTATTACACCAATAGCGGTTGCAGTATCAGAAGCATCAGGATTTAGTATGGCATTATGTGTTGCATCTGTCATGGGTGGTGCAATGTTTGGGGACAATCTTTCTTTTATATCAGATACTACGATTGCAGCTTGTAATGGTCAGGGCTGTGCTATGAAGGACAAGTTCAGGGAAAATTTCTGGATAGCGCTTCCGGCAGCAATTGTGACACTTGTTATAATTCTTGTGCTTTCTTTTAATACAGATATCCATGGCGAGATTGCTCACTCATATAATCTTTTTCAGATTATTCCATATGTGCTTGTACTTGCAGGTGGAATTATTGGTGTAAATGTTTTTGTTGTACTTATAACAGGTATTATTTCCGGAATAGTTATTATGCTTGTTATGGGTGGGGTTACATTGGAGACTCTGCTTCTTAATATGGGAAGTGGTGCGTCAGGAATGTTTGAGACATGTATGGTTGCAGTTCTTGTATCTGTAATGTGTTCACTTATTAAAGAGTATGGCGGATTTGATGCTTTACTTAATGGAATAAGAAGATTATTTAAAGGGAAAAAAGGCGGACAGCTTGGAATGGGACTTTTAGTTGGAACAATGGATATTGCTACAGCTAATAATACAGTTGCTATTGTAATGGCCAACCCTATTGCAAAAGAGATGGCTGAGGATTATGATATTACTCCAAGAAAAGCAGCTTCGCTTCTTGATACATTTTCATGTATATTTCAAGGGATAATTCCATATGGTGCCCAGATGCTGGTTGCCATATCAGCGGTTTCAGAGCTTGGATATAGCATTACAGCATTTCAGATTCTTCCAAAGCTGTTTTATCCAATGTTTTTGTTTGTAAGTTCACTTATATGGATATATGTTATTCCTGAAAGAAAAAGTAAAATTAAAGCATAATATTGTGGAGGCAGCATTGAAAACAGACAAAAAAGTTGTAATGGGCATTCTGGCAATAGCGGTTTTTAATTTCGTTTTTCTTGGAAATGAATATATGTATGACAATATGATGATGTATGTAACAGATGCAGGAGGTGTGGTTACTGCCCAGAATATAATTCTGGGAGTCAGTGTAGCCGGCTTTCTGCTTTTTCCGGTTATCAGCTGTTTAATTGGTAAAATGCATAATAATTCACAGCATAAATATTCATATGTAGGAATATTTGGAATGATATTAATGCTTACAGCAGGAATTGCCTGCATATGGGTGATGTCAGGACATAAAAGCTATATGCAGATATTTATTGCAGGCAGTATATTATTTATTATTATAGGTGTTATGGGAAGTGCTGTACATTATAATTTTGCAGCTGCAATGAAGGGAAGAAGCGGTCTTACGATAGCTGCCGGAATTGCGTATGCAGGAGGAATAGTTCTTCAGTTTATTAATAATAATCTGATAAAAAATGATATTGCGCAGACAGTTGTACTGTGTACCGGACTTGTACTGTTGTGTATATTGTATGCATCATCACGCAAAGATTGTGGCGTGGACAACCCAGAGATTGATAATACAGGCAGAAAGCAGGAAATTCATTATTCAGATACTACATTTGCAGCAATAATGCTTGTAATAACTGTTGTGCTTATGACCTGTATATTTTCCACACTGGATAATGCGGTGACGGTTGTACATGCACAGTGGCAGATGGATATTGGACAGTGGCCAAGAGTTATGCTGGCGTTAAGCGGACTGGCAGCAGGCTGGCTGTTTAATATTGCGAACCGCAGATATATGAATGTTTCGATGTACTGTATAACGTTGCTGTCAGTGATATGCGTGATTATTATTATGTTAGGAGGTCCGTTTATTATTGGACTTATTGCATTTTATGTGTCGGCGGGCTTCTTTGTTGTATATTTTACAGGTACATTTGTAGAAATGTCGTACAGCGTGAAGTGTCCGAAGCTGTGGGCGGGCATGGGAAGAACAGTTAATAATGCAGCGGCAGTGCTTGTTTCGTACATATCTTTAATGCTTATGTCAGGTAATACGATGGTACTTTTTATTGTTATTATTGTACTTCTTGCTGCCATAAGCCTGTGCATGTATTTATTTAACGGGCAGCAGTATGTAAATAATCTTGCGGCTGAAGTCACAGAAACTGCCATAACAGAGGAAGAAACCGAGTATGACAAGTTGACAGCTTTTGCACAAATGTATGTTTTTACAGAACGTGAAAAGGAAGTATTACATGTGCTTACATCATCAGAAGAGAGTATGTCTGATATTGCCAGTAATTTGTGTATGTCAAGAACAGCTTTGTATAATCATATAGCAAGCATGAACAGAAAGACGGAAACTAAAGCAAGGATAGGGCTGATACAATTCTTTTATTCATGGAATCAGAAGAATTGAACAAATGTAAACTGAATATTTTACAGCATTTATGATAGAATCCTCCTGCAAATAATTAGAAAGCAGGAGGATTTTTTATGGATAAAAGGATGTTGCGGAGAATTTCAGTTATAGTAATGGTTTTGATATGCTTAGTATCTTTATTGCTTACACCTGTATGGACTAAAGCGGATAATGTCAATGCAATAGCGCTTAGAAAAGAAGGTGATGCAGCGGATGTTGTTGATGTTAAGTATTCAACAGATGATGGCATGAACTGGAATACACTTGAAGGTTTTAGCATTACATTTGGAGAAAATGTTACTAAGATTATTGTAAAGGCTGATTATGACAGTAATAAGTATATGGTTCAGGACGCAATGCATTCTTTTACATCTGATGGCGTGATGGAAAGTGGAAAGGAGTATGTACTTACAGCAAAGCAGGAGTACAGAATCCAGATTGATAAGATAGTGAGAAGTGTTACATGGGCATATAATGATAAGATATTTGGTGAGGATGCATATGTTGCACATGGAAAGGTTGAAATATTATCTGCAGTAAAGCAGGGGGAATCTGGTCAGTGGTCAGGAATTGAAGAAGCATTTCCGGGAACAAGTAACAATGTGCAGAATGATGAGCAGGGCAGAGTTGTAATTATTCCGGGAAGTACTGTCACAGTTAAGCTTACACCTGATTACGGATATCAGTTTGTATCAGGATCTCTTAATGGAAATAAGGTGACTGCTGGAAATGAAGTAAGCACATTTACATTTGTGATGCCAGATACTAATCTTCACCTCAGTGCTGTTTTTGAAAAGAGTGACGATAAAGCAGAAGTTACGGCAAAAGGAATTGATGCGGCTTCAATTCAAGGTGGAAGTTCAGTTATTTCGTCAGGAAATCTTAAACTTACGGTTGCAGATTCTTCAATGACGGACAACCAGAAGAATGCATTGAATTCAAGTGACGCAGCAAAGAATGTAACTGTTTCTGACTGGATTGAAATAAACCTTGAACAGATTGTCAATAAAGGAAATGCAACAGATGTATGGTATGATAAACTTGAAGAACTTAAAGACAAAGTCAGGATATCTTTAAATGTAGGCAAAGGTCTTGATGCTTCAGCAAGTTATGTTGTTATAAGAGAACATAATGGCGTTTATGAAAGATTGGATGCCCAGTATAATAAGGAACAGGGAATTTTAACATTTGAATCAGACAAATTTTCAGAATATGCAATAGGAACAGTTAAGACAGATACTGAGAACAATCCAGAAACTGCTGCAGACAAAACAGAAAATGTACAGGGTAATACAGAAATTCAGGAGGAAGCACCAAAAACATCTGACAATAATGTGGGATTTTATATTATGGCAGCATGTGCTTCATTTATTTTATGCTTGGCTGTTATGACAAAGAAATTAAATAAAAATTAGAAATATATTTCCTAAATGCGGGTGTTTATGATATATTAATAATTAATATGCAGATGTGGTTATAAGAAAAAATGAGTATGAAGGGAGTGTTAGCATGTCAGCCCGCGAACAGGTATTGATGAATAAAATTGAGAATCTTAGAAGATTCGGAATAGATATTTCTAATTCAAGATTTAAGGATAAAGATGTAGAGAATGAAATTGTTATGACGGCGTATATAAGAGATGTAAGAGAATTTCTTGGTTGTTTTGATTTCAGGAGACTTGAACAGACGCTTAATAATTCGCAGTGGTCTGCCGCATTTACTTCAATTACAAGGCTTGAGGAGAGAGCCAGAGAACTTGGAATCAACAGTTTTCTTAAACCATTTGATGGAATAAGGGGCGCAATAATCCAGAAAAATATACGCTCAGCAAAGCAAAGCCTTGCTGTTTTCAACAACAAGAAATCGCAGATATTAAAATATTTAGGATAGTCCGTATGGGCTGTCCTTTTTATATGTTAAATGTACTAATAACTTGTATATTTCAGGACATCTTCCTATAAATCAGTAAATACAATTCTTCTTATATGCATATTTACCATATTTTCTTACGCAAAATGCCGTTATTGAAAGAATTTTCCTATAATGGGGCAAGTTACTATAATTTTATAGGTTAATACAGCAATTATTATTGTAGTCACTTTTATTTTCAGCCTATAAAACATCAAAAATTCGACTATCTATAGGTATCATGGGGCAAGTTACTATAATTTTATAGGTTAATACAGCAATTATTATTGTAGTCACTTTTATTTTCAGCCTATAAAACATCAAAAATTCGACTATCTATAGGTATCATG
>QRVH01000018.1 GCA_003458705.1 Eubacterium sp. AF22-9 | reverse complement strand
TAATAAAAAGCATATAATAGTTGCAGCTTTTATTGTAATGGTAATCATAAAAGCATATAATAGTTGCAGCTTTTATTGTAATGGTAATCATAGCTTTTTATATATCAGCTGTAATGTATCAAACACATAAGTATCCAGCTCCAACTCTTGAAAGTGTAAATATTGATACGGATTATTATTTGTGGCACATAAGTATCCAGCTCCAACTCTTGAAAGTGTAAATATTGATACGGATTATTATTTGTGGTGAATATGTGTATAAAGCTACTGAAGCTGGATTTGTAAGTGACGAAAATGTAGGAAAATTGTGGCAGGAAGAAATAGAAGAATTTGGAGATGTTCGTGTGGTTTATGTAAAACTGATGTATGAAAGGATAGTTGAAAAGACGGATGCGTCAAGAATTACTCAATTAGGGGACTATACATTAGTTACTGATACATATAATCAGGCACCAGATTTAGTGAGATATATGAATTTTAATTCAATAGAAGAGCAAAGCAAGTCAACGGATAGTGTAGGAGACAGTAAAGAAATCTGTATAGTATTCACAATTCCTAAGGTACAGTTTACAGAAAAGCAATGGGAAAAGATGAAAATAGAAGATTTTAAATTGCATATATCAAGATATCCTGTTATTAAAGAAATAAAACTATAATTAGATTGTTATTAAAAGAAATTGGCGTAGAATATAAGCGGAGGTGATGTTATGAAGCGAGTATGCTTATATTCTATGCATTTTGTTTTATGTGTGTTATGTATCTGCACGATGGCTCTGGTTCTTAGTGGCTGCTCTGGCAGGAATGAGAAGCAGACAGGTGTGGCTGATAGAATGTCAGGTGAATCTGAAAAAAGAGGTTATAATCCAGAGATGGCCTTTGATTATGATGAACATGAGGATATAGAGGTTGATGATAACTATGTTTCAAGTCTGTGTTCGGAGGCTGTAAGAGAACTTGAAGTTATGTTTGGCCCGGCAGAATTCTACATAAGGGCAGAGAATAGTGGAGAGGACAGCTACACACTTAATATCATGTATAATGGTAAAGCCGCAGAATTTGACGATGACGAATTACAACAGATATATGCATACATAGGGCAGGAATATAAAGAAGTAAAACTCACAGGCATCAATATACAGAGTTGGTAGTTGAATAATTATCAGTGATATGTTATATTAATCGAGGCGTTGAATTGGGGACACCACTTTTCAAGACCAGCAGGTATGAAGCAAAGAGAGTTGATGATAATCGGCTTACAGTATTCATACAGGCGAACATACAACAGGCGTCGGTAATAATAGATTTCCGGCGTATTCATATTGTGAATTTTAGAGGCAGAGCCAGCTGGAAAGCGGCTCTGCCTTTTTGCGCGAGTAGCGATGAGAGAAGACATGGAAATTTCACAGTCGTGCTTGCACAGATTAAAACGCAGAGAATTGCAGGGAGAAGGAAAGGAGGCACAATGGTACAGATTAATGGAGAACAACAGGATGTTGCACTAGTAGCAGGAAAGACACTTCTTGCTTATGTAACAGAAGCTGGGTATGACCCGGTAGGTATTGTAATTGAGAAGAATATGGAAATAATTCATAGAGAAGATTTTGATAAAGTAAGTATTGAAGACGGAGATGTGATTGAAATACTGCACTTTGTCGGGGGCGGTCAGGTTTAATATGATTTTAGTCTGAGTGCAGGAAGTCTGGCTGTTTATAAGTTATGTCAGAGCGGTTAATAATAGGCAAAGACCTACTAAAAGCACAGAATTTCAATTTGAGTAGGTAAATTTTTGATAGGGAAATATTAAGAAACCTATAAGAAGCTTTATAAGAGCTTGATTAGTAGGTTTTCTGAAAATAAGAGAGCTGACGCGAACCTACTAAAAGACAGAAAATACATTTTTTATAGGTTTTCTAACAGTAAGAGAACAAATTCAGTCAGCAATTACCAGATTGAGGAAATAAATGATTGGTGGGACAGATAATTATAGTGGTAAGGAAGTATAGCCAGCAAAAAATTGCCACTAGAAACATAATAAAACCAGACAACAGGAGGATATCAAAACAATGGAAAACAAGATGGAAGACATGACCAGAAAAGAAGATATGAATAAGAAAGAAGATAAGCTGATTTTAGGAGGACATGAGTTTAACAGCAGATTCATATTAGGATCAGGAAAGTATAATGTGAATCTTATTAAGGCGGCAGTTGAGCAAGGCGGTGCTGAGATTATCACACTTGCTTTAAGACGCGCTAATACAGAGAATAAGGAGAATATTCTTGATTTCATACCGAAGGGCGTTACGCTGCTTCCTAATACATCAGGAGCAAGAAATGCAGAGGAAGCAGTGAGAATTGCGAGACTCAGCCGTGAGATGGGATGTGGAGATTTTGTAAAGATTGAGATTATGCATGATGCAAAGTATCTTCTTCCAGATAACTATGAGACAGTCAAAGCAACTGAAATACTTGCCAAGGAAGGTTTTGTTGTAATGCCATACATGTATCCCGATTTAAATGTGGCAAGAGATTTACAGAATGCCGGTGCAGCCTGCGTTATGCCACTTGCCTCACCGATTGGAAGCAATAACGGACTTTCAACCAAAGCATTTATACAGATACTTATTGATGAGATTGATCTGCCAATTATCGTGGATGCAGGAATTGGCAAGCCTTCGCAGGCATGTGAGGCAATGGAGATGGGAGCAGCAGCGGTTATGGCTAATACAGCAATTGCGACAGCAGGAAATGTTCCGGCTATGGCAGAGGCGTTTAAGAAGGCTATAGAGGCAGGAAGAAGCGCATATCTTACAGGAATGGGAAGAGTTCTTGCAAGAGGCGGAAGCGCATCAGACCCATTGACAGGGTTCTTACGCTAAATGTGGCGAGCAATCCCAAAGGGGCATAGCAAGAGATACTGGCGGGATAATTTCAGCGGAAGCATAACTTCGGGGAAGTATTGCTTGACGAAATATGAGAATATAATAGAAAAGAAGGCAAAACAATGAACGAGGAAAATCAGGTATATTTTATAGATAGTGACCAGCTTCCACCGGCTGCGTTAGAGAGAAAACATAAGTTGGAGCAGGACCCGTCATTCAGGACAGATTATATGAAATATCTTGATGACATGGAAATAATTGATTCAGATATTAAGGATAAAGTCTTAAAGGCAATGGATGAGTATGATTATGATTCATACACAGCCGCAGATGTGGAGAGGGCATTAAGCAAAGATACCTGCAATATTGAGGATTTTAAGGCATTGCTTTCGCCAGCTGCAGCACCATACTTAGAGCAGATGGCAAGAAAAGCAGAGAATGAAACTAAGAAACATTTTGGCAATACAGTATACATATTCACGCCAATATATATAGCCAATTACTGCCAGAATTACTGCATATACTGCGGTTTTAACTGCTACAATAACATTCATAGAAAGAAACTTTCATTCGAGGAAATTGAGCATGAAATGAAAGTTATTGCCGATACAGGAATGGAAGAAATCCTGATACTTACAGGTGAGAGCAGAAAATATTCAGATGTTGAATATATTGGCGAATCAGTTAAGATTGCAAGAAAATATTTCAAGAATATCGGAATAGAGATATATCCTGTAAATGTGGATGAATACCGTTATCTTCATGAGTGCGGCGTTGATTATGTGACAGTATTTCAGGAGACATATAACCCTGTCAAATATGAGACATTACATTTGTTAGGACATAAGAGAGTATGGCCATACAGATTTGATGCGCAGGAGAGAGCACTTATGGCAGGCATGAGAGGCGCAGGCTTTTCAGCATTGTTAGGACTTGATGATTTTAGAAAAGACGCGCTGGCAACAGCACTTCATGTATATTATCTTAACAGAAAATACCCGCATGCAGAGCTGAGTCTCAGCTGTCCAAGACTACGTCCGATAATCAACAATGATAAGATTAATCCAAGAGATGTCGGCGAAAAGCAGTTGTGTCAGGTGCTTTGTGCGTACAGACTGTTCCTGCCATTCGTGGGAATAACAGTTTCAAGCCGTGAGAGTGCGCAGTTTAGGAACGGTATAACCAAGATATGTGCCACTAAGGTTTCAGCAGGGGTTTCGACTGGAATCGGTGATCATGAATCTAAATATACCGGAAAAGAGGATGAGGATGTTGGGGATGAACAGTTTGAAATCAATGATAACCGTTCATTTGACAGAATGTATAAGGATATGGAGGTTGGCGGGCTTCAGCCAGTCGTGAATGAATACATTTATGTATAGAAAATATATATGTATAACGAACAGACATCTGGTGAACGGCAGCGGTGGCGCAGAGTGTACCATGGAGGAGTACATTATGCAACTTGAAAAATGTGTGGCACTGCACCCATATGCCATGATACTTCGTGAAAAGGATATGGACAGGCAGGACTACAGTGAACTTGCCAGACACATACAGGTAATGTGCAGGAAAGCTTCTATAAAAATGTTTGTTCACAGTGATATCAGTGCGGCAGAATATGCGGGCTGTGCAAATGTGCATTTTTCAATGGAACATTTTAAACAAATGTGTGATGAACAGGCAGATGTATTAAAAAGACTTGATTGTGTGAGTGTATCGTGCCACAGTATGGAAGAGGCAGTGAATGCTGTCCGTGCAGGAGCAGACCAGATTGTGCTTGGAACAATATTTGAGACGCAGTGTAAGCCAGGTAAGACAGGCGCTGGGTTGGGCTTTCTAAAAGAAGTATGTACTGTGGTTCATGGAATTAATCCGAATGTAAAAGTATTTGCAATTGGTGGCATTAAGCCGGATAATATAGAAAGGGTGATTGATGCAGGCGCAGACGGCGGATGCATGATGTCATGGTTTATGGAGCATATCTGATTTTAAATAGAAATCTTCTGTGTTATAATATCTCACAGAAGATTTTTTATTTTAAACTTTTTTTAAATTTATTTCGTATGGATATAATGAGACATACATTAGGAAGGGCAGGATGTTATATGAAAGAATTTATGAAAAAGATTATTTCTGATAAGAAAAGATGTGTTATTGCGTGTACAGTGACGGTTTTGGTTTTAGTACTTACTGTGACTGGAATCGTGACGGTATCCTTAAAGAATAATAGGAAAAGAAATAAAGATAATAAAAATAATATAGTGGCTGAGACAGTCAACGTAAAACCAGTGCAGGAAACAACTGCCGAGGAAACGACAGAGGAGCAGACAGAAGAAACTGAGGAAGAGACGCAGGAAACGGAAGAAGAGACGCAGGAAACGGAAGAAGAAACATTTCAAGTTGTGGAAGAAAATGTTGTAGAAGACTTTTTTGAGAATGAAATTTCTACAGAGGATGAAGAAGCATTGGAACTTCCAACAAGAAAACTTACATCAGAATTTATTCCATATGATGGTAAAAAGAGGGAGATAACATGTTATGGAGATAGTATGATGCAAGGAGTTGGCGGCAGTACAGCAGGAACAGTTAATGGACAAAGTATATATGGTTGTACGGCACCACTGATGATAGAAAAGTTGTCTCATATAGCAACTCATAATCTTGGAATAGGTGGAGAAGTTTCAACTCAGATAACTTTCAGGGCAGGAGGAATTAAGGTTTATCTGGACAGAGACATTACAATAAGTGAGGGGAAAACTGCAATAGCACAATTAAAAGATGAAGATGGAAATACATTTACTAATAATATTTATAGCGGATATACAAATGACAGTGATTCACCCGGTCAGATGTATATTGGAGGATATTTGTGCGATGTTAAGAATGCAGGAAATAATCAGGTGCAGATAAATCTTACTAAAGGATATGCAGCATATGATAATGGTGATGCCACTAATATAGTGGTATATAATATGGAAACAGAAAGTATTACAAATAATTATTCAAAAATATCTGTGTCAAAAGAAATTAAAGTTTCGGATACAGAACCTAATATGGATAATATAGAAAAAATACAAGAAACTACTTCAGTGCAAAGTCCAACGGAGAGTACAACGCAGGGCACGACAGAGGGCACAACACAAGGTACGACAGAGGGTACAACAACGGCACCAACAGAAAAACCAACACAGGCGCCAACAATAGGAAATGTTACCATAAAATCCGGAACGCAGGCAAAAACAAGGGCATCAGTTGAGAGAAGTAATAATGATATATTGATTCTTGAAATGGGAAGCAACGGAGGCTGGGAGAATGACTATCAGCAGTTAATACTTCAGTATGATGATATAATACTTAATTCTAATTGCAAATATTATATAATTGTGGGAGATACGGATGATCCGGGTACTTCGCTGGCAGATGATAATCAGGGAGAATGTAATGAGGACGGTTCATATGTTGGAATTGGTGATACTGCATGGGAAGCTGCATTAAGGGAAGCATATGGAAAACATTTTTTTAACACAAGAACATATATGATTCAGAATGGCCTTGCAGATTGTGGCCTTAGCACAACTACCAGTGATCTTGAAAACTTCAGGAAAGGCAATATTTCAAAACAGTTAAGATATGACTGGACGCATTTTAACTGTTATGGCTACTATACGAAAGGGATTGGAATATACAAGAAAGGTGTAGAATTAGGTTACTGGAGTTAGTATTTTACATGAAATTTATATAAATGTGGTTTTACCTTTTACATGAACTGGTTAATATATAGTTGCATTGAAGGGGTGGACAGCCAAAAGACGGGGATGGCTGTGATGCCCTGACATGTAACTTATTGAATGAAAAGATAATTCCGCAGATTGAGAATAAGGATGTTGTTCTTTCATACCCATTTGAGAGTATGAGACCATTCATATCTATGTTAGAGGAAGCAGCCAGTGACCCGACTGTCGTATCAATAAAGATGACTCTTTACAGAGTTGCTGACAGGAGTAAGATAGTTGAGACTCTTATTGAAGCGGCTGAAAATGGTAAAGAAGTTATTGTTCTTGTGGAGCTGAGAGCCAGATTTGATGAGGCTAATAATATTGAAATGTCTAAGAGGCTAGAGGAGGCCGGATGCCAGCTTTTATATGGCCTGGGTGATTATAAGGTACACTCAAAGTTATGCCTTATAACACGTTCGGTTAATAATACATTTTCATATATAACACAGATAGGAACAGGCAATTATAATGAAAAGACTTCAAGATTATATACAGATCTGTCACTTGTTACAGCTAATGAGGAGATAGGTGCGGATGCGGCTGCAGTATTTGCTGCTTTGCAGAAGGGAGAAACGGTGGATAGTTCTAACCAGCTTCTTGTTGCACCAAACTGCCTGCAGAACAGAATTCTTTCAATGATAGATGAGCAGATTGATAAGGTAAAGAACGGTGAAGATGGATATGTTGGAGTTAAGATTAATTCCCTTACAGACAAGCTTATTATTGAGAAATTAATTGAAGCTTCACAGGCAGGTGTTAAAATAGATCTTGAAGTAAGAGGAATATGCTGTATAAAGCCGGGAGTTAAAGGCTATACAGATAATATCCGCGTGGTAAGTGTTGTTGGACGCTTCCTTGAGCATTCAAGAATATATCGTTTTGGAAGAGGAGATGACCAGAAGATATATATTGCATCGGCAGATTTTATGACAAGAAATACTACAAGACGTGTTGAGGTTGCTGCACCTGTGCTTGATAAGCATTGTCAGGAACGCATAATTCATATATTTAATCTTATTATGCAGGATGACGAGAAAGGCAAAGAGCAGAATAGTGATGGGGTATACTGTGACAGACATATTAATAATCCTAAGATTGATTCACAGGAAACACTATATGAAGAAAGCTATGAAGCGGCAGCCAGTGCAGAATAATTAAGAAAATGGAGGCTAACAGGTATGAAGATAGGTATGCTTACAAGTGGTGGAGACTGCCAGTCTCTTAATGCGGCAATGAGAGGTGTTGCCAAAACTTTGTATAATAATACAAATGATGTTGAAATATACGGATTTCTTGATGGTTATAAAGGAATGATTACTAAGAATTACAAACTGATGAAAGAAGAGGATTTCAGTGGGATTCTAACAGAGGGAGGAACAATTCTTGGAACTTCCAGAACACCTTTCAAATATATCAATGAGCCTGATGAGGAAGGACGAGATAAGGTTGCAGGCATGATTAAGACTTATAAGGATTTAAAACTCGACTGCCTGGTAATGCTTGGTGGAAATGGTTCACATAAGACGGCGGCTCTTTTATCGCAGAAAGGTTTAAATGTCGTTACTCTTCCTAAGACTATTGATAATGATATAGAAGGAACTGAGATGAGCTTTGGATTTCAGTCAGCTATAGATGTTGCGACAAGAACTATAGATGAGATTCATACAACGGCAGCCTCACACAGCAGAGTGTTTATTGTTGAGATTATGGGACATAAAACAGGCTGGCTGACATTGCATTCAGGAATTGCTGGTGGAGCAGATATCATACTTATACCTGAGATCCCATATAATGTTAATGAGGTACTAAATACAATTAAAAAGCGTGAAAAACAGGGCAAGAAGTTTACTATAATTGCAATGGCTGAGGGCGCAATATCAGATGAAGATGCAAAGCTTTCCAAGAAAGAATTAAAAGAAAAGATAAAGACATACACATTTCCATCAGTTGCATATCAGTTAAGTGATGAATTACAGAAGAGAGCAGGTCAGGAAGTCAGGGTTACAATCCCGGGACATGTACAGCGTGGAGGAATTCCAAGTGCATCAGACAGAACATTTGCAACAAGAATCGGGGTTGAGGCTGCTGGTCTTATATTAAGAAAAGAATATGGCAATATGGTATGCATTAAAGACGGAAAGTTTTCTAAAATACCGCTTGAGGAGGTTGCTGGAAAAACGAAGATGGTTAATGCAGATAATGAACTTATAAGACAGGCTGAAAGCTTAGGTATTAGTCTTGGCAGAAAGGCATAAGTAGTATATAATACAAAGCAAATGCTTCAGGAAAGAAGGAAAATGCTTTGAAGAAATCGGACAGATTAAGGATAATTATTCTTGGAATAATTGGATTGCTTATTCTTATTGGAATTGGAATATTTATATTCATTGGACAGAGCATATGTACAATGGCTGGTGTAGGACTTTTTGTAGTTGTGTGCATTGGAATGGTAATTGTTACCGGGAAAAAAGATGACCAGACAGAAACAATAGAACAGCTTAACCAGACAATATCTGAACAGAGCAGAAGGATAATGAATACTGAGGGGCAGCTTGCAAGATATAAGAGAGAACTTGCAGAGGCGACTGGTAAAAATGAAGCATAATAATTAAATATTAAGGAGATAGTCATGTTGCTAGAGATTTTAAAGGCAATTCTTTTCGGTATAGTCGAAGGAATTACAGAATGGCTGCCTATAAGCAGCACAGGTCATATGATTCTGCTTGACCAGGTAGTCAAACTTAATGTATCCGCAGATTTTTATAAGATGTTTCAGGTAGTTATCCAGCTTGGAGCAATTATGGCGGTAGTTATATTGTTCTGGAATAAGCTGTGGCCATTTTATATGAAGAAGACTGGGGACAGTAAGAAAGCAGCCTGGAAAGATGGCGCACTTGCAATGTGGATTAAGATTATCATTGCATGTATTCCTGCAGCGATTGTCGGATTGATTTTTGATGATAAGATAGATGAATTATTTTATCATCCATTCCCTGTTGCTATTGCACTTATCGTTGTCGGTATAGTTTTTATAATTGTGGAGAATGCAAAGAAAGGCTGCAGACCGGCAATCAGAAGTATAGGTGAGATAACTTATAAGGCAGCAATAATAATAGGTCTGTTCCAGCTTATTGCAGCAGTATTTCCGGGTACATCAAGATCGGGAGCAACAATTATCGGAGCACTCATAATCGGAGTATCAAGAAGCGTTGCGGCTGAGTTTACATTTTTCCTTGCAGTACCTGTAATGTTCGGGGCAAGTCTTTTAAAGATTGCTAAATATGCTGCTATGGGAATGGCTATGACAGGAACTGAGTGGATAGTTCTTATTGTAGGCTGCCTTGTGGCATTCTTTGTGTCAGTATTCGTAATCAAGTTCCTTATGGGATACATCAAGAAGCATGATTTCAAGGTGTTCGGTGTGTACAGAATAATTCTTGGAATAGCAGTTATTGCACTCAGCTTTGTATTGTTTTAATTCTAATACACTTCAAGGTATGAATTGTATACATACCCACTTGTACCGTTATAATCAATAAGTGTGTAATAAGCACCAACAGATAATATAGAACCGGTAGTCCCTCCTGGCACAACTGCAAAGGAGTGGCTGCCGTTTTTGTCTTTATGCATATTTACATAGGAAGCACCTGTCACATGGTAACTTTTAAGAGCAGATGTATTGGTTATGCGTCCATTTGCAAATGTATACGATGGCTGGGCGGTTGTTGCAGGCTGCGTGTTTTGGACTTCAGTCTGAACGGTTTCAGGCTCGGAGGATTCACAGGATGTTTCAGATGCTACGGTTACTGTCTGAGTTTCAGTCACGACGGTGGTTTCCTGTTTTGTTACATCCTGAGAAGAAGCAGTTTCTTTAACTGTTGCGGCAGGGGTTGTCTTAGATATAGTTTCTGAATTTATATCTTTAACAGTAACTGGCTGGGTTTCAGAATTGCTGGCAGTGTGAATGCTTTTTTCAAGACCGCCGCCAGCAAAACCGATGTTTTCAAACACTACAACTCCGGCTATAATTATTACAAGGTATAAACCTAAGAATATTTTAACAATAAGATTATTGATTTTCATTGCGACTAAAGACCTCATATTTTCTATATAAAAATAATTCTAGTTCTTTTTATATGTAAGGTCAATAAAAATTAAGCATAATACGGAGGCACAGAGTGAATATAATAGGTCACATTTCAACAGATTTTCCAACAAAATTTGGGATTCCAAGACAGAGTGGATTGATAGAGGAATTGAAAGGTGTCATAACATTTGAACCAGAATACAGACAACCAGAGGCTTTCAGAGGATTGGAGGATTTTTCACATATATGGGTTTTATGGCAGTTTTCCAAGTCGCAGAAGAAAACTATAGCGGCAACGGTAACTCCTCCAAGACTTGGCGGGAAAGTGCGAATGGGAGTATTTGCAACAAGGTCACCGTTCAGACCGAATGATATTGGGTTGTCATGTGTGAAATTAGAGCACATAGAATATACGGCAGATAAAGGACCGGTACTATTCGTTTCAGGGGTGGATATGGTTGATGGTACGCCGATATACGATATCAAGCCGTATGTAAAATTCACAGACTCACACCCAGAGGCAAAAGAAGGATTTACGGCAGCCACTTATAACAGAAATCTTAAAGTGATATTTCCATCAGACCTGCTTGCAATAATGCCGGAAAACAAACAGACAGCAGCGGTTAAAATATTAGAGCAGGACCCAAGACCAGCTTATGATACAGACGAGGCAAGGCTTATGGGGTAACATTTTCAGGCTTTGATATCAGATTTAAGGTGCATGGGGATATGCTGACTGTGTTTGAAGTTGTGGATATTGAGGCGGCTGGTGGATATAAGAAGGTAAAGTGAGCTGGTGTCAATTTCACTTGATAATCCAGCTAAAATGTGCTTTACTTATATGGACTAGGTAAACAATTAATGTTGCAATCAAGATTAAGGAGGAGCTATATGAGAGTTGGAATGGGATATGATGTTCATAAACTGGTTAAAGATCGTAAGCTTATCATGGGCGGAGTTGAGATTCCATATGAATTAGGTCTGCTTGGACACTCTGATGCAGATGTGCTTCTTCATGCCATTATGGATGCATTACTGGGTGCTGCTGCACTTGGAGATATAGGAAAGCATTTCCCGGATACAGATGACAGATACAAGGGAATATCAAGCATCAAGCTTCTGGAAGAGGTTGGAAAGAAGATAGATGAGGCTAATTATATTATAGAAAATATTGATGCTACTATTATTGCACAGAAGCCTAAGATGCGCCCATATATTGATGATATGAGAAAGAATATCGCAGATGCTTTAAAGCTTGATGTTGACAGAGTTAATGTTAAGGCTACTACAGAAGAGGGACTTGGATTTACCGGAAGTGGAGAGGGTATTTCTTCTCAGGCAATATGCTCACTTAATTCTGTTTCTAATTATATATACGGTGCTGCTGATATGACAAACTGTAGACCTGACTGTGGTGGCTGCATGGGCTGTCAGAACAAATAGAACTGACAATACATTTGCAGCTTTGATTCATATATTATATTAAGAAGAAAAGTCAGGATTAACAGATTATGAAATATAGAGATTATGTAAAGCAGGAAATAGCAGTAATAAAGGACAGAGACCCTGCTATCAAGTCGGATAAAGAGGTATATCTTTATCCTAGTTTTAAGGCAATACTTAAATATAGAAAAGCCCATAAGTTATATCTTAAGGGTGAATATTACAAGGCAAGAAAGATTTCACAGAAAACTGCAAGACAGACCGGAATTGAGATACATCCGGGAGCACAGATTGGAGAGGGACTTTTTATTGACCACGGACATGGAGTTGTTATCGGAGAGACAGCTATTATCGGTAACAATGTAACACTTTATCAGGGCGTTACACTTGGAGGAACAGGCAAGGAGCAGGGTAAGAGACATCCTACTCTTGGAGATAATATTATGGTAGGAGCAGGAGCAAAGATTCTTGGCTCAGTTACTATAGGTGATAACTGCAAGATTGGTGCGGGTTCTGTTGTATTAAAGGATGTGCCAGCAAATTCTACAGTGGTTGGTGTTCCAGGAAGAGTTGTTATTCAGGACAGCGTAAGACTGTTTGATGATTTAGACCAGATACATCTTCCAGATCCTGTTATGCAGGATATCGAGAACTTAAAGCAGGAGAACGCAAGACTTAAGAAGAGACTTGCACACCTTGAGAACAGCGTCAATGAAAGCCGCAGCTCGTATGATGATAACTAAAGTGTGATTATGAAAGGAAATCTGACATGAGGATTTATAATACTTTATCCAGAAGAAAAGAAGAGTTTAAGCCATTAGAAGAAGGTAAGGTTAAAATGTATGTCTGCGGACCTACTGTATACAACCTTATTCATATTGGTAACGCAAGACCTATGATTGTATTTGATACAGTAAGAAGATATCTTGAGTATAAGGGATATGATGTTAATTATGTATCTAACTTTACAGATGTAGACGACAAGATTATTAAGAAAGCTAATGAAGAAGGTGTATCTGCTGAGGAGATTTCAACAAGATACATTGCTGAATGTAAGAAGGATATGGAGGGCATGAATATTAAGCCTGCAACAACACATCCTCTTGCAACTCAGGAAATCGGCGGAATGATTGATATGATACAGACTCTTATTGACAAGGGTTATGCTTATGAAGTCAATGGAACTGTATATTACAGAACAAGAAAATTTGCAGAATATGGAAAGTTATCTAAGAAGAATATTGACGACTTGGAGGCAGGACACAGAGATGAGGCACACAGCCTTAAGGTTACAGGTGAGGATGAGAAGGAAGATCCACTTGATTTCGTTCTCTGGAAGCCTAAGAAAGAAGGAGAGCCATCATGGCCATCTCCTTGGAGCGATGGAAGACCGGGCTGGCATATTGAATGCTCTGTTATGTCTAAGAAGTACCTTGCTGACGAAATCGATATCCATGCAGGTGGAGAGGATTTAATATTCCCTCACCATGAGAATGAGATTGCACAGTCAGAGGCAGCTAATGGAGTACCATTCTCTAAGTACTGGATGCACAATGCATTTCTTAATATTGATAATAAGAAGATGTCTAAGTCTTTAGGCAATTTCTTTACAGTAAGAGATATAAGCAGGGAATACGACCTTGAGGTGTTAAGATTCTTCATGTTAAGCGCACATTACCGTAATCCTGTTAATTTCAGCCATGACCTTATGGAATCAGCAAAGAACGGATTAGACAGAATCTTAACTGCAGTTGATAATTTAAGACATCTGTCAGAGAATGCCAAAGATGTTACAATGACAGAGGATGAGAAGAAGATAATAGCTTCTATAGATGACATTTATAAGAAATTCGAAGATTCAATGGACGATGACTTCAATACAGCAGATGCAATATCAGCTATATTTGAACTTGTAAAGCTTGCTAACTCTAATTCAAGCTCAGATAATTCCAAGAAATACATCTATACTCTTATGAAGAAGATTACAACTCTCACAGATATTCTTGGACTTAAGACAGACAAGAAGGAAGAAATGCTTGATGAGGATATCGAGGCACTTATTGCCGAGAGACAGCAGGCAAGAAAAGATAAGAATTTTGCAAGAGCTGATGAAATTCGAGATGAGTTATTAGCAAAGGGAATTGTTCTTAAGGATACAAGAGAGGGCGTAAGATGGAGCAGAGCCTAGATAACGACCTTGTAAAATGCATATATGAAGGCCTGGATATGAAGCATACAGAGCCTTCGCAGTTATCACCTCTTGTTCTTGCATATATCGGGGACAGCATATATGACCTTGTCATTAAGACATGGGTTATAGAACAGGGGAATATGCAGGTTAATAAGCTTAACAAGAAAACGAGCAGTATTGTTAAGGCTGAATCTCAATCTGCCATGATAGGTGTAATAGAGCCAATGCTCAGTGAACATGAGGAAGCTGTGTATAAGAGAGGACGTAATGCAAAGTCATACACATCTGCCAAGAATGCAAGCATTGGGGATTACAGAAGAGCAACGGGTTTTGAGGCTCTTATGGGATATCTGTATCTTAGCGGGCAGTATGAGCGGATGATGGAACTGGTTAAAGCAGGACTGGAAAGCCTTGAGTTAAAGTAGAGCCGGCAAAGCAGAATCCATATCTGTAATGGATAACTGGATTCTGCTTTGTTAATATTAAGGAGAAATATATGAGATACAATGAATTAACATTTCAGGGAAGAAATGCTGTTTTAGAGGCATTCCGCTCTGGCAAAACAATTGATAAGCTTTTTATTCTTGATGGCTGTCAGGACGGACCAATAAAGAGTATTGTCAGAGAAGCAAAGAAAACAGATGCAATTATCAATTATGTTGATAAAGAGAGACTTGACAGGCTTGCAGGAACAGGACATCATCAGGGCGTTGTTGCTATTGGAGCAGCTTATGAATATGCAGAGGTTGATGATATACTTGCAGCAGCTAAGGAAAAGGGTGAAGATCCATTTATATTCATTCTTGATGAGATAGAAGATCCTCATAATCTTGGCGCTATTATAAGAACTGCCAACCTTGCAGGAGCACATGGTGTTATCATCCCTAAGAGAAGAGCTGTCGGACTTACAGCAACTGTAGCCAAGACATCAGCAGGTGCAATTAATTACACACCTGTAGCCAAGGTTACTAATATTTCACAGACAATTGAGGAACTTAAGAAGCAGGGACTCTGGTTCGTATGTGCTGATATGGGTGGAGAGACAATGTATAATCTTAACCTTAAAGGTCCTATCGGTCTTGTTATAGGTAATGAAGGCAATGGCGTAAGCGTCTTGTTAAGGACAAATGTGATTTCATAGCATCAATTCCTATGAAGGGTGACATTGATTCCTTGAATGCCTCAGTTGCAGCAGGTGTTCTTGCATACGAAATAGTCCGTCAGAGACTTAACTAAGAAAAACGTGAAAATAGATTTAGAAAGGCATAGCCGTTTTTATGAAGCATTTGGAAGATTATCCTGATGAAGAACTTATTGATATGTACCGTGCAGGCAATGAGCAGGCAATCGAGTGCATATTTGAAAGATATAAGTATATAGTGCGGAAGAAAGCCAAGGCCATGTTTCTTGCCGGCGGAGACAGTGATGATTTAATCCAGGAGGGAATGATAGGCCTTTATAAGGCTGTCCGTGACTATGATAAGCAAAAGGATGCTTCTTTCATGACATTTGCTGGAATGTGCATAAACAGGCAGATTCTTAATGCGGTTACAGCTTCTAACAGAAAGAAGAATACGCCACTTAATACATATGTTTCCTTTGATGAACCGGTTAATCCTGAGGATGATTCTCAGGTAAAGCTGGTGGATGTACTAAAGTCTGATAAGGAACAGAATCCGGAAAGGCTTTTTATTGATCAGGAAAATGCTGAAAGTTTAGAAGATAAATTATACAGTGTGCTAAGTGGTTTTGAGAAAAATGTATTGGAATTATATATGTCTGGCAAAGATTATATTGCTATTGCGCAGACGCTTGATAAGCCGCCAAAATCTATAGATAATGCTATACAAAGGATAAGGAATAAAGTTGACAAAATAACCAACCTATAATATTATGAATAGGTGTGTTAAGACACATGCTATTGTAGCTCAGGGGTAGAGCACTTCATTGGTAATGAAGAGGTCACGGGTTCAATTCCCGTCAATAGCTTAATTTAATGTTTGTGTTTTTTAAAACAGATTGGAGGACGCTATGGTAAAAGCTATTGTAGGTGCTAACTGGGGTGATGAAGGAAAGGGTAAGATTACTGATATGCTTGCCGAAGAATCAGACATCATCGTAAGATTCCAGGGAGGAGCTAATGCGGGACATACTATTATTAATGATTATGGAAAGTTCGCGCTTCATCTTTTACCTCGGGAGTTTTCTATAACCATACAACAAGTGTCATTGGCAACGGCGTAGCTCTTAATATTCCATATCTTGTTAAGGAATTAAAGAGCCTTACAGACCGTAATGTACCAATGCCTAAGATTCTTGTATCAGACAGGGCACAGATTCTTATGCCATATCATGTTGCATTTGATACATATGAAGAAGCAAGACTTGCTGGTAAATCATTTGGTTCTACCAAGTCAGGTATTGCTCCATTCTATTCAGATAAGTATGCAAAGATTGGTTTTCAGGTTAATGAATTATTCGGAGACGAGCAGGAACTTAAGGAAAAGATTGCCAATGTATGTACATTAAAGAATGTTATGCTTGAGCATCTCTATCATCAGCCACTTCTTAATGAAGAAGAGATATTTAATACTCTTATGGAATATAAAGAGATGGTTGAACCATATGTATGTGATACATCAGCATTTTTACATCAGGCACTTAAAGACGGAAAGAAGATTTTACTTGAGGGTCAGTTAGGTTCTCTTAAGGATACTGACCATGGTATATATCCAATGGTAACTTCATCATCAACATTAGCTCCTTATGGTGCTATTGGTGCTGGTATTCCGGCTGCATCAATTACAGATGTTGTTACAGTTGTTAAGGCATATTCTTCAGCAGTTGGTGCCGGAGCATTTGTAAGCGAAATCTTTGGTGATGAGGCAGATGAACTCAGACGCAGAGGTGGAGATGGTGGTGAATTCGGAGCTACTACAGGACGTCCTAGAAGAATGGGATGGTTCGATGCAGTTGCTACACGTTATGGTGTAAGAATGCAGGGAACAACAGAGGTTGCTCTTACAGTTCTTGATGTACTTGGATATCTTGATGAGATTCCAATGTGCGTTGGATATGAGATAGATGGAAAGATTACTAAGGATTTCCCAACTACTCCACAGCTTGAGAAGGCTAAGCCGGTATTAAAGACTATGCCAGGCTGGAAGTCAGATATCAGAGGAATTACTAACTATGAAGAGCTTCCTGTCGAGTGCCGTAACTATATTGAGGCTATTGAGCAGGAAATTGAAGCCCCTATCACAATGGTATCTAATGGTCCTGGAAGACATGAGATTATCCACAGAAAGAGTAAATTTTCTAAATAATAACATTTAACATTACCGTATCTGCAGTACAACAGTTTTGCAGATACGGTCTTTTTATAGGTGATTGGAGGTAAATCCCTCTCCTCACCTGAGGGGAATGTGCTTACAATAAGCACATGGATTTTGCTTCGCAAAACAAGGAGGAACATATGAAGTTTAATAAATATTTTGACCACACTAACTTAAAGCCGGAAGCGACTAAGGATGATATCCGTACATTATGTGAAGAAGCAAAAAAGTATGATTTTGCATCAGTATGTGTTAATGGAATGTATACAGCATTTGCAAAGGAATGTCTTTCTGGAAGTAATGTTAAGACATGTGTTGTTGTTGGATTTCCGCTGGGAGCTATGAATACAGACGTTAAGGCTTATGAGACTAAGAAAGCAGTAAAAGATGGTGCGGATGAGATTGACATGGTTATTCCTGTAGGACTTCTTAAAGCAGGTGAATATGATGCTGCGTATGAGGATATTAAGGCAGTAAGGGATGCATGTGCAGGAAAAGTTTTAAAGGTTATATTCGAGAACTGTCTTCTGACTGATGAGGAGAAGATTAAGGCGTGCGAACTGTCTGTTAAGGCAGGAGCTGATTATGTCAAGACTTCAACAGGATTCTCTACAGGAGGTGCAACAATAAGTGATGTTGCACTTATGAAAGCCCATGTGGAAGGAAAGTGTAAGGTTAAAGCGGCAGGCGGAATAAGAGATTACAACACAGCAGCTGCCATGATAGATGCCGGAGCTGACAGGCTTGGAACAAGCGCTACAATTAAGATTATGGAAGGAAGGCAGTAAAATTACTGCTTATTCCTTCCTGAAAGAATCTTGTATACAAGTGTCATTGCATATATTACAACAGGAAATACAATGTCTGTGAAGAGCAGACCTGTAAATACTTTATGACATGCCTCATTGTCTATGAATGCAAGTATTAAAGTGGCGATTATCATTATGCCCCAGAGTATGACTGCAGTTAATGCAGCAAATCGTTTTAATCGTTTCATGAATAAGACCTCCAATGTCAGATACATAATAATATACATTACATTGGCATGCCACTCAAGTTATTTATAAAAATGTTGCGTAACAGATAAAAAATGTTATAATTAAATGAGGCATGGAGGCCGATGTAACTATTAGGGAACAGAATCAATAGACAAGGAGGTATGCATATGTCAATTAATGCTTATAATGCCAGTACAATATCAGCATTGTTCGCAGGACTTAATAATTCGTCTAGCGGAACATCATTGTCATATGGCATTGATTTTACAACTTATAATTCAATAAAGAATGGCTCTTATAGCAAACTGATGAGGAAGTATTACAGCAATCAGGCTTCTGAATCAACAGATGGTGCGGCTGCCAATAAGAATACCGGTAAGGTACAGAACATTGATATACAGAAGAATAATGCGACGGTGAACAGAGACAACGCAGCATCACTTGTGGATTCGGCATCAGAACTTAAGAAGTACTCTCTGTGGTCTAAAGTTGATAAGACAGATAAAGATGGCAATACAACTAAAGAATATGATACAGATAAGATTGCAAAGGCAGTATCTTCATTTGTTAAGGATTATAATTCTCTAGTATCATCTACAGTAGATTCTTCAAGCAGATATGTGCTTAACAGTGCATCTAATATGGTGAATTATACAAGGGCTAATGCTGATCTTCTTAAGAAGATTGGTATATCTGTCAGCTCAGATAATAAGCTGACGGTAGACGAGGATAAGTTAAAGACTTCAGATATGGCTGTGGTTAAGTCGGTATTCAAGGATTCCGGCTCATTTGGACAGACAATATCTGCTAAGGCTTCAACTATATATGGTAATGCAGTATCACAGTTATCAGAATTATCTACTAAGAATTCTTATACATCTAATGGACTGTATTCATACTCATCTGGCTATACATATAACCAGTACACATAATTAATAAATATTTTGAAAGGTAACAATCAGACATGGCATTATTAGAAACATGGAGAAAACTCGCATACGAGACAGAGATGGATCAGAAGAACGCTTCAGAATTCTGGGGTTCATATTTTAATCAGGAGAAGGCAATTTACGAACAGATTCTTGCCAATCCTGATACAGTAGTTAAAGGAACTGTTAAGGAATTAGCAGAGAAGTTTGGCGTTGAGGTGCTTCTTATGACAGGATTCCTTGATGGTATCAATGACAGCTTAAAGACTCCTAATCCAATTGAAACTATGGATGAGAATACAGAAGTTAGTCTTGATTATGACAAGGAAAAACTTTATTATAACATGGTAGGCTGCAAGGCTGACTGGCTTTATGAATTGCCACAGTGGGATAACCTTCTTGATGAGCAGACAAGAAAAGACCTTTACAAGAAGCAGAAACTTTCTGGAACTGTTGTTAAGGGCAAGAAAATCGGAAGAAATGATCCATGCCCATGCGGAAGCGGAAAGAAATATAAGCAGTGCTGTGGAAAGAATGCATAGCTTTTAAACACTAAGACCTGCCAGATAATGGCAGGTCATTTTAATGTTAAGTATAGGAATGATAAGAGGTAATAATAATGGATGCATATACAGGCTTTGCATATGTTTATGATGAGTATATGGATAATATTCCATATGAGGAATGGGGACAGTATATGATTGCTCTCCTTAAGGAAAATGGCGTGTCAGGTGATTCATCAGTGCTTGAATTGGGCTGTGGAACAGGAACTGTTACAAGAATGCTTGCTAAGGAAGGCTATGACTGTGTTGGACTTGATATGTCTGAAGATATGCTGTCTATTGCTTCCGAGAAAACATTTGAAGAGGGTTCGCAGGTTATATATACATGTCAGGATATGAGGGATTTTGAAGTGCCTTATGAAGTAGACGGTATGATAAGTATAGGGGATTCCATGAATTATATTACATCTGTTCCTGACCTTGAAAGTGTATTTGCATGTGTTAGTGAGAACCTTAAAAAAGGCGGTGTATTTATATTTGATTTAAAGACAATACATTTCTTCAGGGATATACTTGCTGAGAATACATATGCTGAGAACAGGGAAGATTCTGCATTTATATGGGACAACTATTATGATGAGGAAGAACGCAATAATGAATATGAGCTTGCTGTGTTTGTTAAGAATGAGGATGGTACATTTGACAGATTTGAAGAACAGCACTATCAGCATGGCTTTACTATAGATGAGGTTACAGGTGCAGCTAATAAGGCTGGACTTACCGTGAAAAATGTGTATAATGCATTTACTAAGGATATGCCTGACGATAAGTCGGAAAGATTATATTTTGTGATTGAGAAATAATAAGGAGATAATTATGGGTGATTATATTGTTAGAGCCACAGCGGCAGGTGGACAGGTAAGAGCATTTGCTGCTACAACTAAAGGGCTTGTTGAAGAAGCAAAAGAAAGACATAACATGAGTCCTATTGCAACTGTTGCACTTGGAAGACTTCTTACAGGTGGTGCGATGATGGGCACAATGATGAAAAATGATGCGGATATTCTTACTGTACAGATTAAGGGCAATGGTCCGATCGGGAGTATGACTGTTACAGCTAATCCTAAGGGGGAGGTTAAGGGATTTGTTGGCAATCCACAGGTTATGCTTCCGCTTAAGGATGGAAAGCTTGATATTGCAGATGCGGTAGGAATTGGTGTATTAAGCGTAATTAAGGATATTGGACTTAAAGAGCCATATGTCGGTGATACTATTCTTATTACAAGTGAGATTGCAGATGACCTTACTTATTATTTTGCTAACAGTGAGCAGGTTCCATCTTCTGTAGGACTTGGCGTTCTTATGAATAAGGATAATACTGTTGAGCAGGCTGGAGGATTTATTATCCAGCTTATGCCGGGAGCAACGGATGAATTTATAGATAAGCTTGAGGCAAGAATTAAGGAGATTAAGTCTGTTACAGCCATGCTGGAGGAAGGAATGACTCCTGAACAGATTCTGGAACATATTCTTGGGGATATGGAGCTTGAGATTCTTGATACTATACCAACAAAGTTTTACTGTAACTGTTCTAAGGACAGAGTAAGCAAGGCTGTTATCAGTGTAGGAAAAGAAGAAATCCAGAAGATGATTGATGATGGTGAGCCAATTGAGGTTAACTGTCACTTCTGTAATTCACATTATACATTTACAGTTGATGAGCTTAAGGAAATGTACGACTGCTGTACAAGATAAATCTCAGGCATATGGAGGTACACATGAATAATATTATACTTATAGGAATGCCGGGAAGCGGAAAAAGTTCGCTTGGAGTAGTACTTGCCAAGAAGATAGGATTTGGATTCATTGATTCGGATCTTGTTATTCAGCAAAGAGAGGGAATGACTCTTGAAAGAATAATTGAAAAGCATGGAGATGCAGGATTTATACAGATTGAAAATGAAGTGAATTGTTCAATCAGTCCGCACCACACGGTTATTGCAACTGGTGGGAGTGCTGTATATGGAAAAGAGGCAATGGAACATTTTAAGGATATTGGTACTGTGGTTTATCTTGAACTTCCACCGGAATCGCTCGAGGAAAGACTTGGAAGCCTTAAAGAGCGAGGCGTTGTGTCTAATGGAAAGACAACAGTGGAAGAAATATACGCAGACAGGGTTGCCTTATATAAGAAATATGCGGATATAACGCTTAATGAGCAGGGCAAACAGATAAGAGAAACTGTAGAAATGCTGTATGACATTATAATGAATAAGGATCAGTATAATTAAACAACAGGTTGAACTATATAAGAATTTGGGGTACAATAATCTTTACCTTTTAAATACGAAAACAGGAGGATAAATCATGGAAAACGAAGCTCTTTCTAAGAACTTTATTGAGCAGATTATAGATAAGGATATTGAGAGTGGCCATTGTAAGAAGGTCATTACAAGATTTCCACCAGAACCTAACGGATATCTTCATATTGGACATGCTAAGTCTATATTATTAAACTATGGACTGGCAAAGGAATATGGTGGACAGTTCAATATGAGATTTGATGATACTAATCCTACCAAGGAAAAGGTTGAATTCGTAGATTCAATTAAGGCAGATGTTGAGTGGCTCGGTGCCAAGTGGAATGGAGATGTGCTTTTTGCATCTGATTATTTTCCACAGATGTATGAAGCAGCCATAAAGCTTATCAAGAAGGGAAAGGCTTATGTAGATGATTTGTCTGCTGAGGAGATAAGACAGTACAGAGGAACTCTTACTGAACCTGGAAAGGAAAGTCCATACAGAAACCGTTCTGTAGAAGAGAACCTTCAGCTTTTTGAAGAGATGAAGGAAGGAAAATATGCAGACGGAACTAAGGTTTTAAGAGCAAAGATTGATATGGCATCTCCTAATATTAACATGAGAGATCCTGTTATTTACAGAGTTGCACATATGACACATCACAGAACAGGAGATCAGTGGTGCATATATCCTATGTATGATTTTGCACATCCTATTGAGGATGCAGTGGAGGGAATAACACATTCTATCTGTACACTTGAGTTCGAGGATCACAGACCTCTCTATGACTGGGTTGTAATTGAGACAGGATATAAGACATCTCCAGAGGAGAATCCTAAACAGATTGAATTTGCCAAGTTATACCTTACTAATGTTGTAACAGGTAAGAGATATATCAAGAAGCTTGTAGAAGATGGAGTTGTTGACGGATGGGATGATCCAAGACTTGTATCTATTGCTGCGCTAAGAAGAAGAGGATTTACTCCTGAAGCTATTAAGATGTTTGTTGAACTTGTTGGTGTTACTAAGGCACAGGGCTCAGTTGAATATCCAATGCTTGAATATTGTATAAGAGAAGACTTGAAGCTTAAGGTTAAGAGAATGATGGCTGTTCTTGATCCTGTTAAGCTTGTTATTGATAATTATCCTGAGGGTCAGGTTGAATACATGGAAGTGGCTAATAATCAGGAGAACCCAGAAATGGGAACAAGAAAAGTTCCATTTACTAAGGAACTTTATATTGAGAGAGAGGACTTTATGGAAGAGCCTCCTAAGAAATATTTCAGACTTTTCCCTGGCAACGAAGTGCGTCTTATGAATGCATATTTTGTTACATGCACAGATTTTGTCAAGGACGAGAACGGAAAGGTTATTGAAGTACATTGTACTTATGATCCTGAAACTAAGGGCGGTAACTTTACAGGCCGCAAGGTTAAGGGAACTATACACTGGGTTTCTGCTACAGAAGGGTGCAAGGCGGAAGTCAGATTATACGAGAATATCGTAGATGAAGAAAAGGGTGTTTATAACGAAGAAGATGGTTCTATGAATATTAACCCTAACTCTAAGACTGTTCTTACAGAGTGTTATCTTGAACCAGAGCTTATGAGAGCTGTAAGTGAAGATAAGTTCCAGTTTGTAAGAAATGGCTATTTCTGCGTTGATAATAAAGATTCAAAACCGGGTAAGCCTATATTTAACAGGATAGTTTCACTTAAGAGTTCATTCAAATTACAGAAATAGTGAGGTTTATCCTGATGGAAGGTATTGGACAAAAGAAGGAAGCAGATTATATTTTCGATAAAACAATCAAATGTGATGTTTGTGGGAAAGAATTTAAAACAAAGCAGGTAAGAACCGGAAAAGCAAGATTTGTCGGGACAGACGCGGTGCTTAAGCCTTTATATGATGGCATAGATACATGCAAATATGACATAATACTCTGTCCTCATTGTGGGTATGCTGCTGCGCAGCGTAATTATGGTCATCTTACACCTAAGCAGAGAAAGGCAATCCGTGAAAATGTCGAGCCGAGATTTAAGGCAAAGGAGAATGAAACTGAAACCTATTCGTATGAAAGAGCTGTAAGGCGCTGCAAGATGGCAATGCTTACAGAAATGGTAACGGGCGGTAAGATAAGTGAAAGTGCATATCTTTGTCTTAAGCTTGCCTGGCTTTACAGGGGAGAAATTGAAGAGGCGAAGGCTAATGGGGGTTCTCAGGCCGATATTGACAAATACTATAAGTATGAGCATGAATATTTGGAAGATGCTTATAAGGGTTTTAAGCAGGCGCTGGAGACAGAGTATCCGCCTATAGCGGGAATGGATGAAATGACTATATATTATCTGCTCACAAGTCTGGCGGTTGAATGTGGCAATATGGCTGAGGCAAAACAGTATGGTTCTTCTATATTGTTATCAAGAACAGCAAGTGCCAAATTAAAAAACAAAACAAGAGATGTATTGGAGGCTATTAAAAACAATTAGCACAAAAGGGGCGTACAATCATTATGGGTAAAGTTAAAACCTTTTTACAAAAGATATGGACCTATGATCTGGTTCATACAGCAGTATACTCGGTTATACTGGAGTTGGTGGTTGAATGTTTTAACAGAAGAGGAATAATGGGGCTTGCATTCCCGTTTATGCATCCGGTAATATTTATATATAATACATTAATTATAATGACAACTATGACAATCGCATTGTTTTTTACACGAAGGATATTTGCATATTGTGTAATTTCGATTGTATGGATAGGGCTGTCATTGACTAATTTTATAATATTATCCTCAAGAAAAACGCCGTTTACAGCAATGGATTTTTATCTCATTAAAGATGCAATTAAAGTTGCGGGATTGTATGTAAGCATAGTACAGATAATTCTGATAGCATTGTTGGTTATTGCTGTAATAACAGGACTTGTATTTTTGTGGAGGAAAGCTCCTAAAATAGAAGTAACTATAAAAAAGACTAAGTTTTATGCATATGCCGGGGTCCAGCTTGTGCTGGTATTTCTTGCTGTATATGGAATGGGTATGACTCTTCTTTTTACAGGTACAGTAGAAAGCCATTACGGAAATCTTGCACAGGCATATAAGAAGTATGGCTTCAGTCATTGCTTTGTAAGCAGTGTATTGGATAGAGGAATTAAAAAATCTGGAGAATATTCAGAAGAGTATATGGAGTCTTTAAAGAAAGATCTGGATGATCTTGAACCGGAGGCTAATGATAAGACACCTAATATAATCTTTGTGCAGCTTGAGTCATTCTTTGATCCGACACATGTAAAAGGAATAAGTTTATCAGAAAATCCACTGCCTAATTATCAGAAGCTGATATCTGAATATTCATCAGGATATCTGTCAGTCCCATGTTTTGGAGCTGGAACATGTAATACTGAGTTTGAAGTACAGACTGGTATTAATATTGATGATTTCGGTCCGGGGGAATATCCTTACAGGACAATTATGAAATCAAAGGTATGTGAGTCAATGGCGTATGACCTTAAGAAGCTGGGATATTCAACACATGCTATTCATAATAATGATGGAACATTCTATGATAGAAATCTTGTGTTTTCACATTTAGGATATGATACATTTACATCTATAGAATACATGGATGGATTTGAAAAGACGCCTATGGGATGGGCAAAGGATTATGTGCTGACAGATGAAATTGATAAAGCACTTAATTCAACATCCGGAACAGATTATGTATTTACAATATCTGTCCAGGGACATGGGGACTATCCATCAACACCAGTAGAAGGATATACACCAGAGATTAATGTGACTAATTTCCCTGTTGCAGAACAGCAGAGTGCATTTGAATATTATGTTAACCAGATTCATGAGATGGATAATTTCATAGGAGAACTTATAGAAAAGCTGTCAGAAAGAGATGAGGAGACGGTTCTTGTATTGTACGGAGACCATCTTCCAACATTTGATTTTACTGATGACATGCTTTCTAACGGTGATAAATTCCAGACACAGTATGTTATCTGGAGCAATTTCCAGATGGATAAGCAGGATAAGGAGCTTCAGGCTTATCAGTTATCTGCATATGTTATGAATCGTCTGGGAATATCAGAAGGATATATTATGAAATATCATCAGTCTAAGCAGGATCTTCCGGAGGATGAGTATTTAAAGAATCTCAAGATTCTTGAATATGATATTCTGTATGGTAAGAAGGAAATTTATGGCGGAGAGACACCATATGAAGCAACAGACCTTAAAATGGGAATTGATGATATTGAAATAACAGATGTCTATAATTATAACAATGATGTTTTTGTGGAAGGAAATAATTTTAATGACTACAGCTGCGTCATGATTAACGGAAAAGAATATGCTACGGAGAAGATAAGCGACCGTCTTTTGAGGGTTAAAGGGACGAAAGTTAAGATGGATGATGTGGTTGTTGTCGCGCAGAAAGGTGACGATAAAGTAGAACTTAGCAGAACGACTTTTACTGTTAAACAACAGGAAAAGAAATAGTTGCAACAGCAGTAAATGTGCTATCTTTCATTGACAGCAGATGCCTGAAATGGTAATATTAGTAAGGTGTCTCAAACACCAAGATTTTTTTTGGAGGTACTTGAAATGAAGGGTACAGTTAAGTGGTTCAACAACCAGAAGGGTTACGGCTTTATCAGTGATGAGTCAGGAAAGGATGTATTCGTACATTATTCTGGACTTAACATGGAAGGCTTCAAGTCTTTAGAGGAAGGCGCTCAGGTTGAGTTTGATGTAATAGAAGGCGCTAAGGGTCCTCAGGCTACTAACGTAACAAAATTATAATCGGTTGTTTTCAGTGTGCCTTTTTTATATTATATATAGAAAGATATATTGTAACACAATAGGATTATGGGGGCGGTCACAACAGGAGTGGACCGCCTTTTTTCGTAGTTAGAAGGATATAACTGATTACAGATATATTAATAATCGTACATTTGGAGGTTTTATGGAAAATATTGATTTTAGCCAGACGGTGAATCAGGGAACGGTAAGCATGATGATGGCAGGTGTTATACTTGTTTTATCGGTTCTCATTGTACTCATAATTATTACAGCCAAGAGATGGAAAGGAAGAGTAATTCCTATGCTTCTTGGATTACTTGCATATGTGGTATTTGGATTTATGTTTTCACAGATGTTTATGAGTGTGATCAGATTAATACCAAGTGTTGACCAGGCTTTCACATACAATTCAAGTTCTTATATTGTAATATTTAATATAGTGTTTGCAGTAGGACTTGGAATTGCAAGATGGTTTGCAACAAAGCTTATGCTTGGGAAATATGACCGTGAAGGTGATGTTATTCTGGCAGGAACAGGAATTGCTCTTGGTGATGCTGTGGTAATGTATGGATTGTCGCTGCTGTCATTTTATGTATATGCTCAGGCAATATCATCAAGCGGACTTGAAAAGGTTATTGAAGACATGCTGGCAAGTGGTATATCATCAGAAAATATTATGACAGAGTATACATCAAATCTTTCACAGCTTTTTAATTCGCCAGAAATATTATGGCTGCTTATGGGATTATCAGCAGTGCTTGATATAGTACTTAATGTTATGCTGTTTATAATGATGTATGGTGTAGCGAAGAAGCAGGTTAATTATATGTTTGCATATTATGGAATGATAGTACAGTTTGTTTCAATTATACTGTTCCAGATGTATAATCCATTTTCACTTGTAAATATAATTGTTCTGTTTACAATAAAACTTGTTGTTGTAGCAGGTGCAGTATTCTTTATTAAACAGTTTGTTATGAAGGAGATAACATATTCAAATGACTGATGTTAAAAGGGACTTTCAGCAAAAGAGGTAGAAAAATTAACATTAGAGGGCAAGGTCAATGTCTCTGTTGGAAAGCAGTCTAAGACTATTGGTCAGATTGTTGCGGGTAATGTTTTCACATATTTTAACCTTATATTTGCTGTGTTTGCTGTGCTTCTGGCATTGGTAAGATCATATAACAATATGACATTTCTGCCTGTAATAGTATCCAATATGCTTATTGGAATAATTCAGGAGATAAGAGCAAAGAAAGTCCTTGATAAGCTTACGGTTGTTAATGCACCTAAGACATCGGTTATAAGAGATGGACAATTGCATACTATAGATTCAGAGACTTTGGTAAAGGGGGATTTGTGCGTGTTCTCAGCTGGCAACCAGCTGAGTGCAGATGCAATCCTTGTGGATGGATTCGTGCGTGTGAACGAATCTTTAGTTACCGGTGAGTCTGATGAAGTTGTTAAGAATGCCGGGGATATATTACTCTCCGGCAGTTTTATTGTTTCGGGAGAATGTAAGGCAGTTCTTACAAATGTTGGTCTGGATGCATATGCTGCAAAGCTTGCAATTGAAGCTAAAGCAGGACGTAAAAAGCAGAAGACAGATATGATGGAATCTCTTGATAAACTTGTAAAAACGATTGGAGTGCTTATTATACCGATAGGAATAGGTTTATTTTTACAGAGCAGATTCGCTGTTGGCAGTACAATTAAGGGAAGCATTGATTCAATGGTTGCCTCGCTGGTAGGCATGATTCCAGAGGGACTTTATCTTCTTGCCAGCGTTGCACTTGTGGTAAGCGTTATGAGACTTGGAAAGAAAAGTGTACTTGTACATGAAATGAACTGTGTTGAAACGCTTGCGAGAGTAAATGTTCTGTGTGTTGATAAGACGGGAACAATAACAAAACCGGACATGTCAGTAACTCATGTTGAGATACTTGATTATAATGCTGATAGTGGAGAAACAGTTGATAGTCATGGTGTGGACAGGATTATTAAAAATGTTGTTGGAGCAATCGGTTCTGATAATGCAACTATGGAAGCAATACATAAATATTATGGGGTAAACGAAGAAAAAGAATGTGATCAAGTATTTCCGTTTTCATCCCAGAACAAGTACAGCGGGGCGAGATATGGGAGGGATGTGTATCTGTTAGGAGCACCTGAGTATCTGCTTCTTGAGTCATATCCTGATTATAAGAAAATTATTGATAAGTATTCCGGTAATGGGGAGCGAATAGTTGTTTTTGGGAAGGCTAATGAAGAAATAACAGGGGAGGCTGTCACAAGAGCAATAACCCCGATGGCTTTCATAATACTTGAGAATGAGATAAGAGAAACAGCAAAAGATACATTTGAATACTTTAAACAGCAGGGAGTTGCTATCAAGGTTATATCAGGTGATAATCCTGTAACTGCCTCAAGGGTTGCAATAAAAGCAGGAATTGAGAATGCAACCCATTATGTAGATGCGACAACTTTGAAGACGGATGATGATATAACACAGGCAGTAGAGAAATATACTGTTTTCGGAAGAGTTATACCGGAACAGAAGAAAAAAATTATTGAGGCGTTTAAGGCGGCAGGAAATGTTGTTGCCATGACAGGTGACGGAGTCAATGATGTACTTGCATTAAAATGTGCTGACTGTAGTGTTGCAATGGCATCAGGAAGTGATGCTGCAAGCAATGCCGCGCAGATAGTTCTTTTGGACTCTGATTTTTCAAAGATGCCAGATGTTGTTGGAGAAGGAAGAAGAGTAGTTAATAATATTAAGCGTTCAGCATCGCTGTTTCTTGCAAAGAATATATTTTCAATGCTGCTTACGATATTTACGCTTATATCAGTTAATCTGTATCCATTATATCCGACACAGTTATCATTTCTGGGTATATTTACAATAGGAATACCTGCTTTCTTTCTGGCGTTACAGCCTAATAAAAGTCTGATTAAAGGAGATTTTCTTCTTAATGTTGTACTTAAAGCCCTGCCAACGGGAATTACAGATTTTATTGTAGTTACTATTGTAACGATATACGGAAACTTTACCGGACTTGCTCATGAACAGACAGCAACCGCAGCAACGCTTGTGCTTCTGACGGTAGGCATGGCGGCACTTGTCAGAGTATGTATGCCGTTTGATATGATAAGAGTTATAGTGTGTATTGCAATGGCAGGCGGAATAGTATTTTCAATGATATTCTTAAGACCGTTGTTTGCAATGGTTGTTCTTAAAGGTCTTACAAGAAATCTTACGATAATAATGATGATTCTGTCGATACCTTTGTACAGATATGTATGCAGGATGACGGCATGGCTGATAGATTTCCTTGAGAACCATAACCGTCATTTCAGACACCTGCTAAAAGGATGATATATTAGAAATGTATTACTGCTTATTTAGAGCTTTTTCAGAGTATTCAGTTGTTACAAGACTGCTGTAAGGAACTCGAGATTTAAGCTCGCCAGCCTGCGTAAGAATGTCCTGTAACAGATTAAAGCTGTCTTCGGTGAATACAGTGGAGGTTTTCCATGTATCCTGTGATTTATATCTTTCAACAATTGCGGTTATTGTTGCAATATCGGTTTCTTTAAACTGAGGTGCAATGATGGCCGCAATTTCTGCTGATGAATGTGTATTGACATAATCAAGACCCTTCTGTGTAGCATTAGTGAATTTCTGGATTACATCAGGATTCTTCTGAATATAGCTTTTCTTTGCACAGTATGCTGTGTAAGGAACATAGCCACTTTCTACACCGAGTGAGGCGATAACATGGCCTTCACTCTGCTGTTCGAGTAAAGTCGCAGAAGGCTCAAATTCAACTGTGTAATCACCTATTCCCGATGTGAATGCTGCAGATGTTGAACCAAAATCAACATTTTGAAGGATTTCAAGGTCTGTTTCAGGATCAATGTTATTCTTTTTCAGAATATATTCAAATAACATCTGGGGCATGCCGCCGGCTCTTCCTCCGATAACAGTTTTTCCTTTGAGTTCAGCCCAGTCAAAATTATCATTGGTTTCCCTTCCGACAAGGAAATTGCCGGCACGCTGTGTAAGTCCGGCGAAGTTGACAGCATAGTCTTCAGAGCCTTCGGCATATACATAGATAGATGATTCAGAACCCATGAATCCAATATCTGCATCACCGGATATCAGGGCTGTCATTACCTTGTCAGCACCGAATCCGTTAGTTACCGTAAGCTCAAGCCCCTCGTCTGCAAAATATCCATTTTCAATGGCAACATATTGTGGTGCATAAAATATAGAGTGAGTAACTTCGCAGAGAGTGATTTTTTTAGCAGAATTGTCAGTTGTATCTTTGTTACATGCTGTCAGTGGAAATGCTGTGATTAATATGATGGTCATGGTAATTAATAATGATATATATTTTCTGATATGTTTCAATGAAATTCTCCATTGTAGCTGCTTTTATTGTTATAGTATTATTTTTCTGTATTTTTGTTCCACAAAAATAATAAAAAGATTGTCATTTAATGAGGGATTATGGTATTATAATAAAAAATTACAGTGTGCATAATTAAATATCTGTATATGGAGGCGCGTTATGTTTAGAAAGAATAAAACAACAGCTAAAGCAGCGTCAGGTAATGATTTGAATACATTGCTTGATGTATTTGATAAGATAATATCTGGTGAGATATCGCAGACAGGTGACTCACCGGCTGATACAACATTTTTTGAAAATCCTGAGGTTGCCAATAAGTTTAATGAAGTTGTTGAGACTTATAAGAGATTCAATAATAATTTCGTAATGAGACTTAATGAGGCTATGGAGTCAATTGGTGATAATTCATATGTCAAGAATATGATGGATGAGGTACAGTCACAGGCTCAGGCTATTGGTGCTATGGGAGAGTCAGGACATAATCTTGAAGAATCTATCAACCACATTAATGTTGCCATGGCTGATATTAAGGACAATACACATGAGATGCTTGCTACTACACAGAACAGTACAGCTAATATGAATGAGAGTATTAAGGTTGTTAATGAATCATCAGAAAAGATTGCTGATATTAACAGACAGGTACAGGAATTCCAGGATAAGATACATAAGATTGGAGAGATTGTTGATATTGTTAAGAAGGTTGCAAGCCAGAGCAATCTGTTAGCTCTTAATGCTTCTATTGAGGCTGCAAGAGCTGGAGAGGCAGGAAAAGGTTTTGCAGTCGTTGCTGACCAGGTAAGACAGTTATCAAGCAGTACATCAGAATCTGCTGATGATATTGTTAATTATGTGAGGGAACTCAATGATGATATTGGAAGACTTGCGATATCCATGGATGAGACAACTGTTAAGCTTTCAGAAGGTAATTCAAAGGTTGAAGAATCACTTTCAGATATTGAAAGAATGAATAACCAGATGGTTGCAATTAATGATGCTGTTAACGGAATATTCGCAGATATTGATACACAGTCATCTATTACAACAGAATTTGCCAAGCAGGTAGACAGTATTGCAGCGAGCTATGATAAGTTATCTGATAACTGTATGGCTACAGGTACTCATATCTATAAGATTGGCAGATATATCGATACTGCAAGAAGTGATATGTTCAGATCATTCTCTAATGTTACAACTCAGGATATGATAAGAATATTTCAGATTGACCACTTTATCCTTATGTGGAGAGTATATAATAATGCTGTTGGATTTGAATCTCTTAAGGTTACGCAGCTTAATAATCCAGATAGCTGTAAGCTTGGTAAGTGGATGAAAGCACAGACTGATACTCGTATTACAGGAAGCAGACAGTTTAAGGATCTTGATGCAGCACACAGACAGATTCATAAATGTGCTGTTGATTCTTGGAATGCCAAGGAGTCTGGTAATGTAGAACTTGCACTTGAATACTTCCAGAAGTGCTATGATGCATATGGTGTATATAGCAATAAGATTGAGGATTTCAAGAGCTATATGAGAACAATTGGCTATACTGATGAAACAGAAACAGTAACATTCAGAAAGTAATTGAAGTAAATGGTCTCCTATGGTACAACATAGGAGACTTATTTTAATGTAAGAACGAACAATCAGGTTTAGATAATTATAAGGAGATTGCAGACAGAGTATGGAAGGATATAAAGAAAAAGAGAAGGAAATTATGGTTATAGGTCATAAAAATCCTGACACAGATTCAATATGTTCGGCAATATGTTATGCGGATTTAAAGAATAAGATAACTGGAACAGATAATTATGTGCCTAAGCGGGCGGGGCATCTTAATGAGGAAACTCATTTTGTACTGAACAGATTCGGTGTAGAGGCACCGGAATATATTAAAGATGTACGTCCACAGGTAATGAATATAGAGATAAGGCATACAGAGGGAATAGACAGTGAGATTTCAGTGCGCAATGCGTGGAAATTGATGGATTCGCTTAATGTTGTAACACTTCCTATTACAGAAGGCAGAAAACTTACAGGTCTTGTTTCAATTGATGACATTGCCAAATCGTATTTTGAAACATTTGATAACAGAGTATTGTCAAATGCCAAGACAAGTTTTGCTAATATTGTTGAAACACTTGGGGGAAGAGTAATCACGGGTGATGAAAGTGAGGTATTTGACAAAGGAAAGATGCTTATTGCAGCGGCTAATCCTGATATGATGGAGAGCATGATTGATGAAGGGGATATTGTAATTCTTGGTAACAGATACGAATCACAGCTCTGTGCAATAGAGATGGAGGCGAAATGCCTTATAATATGTGAGGGAGCAAAGGTATCCAATACAATTGCGAAGATTGCAAAGAGCCATAACTGTATTATTATTGAAACTGATTATGATACATATACTGTTGCAAGGCTTATGAATCAGGCAATTCCGGTTGGATTCTTTATGACACCAAGAGACAGGATTGTATGCTTTAAGACAACTGATTATGTTGAAGATATTCAGGAAATAATGACTAAGAAAAGGTTCAGGGATTTCCCTATTGAGGATGAAAATGGTAATTATGTAGGAACTATCTCAAGAAGAAATCTTCTCCGTTCAGGCAGAAAGAAAGTTATTCTTGTTGACCACAATGAGAAGAACCAGGCAGTCAATGGAATTGAAGATACAGAGATTCTTGAGATAATTGATCATCACAGATTAGGACCTATACAGACTATCACACCTGTATTTTTCAGAAACCAGCCTCTTGGCTGTACAGGAACAATTATTTATAAGATGTATCAGGAGGCAGGAATTAATATAGAGCCTGTCATAGCCGGACTGATGTGTTCAGCGATTATATCAGATACATTAATATTCAAATCACCTACATGTACATCTGATGATATAGAAGCGGCAATGGAGCTTGCTGATATTGCAGGAAT
This sequence comes from Eubacterium sp. AF22-9, assembly GCA_003458705.1. Taxonomy (GTDB): domain Bacteria; phylum Bacillota; class Clostridia; order Lachnospirales; family Lachnospiraceae; genus Lachnospira. The sequence goes on along the minus strand of QRVH01000018.1, from coordinate 21,415 downwards.
TGACCCTGAAGTGTACGGAAGACAAATGTTTGGAGCTGGAAGTAATCTTGATGAAAAGACAGACAGAGAAATATTCTATCAGGATTTTAAGAAGTTCGCGATTAATGATGTTACTGTAGGTGTGGGTCAGGTTAATGCAATGGGACCAGAGGATATAGAGAAGATAAAAGCAAAGGAAGTGCCGTTTATAGATACAGTAACAGGCGATGGCGGGCTTGATGTAGTATATTTTCTTATGACAGATATATCAACGGAATGCTCTTATGTACTGTGTTCAGGTAAAAATGCGGATACAATAATGTCGCTGGCATTTGGAGTTGACAAACAGCAGGATACATATATACTAAAGAATGTTGTTTCAAGAAAGAAACAGTTCCTCCCAGCCATTATGGAAGCTATGGAGCAGTAGAGAAAATGGAGAATAGTGATGAAAGCATTACGAAAAGAAGATCCCTGCTGGTGTAACAGTGGGAAAAAATATTGTGACTGTCACATGGAATTTGACAGAAAATTAGATAATTTCAAGAGAAAGTTTCATAAGGTACCACCAAGAAATATTATCAAGAATGAAGAACAGCTTGCAGGAATGAGAGAAAGCAGCAAGATTAATATTGCTGTGCTTGATTATGTTGCAGAGAATATTCATGCAGGAATGACAACTCAGGATATAGATGATTTGGTATACCAGAAAACAACCGAGATGGGTGGAATACCTGCACCACTTAATTACGAAGGATTTCCAAAGAGTGTGTGTACTTCAATTAATGAGCAGGTATGTCATGGAATACCATCTAAGAATATCCAGCTTCTTGATGGTGATATAATTAATGTTGACTGTTCAACGATATTAAACGGATATTTTTCAGATTCATCAAGAATGTTCTGTATAGGTAATGTTGCACCAGAACATAAGAAACTGGTGGATGTTGCAAAAGAATGTGTTGAGTTAGGTCTTGCACAGGTTAAGCCATGGGGACATCTTGGAGATGTTGCGGCTGCAATCAATGAACATGCAAAGGCTAATGGATATTCAGTAGTAAGAGAAGTTGGTGGACATGGAATAGGTCTGGAATTTCACGAAACTCCATTTGTAAGCTATGTAATTAAGAAGGGAACAGGAATGGTCATGGCACCTGGCATGGTATTCACAATTGAGCCAATGATAAATGCGGGTCTTCCAGACATATATATAGACGAGGGCAACAACTGGACAATATATACAGATGACGATTCGTACTCAGCACAGTGGGAAATAATGGTTCATGTGACTGAGGACGGATATGAGGTTATGTCCTATTAAGACATATGCTGCTATATAAAAACACAGCATCATATATCTTGACAGGACATACAACAATAAGTGAAAAGCTCCATATACTGTAGTGATACATGTATATGGAGCTTATTTTATGATGATGACACAACAGGTTCCGGCGATGTGCTATGTACCGTGGCAGCGTTGGGATGAATTATATGAGCCTTCGCGGGCAATTATGCGGGGAACTATGTTTCCTGTACTTGATAAACCATTTACAGGAGGCAGGTCATGAATTGTTGTAATAATATTAGAAATGAAAAAGCTATGATTATGAAGAATATTTATGAACTTGGCTTTGCACTTGTTGAAACTATGCTTTATCTTGATACCCATCCGGATGATGCTGCAGCTATTGAATATTATGCAGAGATTAAGGATAAATATGTACAGTTTATGAAAAAATATTCAGATTATTATGGACCTCTCAGCATGGAATATATGGTAAATGACAACTACTGGATGTGGGTGGCAACACCTATGCCATGGGAATACAAGGGAGGTATGTGATATGTGGAATTATGAGAAGAGACTTCAGTACCCGATTAATATAAAGAATTGTAATCCAACACTGGCGGCAATGATTATTTCGCAGTATGGTGGACCAGATGGTGAGCTTGGAGCATCAATGAGATATCTTTCACAGAGATATTCCATGCCATACAGGGAGGTTGCCGGATTGCTGACTGATATAGGCACGGAAGAACTTGGCCATCTTGAAATGGTTAGTACAATGGTTCATCAGCTTACAAGAAATCTTACAATGGAACAGATAAAAGGAACTCCGTTTGAGGCATATTATGTTGATCATACGGTTGGAGTATGGCCGCAGGCTGCAGGAGGTGTACCTTTCTGCGCAATTGAATTCCAGTCAAAGGGGGATGCAATAACTGATATTGCAGAGGATATGGCAGCCGAGCAGAAAGCAAGGAGTACTTATGATAATCTGTTAAGACTCTGCCGTGATGATCCGGATGTGTATGAACCGCTGAAGTTCCTAAGAGAAAGAGAGGTTGTGCATTTCCAGAGATTCGGAGAAGCTATGTCGATTATACAGAGCAAGTTGGATTCTAAGAATTTCTATGCATATAACCCGGAATTTAAAAAATAATAAATAGAATGATATTAATAAAATATTATGATAGAATACATTTATAAAAGATTGATTAAAGGAGTACTTATGAAAGAGAAGATATATACTATACCTGTTAATGATGCATTTTCATCAGACTGCGAATGTCCGATTTGTTCAATGTATAAAGCACTGGAGGATGATGCGGTAAGTTATACAATGGGTCCCAGTTATATGGAAGATGATATAAGGGCTGTGACAGATAAGAAGGGGTTCTGCCAGAAGCATTTGAAGAAGGTGTATGACTGCGAGAACAGACTTGGTTTTGCACTTGTTATGAAGACACATCTGGATAGGGTAATTAATGACATTGAAGGGCTGCAGGATGGCAGGGTGGCAGGCAAATCAATGTTTAAGAAGGCTGATAAGCCGGCTGTGACAGCGTATACAGAACAGCTTGATGGCACATGTTTTGTGTGTGAAAGGATTGAGAACACATTTCAGAGATATCTTGATACAATATTTCATATGTATAAGCATGATGCTGATTTCAGAGAAAAGTATAAGTCGTGCAGGGGATTCTGTACAAAGCATTACGGGATTCTGATTGAACAGGCGGCTAATTCTTTGAAAGGTGATATGTTAGAGGATTTTATTAAGGCAACTAACAGCCTGTATATTGAGAATATGAAGCGTGTGAGAGATGATGTTGAGTGGTTTATTAATAAATTTGACCACAAATATATTGATGAGCCATGGAAGAATGCCAAGGACTCTCTTGTCAGGGCAATGATAAAAGATGGTTCATATATAATGGATGAGCCGGGAAAGAAGAATAACAGATAAAAAACAAGTCACTTGTTTATAAAGCCTGATAAAGGCACATATAACAAGTGACTTGTTTTTAATATGTGAAGGTAACTGAATACAGTGTGTAATTAGTACGATTAGTTGTTTTATATGCATAGGATAACTGGGTTCCTGCATTAGATACTGCAGATTTGATGTCAAGGTCTGCAGTTGTAGTGAATTCTATATGTTTAACTCTGTTGCGGATGCATCGTAGTATATAGTTATCAAATTCTTTCTGTGTATTAACTGACTGAAGCTTTGCCTGTACAGGATATGTGTATATATATCCATTTGCAGGACTGGCGGTATTTACTGCAGATTCCCATGTATGGTCAATTGCCATGTCTGCGTCTGATATATTAAAGTATCCGTGATCAATATATTCTGATGAAGAACCAACGGGATCATCCCATGTGACATCAACATGATACCAGTCATCTCCAAGCTTTATAACATTCCATATATGCTGCTGGTTGCCTGCTGTACCTGATAATGTATAATTCTCAATGCCAAGCATATCCATAAATGTTTTGAAACTCTCAGTGTATCCACTGCAGACAGCTTCGCCATTAATAAGCGCATCATAAGCATTAAATGTAGAACCACCGTTATCAATGTATGTTATATGCGATACAAGGTAATCATGTATTGCAAGTTCATTTTCGTAATCACTTTTCTGAGGAGAAGTAACTTCTGAAACAATTTCAATATATTTGTTATATAATTCAAGCTGGCGGTCATTAAGCTGGGATGTATTGTCCGAATTATATGCTTTCATTATTGCATAGTTATCCCAGCAGTCATAGGTTATCACCATATTATAACCGTCTTTAACCCTGCGGTATTCACATTTTATCTGTTCTATTCCGCTAATCTGTGTCAGCCACTCGTTGGCATCAATAAGTTTGTCATCAGCAACAAAAATATCACATTCGTTATTGTTATTTTCCATGGATTGTATTATAAACTGAATTATATCTTCAGTTGTAGCTGCTTTGTTGTCAAAGGGTATATATGAAATTTCTGAAGAATTATCAGATGTATTATCACTTGTAAAAGGCATGCTGCATCCGTAAAGGGATGTTATTAATATTGCTCCGGCTAAAAGAGACGCTAAATATTTTCTGAACTTCATGAGTTGTCTCCTACTAATTAATTATAATCACATATAATTGTATAACGGGGTGATTGCAAATGTAAAGCGAAATGATAAGAAATATGGAGGATAATTATGGCAGATTATCAGTTGAAAAATGTTAAGGATTTTGATCTGGCACAGACACTTGAATGTGGACAGTGTTTTCATTTTGTAAAATTGGATGAAGAGGATTATGTACTGACTGCAAAGGGGCATGTTCTGCATGTTTCACAGGAAGCGGATACCGTTACATTCTATGATACAGAAGAGGACGAATATGTAAATGTATGGAAAGATTATTTCGACATGGACAGGGATTATTCGGCAATCAAAAAAACGCTGCTTGAGAAAGATGATAAGTTAAAAGACGCGATTGAAAGCATGTGGGGAGTGAGGATTCTTAATCAGGAGTTTTTTGAGATACTTATATCATTTATTATATCGCAGAATAAGCAGATACCTCATATTAAGAAGATTGTGGCAGATGTATCTGCAAAATTTGGTACATATATGGGGACATATGGCGGAGTAGATATGTATACATTTCCAACACTTGAACAGCTTACCAATGCGAGTGAAGAGGATTTTAAAGAGTTAAAGACAGGTTTCAGAGCACCTTATATTATGGATGCGATAAGAAGAAACATGGCAGGGCAGTTTGATGAGAAAGAATTAAGAGGCATGGATTATGAGTCATGTGTTAAGGAACTTATGACAATAAAAGGTGTTGGTGAGAAGGTTGCCAACTGCGTAAGTCTTTTTGGTCTTGGAAAGAAAGAGGCATTTCCTGTTGATGTGTGGATTAAAAGGATAATGGAGACAATGTATTTTGACGGTGTGGATACGCCGAAGGATAAGATTGCCGCATTTGCAAAGGAACAGTTTGGTGAGCTTGGCGGATTTGCGCAGCAGTACCTGTTTTATTATGGAAAAACAATCAAAATGGGTGTGAAGTAATAATTATTAATAAAATCTAAAAAATATAATATATTTGAATTAGCTGTTGACAAATAAAAGCATGAAGTGTTACATTATGTGCAGTGGTTAGCACTCGAAAAGAATGAGTGCTAACAGAAATATGAATGCTGCCATGAAGGGTTCACTCTTATGTGGAGACAGCGGAATGGAGGAATATATAATGAAATTAGTACCATTAGGAGACAGAGTTGTTATTAAAGCATTAGTTGCAGAGGAGACTACTAAATCAGGAATCGTACTTCCTGGACAGGCTAAGGAAAAGCCACAGCAGGCAGAAGTTATTGCTGTAGGTCCTGGCGGAGTTGTTGATGGTAAGGAAGTTGTTATGCAGGTTAAGCCTGGTGATAAGGTTATCTATTCTAAGTATTCTGGAACAGAGGTTAAACTTGATGAAGATGAGAATCTCATCATTGTAAAGCAGTCTGATATTCTTGCTATCATTGAATAATTGACAATGTCAGTTGCAGATGAGGGCGGTATGAACATATAAGAAGTATATTTATTTAGGAGGCTATTATTATGGCAAAGGAAATCAAGTACGGAATTGAAGCTAGAAAGGCTTTAGAGGAAGGTGTTAATAAGTTAGCTAATACAGTAAGAGTAACTATCGGACCTAAGGGTCGTAATGTTGTTCTTGATAAGTCATATGGTGCACCACTTATCACTAACGATGGTGTTACTATTGCTAAGGATATTGAACTTGAAGATGCATTCGAGAATATGGGCGCACAGCTTGTTAAGGAAGTAGCAGCTAAGACTAATGATGTTGCCGGTGATGGTACAACAACAGCTACTGTTCTTGCACAGGCTATGATTAATGAAGGTATGAAGAACCTTGCAGCAGGTGCTAACCCAATCGTATTAAGAAAGGGAATGAAGAAGGCTACTGATTGTGCTGTTGACGCTATCGCACATATGAGCGAGAAGGTAACAGGCAAGGATCAGATTGCTAAGGTTGCAGCTATTTCAGCAGGTGATGAGGAAGTTGGACAGATGGTAGCTGATGCTATGGAGAAGGTTTCTAACGATGGCGTTATCACAATCGAGGAATCTAAGACAATGAAGACAGAGCTTGACCTTGTAGAAGGTATGCAGTTCGATAGAGGATATATTTCAGCATATATGGCAACGGATATGGATAAGATGGAAGCGGTTCTTGATAATCCATATATCCTTATTACAGATAAGAAGATTTCTAATATTCAGGAAATTTTACCAGTTCTTGAGCAGATTGTTCAGAGTGGTGCCAAGCTTCTTATTATTGCAGAAGATGTTGAGGGCGAGGCTCTTACAACACTTATCGTTAATAAGTTAAGAGGAACATTCAATGTTGTAGCTGTTAAAGCTCCTGGATACGGTGACAGACGTAAAGAGATGCTTAAGGATATCGCAATTCTTACAGGTGGTCAGGTTATTTCTGAGGAACTTGGACTTGAGCTTAAGGATACAACAATGGATATGCTTGGTAGAGCTAAATCTGTTAAGGTTCAGAAAGAAAACACAGTTATCGTTGATGGCGAAGGTGCTAAGGAAGATATTGATGCAAGAGTTGCACAGATTAAGGCACAGCTTGAGGAGACAACTTCTGAATTTGATAAAGAAAAGTTACAGGAAAGACTTGCTAAGCTTGCAGGTGGTGTAGCTGTTATCAGAGTTGGTGCTGCAACAGAGACAGAGATGAAGGAAGCAAAGCTTCGTATGGAAGATGCTCTTAACGCAACAAGAGCTGCTGTTGAAGAAGGTGTAGTATCAGGTGGTGGTTCTGCTTACATTCATGCTTCTAAGAAGGTTGCAGAGCTTGTTAATACACTTAGCGGAGATGAGAAGATTGGTGCCCAGATTATCTTAAAGGCACTTGAAGCTCCATTATTCCACATTGCATACAATGCTGGTCTTGAAGGCGCTGTTATCATCAATAAGGTAAGAGAGTCAGAAGTTGGTACAGGATTTGATGCATACAAGGAAGAGTATGTCAACATGATTGACGCTGGTATCCTTGACCCGGCTAAGGTTACAAGAAGTGCATTACAGAATGCTACAAGCGTTGCTTCAACACTTCTTACAACAGAGTCAGTTGTTGCTAATATTAAGGAAGACGCTCCAGCAATGCCAGCAGGCGGTGCAGGCATGGGCGGAATGATGTAATTCCACAATATAACTAAAACATAGAGCCCGGTGGGTAAATTCCCGCCGGGCATATTGCTTTAAAGAAAGGTTATTGAATTATGATAGAAGGAACAGTAGAGCAGATTGTTAAAGTTACCGCTCCTAAGATTTCAATTTTTTACAGAATAATACTTGTGATTGCATGTCTGCTAGCAGCGACAACAATTGTGCAGACAGGCTGGTTAGGTGTTATTGTACTGGTTATATTTATATTTTTCACGGTGTTTGTATTCGAGTATTATAATGCTGAATATGAATATTCATATGTTGATGGAAGCCTGACTATAGATAAAATTATGGCTAAATCAGTAAGAAAGAATGTCGGCAGTTTTGACCTTACAAGAGCAGTTCTTGTGGCTAAGGTAAATAGTCAGGAAGCTTTAGGCAAAGCCAGACAGCAGTTAAGAACATATAATTGTTCGTCAGGAGTAGATGACCCTGAAGATATTGTAATATACACATATGACAATGACAGTAACGAGATGATAAGACTGTTTATGCTTCCGGATGATTCAATGAAAGAAGCAATTGTAAGTGCTGTTGGTAACGGAGTTGCACATTTATAAAAAATGTTTGACTTTTAGCGGCAGTTTTGTTATATTCTCTTGTAACATATTTATAAACTGACTAAGCTGTCAGATACTTGTAGAAACATCCGGATTAATTTATTTATTCGGATTTTTTCTATATATTAAAACACAACAGAAAGCGAGGATTTTAGCAAAATGGGTAAAATTATTGGTGAAGGCATTACATTTGACGACGTACTTTTAGTTCCACAGTATTCAGAAGTAACACCTAATATGATTGACCTCTCAACACAGCTCACTAAGAATATTAAACTTAACATTCCTTTAATGAGTGCAGGTATGGACACAGTTACAGAACACAGAATGGCAATCGCAATGGCTAGACAGGGCGGTATTGGTATTATTCATAAGAATATGTCAGTAGAAGCTCAGGCAGAAGAAGTAGACAAGGTTAAGCGTTCAGAGAATGGTGTTATCACAGACCCATTTTTCTTACATCCAGATAATACATTACAGGAAGCTAATGACCTTATGGGCAAGTTCAGAATTTCTGGAGTACCTATCACAGATGATAATGGCAAGCTTGTTGGTATCATTACTAACAGAGACCTTAAGTTTGAGGAGCATTTTGAAAGACCAATCAAGGAGTGCATGACAAGCGAGAATCTTATCACTGCTCCTGTTGGAACAACTCTTGAAGAAGCCAAGAAGATATTAGGAAAGGCAAGAAAAGAGAAGCTGCCTATCGTTGATGACGATTATAAGTTAAGAGGACTTATCACAATCAAGGATATTGAGAAGAGCGTTAAGTATCCATCTTCAGCACATGATTCACAGGGCAGACTTCTTGCAGGTGCTGCTGTTGGTATCACAGCTAATGTTATGGAAAGAGTACAGGCTCTTGTTAATGCAAATGTTGACTGTATCGTTATTGATTCGGCTCACGGACATTCTAAGAATATTATTACAAATCTTAAGGAGATTAAGTCAGCATTCCCTGATCTTCAGGTTATTGCTGGTAACATTGCAACAGGTGCAGCAGCTAAGGCTCTTTGCGAGGCTGGCGTAGATGCTGTTAAGGTTGGTATCGGACCTGGTTCTATCTGTACAACAAGAGTTGTTGCAGGTATTGGTGTACCACAGGTTACAGCAGTTATGGACGCATATGCAGAAGCTAAGAAGTATGGTATTCCTGTAATCGCTGATGGCGGTATCAAGTATTCAGGAGATATCGTTAAGGCTATCGCAGCAGGTGGTAATGTCTGCATGTTAGGAAGCCTTCTTGCTGGCTGTGATGAAGCTCCAGGTACATTTGAGTTATTCCAGGGAAGGAAGTACAAGGTATACAGAGGAATGGGGTCTATCGCTGCCATGGAAAACGGAAGCAAGGACAGATATTTCCAGACTGGTGCAAAGAAGCTTGTTCCAGAGGGTGTTGAAGGACGTGTTGCTTATAAGGGACTTGTTGAAGATACTATCTTCCAGCTTATGGGTGGACTTCGTTCAGGTATGGGATATTGTGGAGCACCTACAATTCCAGTACTTCAGGAAACAGCTCAGTTTATTAAGATGTCTTCAGCAGCTTTAAGAGAGAGTCATCCACATGATATTCATATCACAAAGGAAGCTCCTAACTATTCAGTTGAGGATAAGTAATTAATCAGGAATGAAATTTACATCCGGGCAGCAATAACTGTCCGGGTGTTTTTTTTCAGAAGCACAATGTAAATTCTTCTCAAATTATTGATATTGATTAACTATATGATGTATAATGAACTAAGTATTAATATATTAATGCGTATTAACAGGGTATATTTGGGGCGCTAATTAACGAGAAGGAGAAAATCATATGAAGGACAGAATACTCGGCAAATATATCGCAAAGAACCATACCGGCAATGTATTCACTGATAATGAATTGCAGGTAATCAGACAAGGCAACACAGATAAGATGGTAGAGACATTTTTACATATGGGTAATGATTATTATAATACCCAGATGCAATGTACTATTAATAGTCTTGGAATGTTTATGGATGGCGATATAGAACTTGACCATATTGATTTTGAAAGAACTTACAGGGGTGAGTTTATAGGATGCCAGATTATGGATGGAGATATTGACGTGTTTCTTGGTATAGCGGGGAATGATAAGGAACTTTTAAAGGTTGCATCTACATTTGCACAGGAAGATATTAAAGAGTTTGATGCAGATGCATATGATGCATTATGTGAATTTATTAATGTTATTAATGGTGCATATGCAACTAAGCTCGGTGAGAATGATGTGGAGGTTACTCTTCATCCACCGGTATTTTATAAGAATACAGAGGTTACAGCAGAAGATGGTTTCTATGTTGTGACATTTAATATGGAAAATAATTTGTTTAAGATATTAATGGCTGCTGATAATAAAATCCAGCTTTCAGCTTAATAAGGAGAATAGTTATGGCAAAAATTTTGATAGTAGATGATTCTAAGACATCAAGAAAATTTTTAAGAAATATGCTTGAAGATGCAGGACATGAGATTGTATCAGAGGCAGTTAATGGTGCAGAAGGTGTAGAAAAATATAAGATGTATAAGCCCGATGTTGTTACGATGGATATTACAATGCCTGTTATGGATGGTATAGAAGCTGTAAAAGAGATTATGGAGATTGATCCTGGGGCAAAAGTTATTATGGTAACTGCCGCTGGTCAGAAGACTAATATGGTCGAGGCATTAAAGAGAGGTGCTGCTGATTTTATTCAGAAGCCATTTGATAGTGCTGTAATCATTAATACAATAGAAAAGGTTTTGGAAGACGAATAATGTATAATTACCGTATAGAGATAGAGTATGATGGTGGAAGATATGACGGCTGGCAAAGACTGGGTAAGGATGCCAGTACGAATACTATAGAAAGCAGGCTATGCGAGATAATAGCAAGAATGACTGGTGAGACAGTTGACATGTATGCCGGGTCAAGAACAGAAAAGGGCGTGCATGCGTTGTGCCAGACAGCAAATTTCAAGCTTGAGAAGGAAGTTAAGGCAATAGAAATAAAGAATTATCTTAACAGATATCTGCCAAGAGATATTGCAGTTATGTCTGTAACTGAAGCTGATGAAAGATTTCATAGCCAGCTTAATGCAAAGGCCAAGATATATGAGTACAGGCTGGATACAGGCAATGTTGCTAATGTATTCAGAAGAAAATATGCTTACCATACATTTGATAAGCCAGACTTTGATGCCATGAGAAAGGCTGCCGGATATTTTGAAGGAAAACATGATTTTAAGGCATTTACTACGGCAAAGAAGAACAAAAGCACAGAGAGGACTATTAAGAGGATAAACATTCAGTATGAAGGTGCAAGAGCTTATATAAGAATTGAAGCGGATGATTTCCTTCATAATATGGCAAGGTACATTATTGGAATGATGCTAGATGTAGGCAATGGCATCAAGAAGCCGGAAGATGTGAAACGATGTCTTGATGGGGAGAACATACAGATGTCATTACCGGCAGAGAGTTACGGGCTGTTTCTTGTAAAGGTGGTTTACTAGATATTGTAAAAGGTGGAGAATATGAAGACGATTATTGAACTTATTACTGATGAGATTAAAAATGTATTCGCTGAATGTGGATATGATGAGGCATATGCGAAAGTTACAGTTTCTAACAGACCTGACCTGTGTGAGTTTCAGTGTAACGGTGCTATGGCAGCAGCCAAAGCATATAAGAAAGCACCATTTATGATTGCTGATGAGGTTGTTGCAAAGTTAGCAGATAACAAGATGTTTTCTAAGATTGAGAGTGTTAAACCGGGATTTATTAATATTAATATATGTGAAGATTATCTGGCAGGATATCTTAATGAGATGTCTGAAACTGAGAAGTTCGGCTATGTTAATTCGGAGAGCAATAAGACTGTTATTGTGGATTACGGCGGAGCTAATGCCGCAAAGCCACTTCATGTAGGACATCTTCGTTCTGCAGTTATCGGAGAGAGCGTTAAGAGAATCAACACATTTGTTGGAAATAAGACTATTGGTGATGTACATCTTGGAGACTGGGGTCTGCAGATGGGACTTATCATTGAAGAGTTAAGAGATAGAAAGCCAGAACTTCCGTATTTTGATGACAGTTTTACCGGTGAGTATCCAGAGGAAGCACCATTTACAATCTCAGAGCTTGAGGAGATTTATCCGGCAGCTTCTGCAAAGTCTAAGGAAGATATTGCATTTGCAGAAAGAGCTCATGAAGCTACACTTAAGTTACAGAGCGGTGATAAGGCATGCCGTGCAATATGGCATCATATCATGAATGTTTCTAAAGCTGACCTTAAGAAGAATTATGATAATCTTAATGTGCATTTTGATTTATGGAAGGGGGAATCGGATGCACAGCCATATATTGACGATATGGTTAATAAGATGATTGCAGACGGAATTGCTTATGAAAGCCAGGGCGCAACTGTTGTAGATATACAGCAGGAGGGTGATACTAAGGAGCTTCCACCATGCATCGTAAGAAAATCTGATGGCGCGGCACTTTATGCAACATCTGACCTTGCAACTATTGTTGAAAGAGAAAAGTTATATCATCCTGATACATATATTTATCTTGCTGATAAGAGGCAGGAACTTCATTTTACACAGGTATTCAGAACGGCTAAGAAGGCTGGGATTGTAGCGCCTGATGCAGATATGAGATTTGTGGGCTTTGGTACTATGAACGGTAAAGATGGTAAGCCATTCAAGACGCGTTCAGGTGGTGTTATGAGACTTGAGCATCTTATAGCTGATATTGATGAAGCTGTATATGAGAAAATTATGTCTAACAGAACTGTTGAAGAGACAGAAGCAAGAGATACAGCTAAGATAGTAGGACTTGCTGCATTAAAGTATGGAGATCTTTCTAATCAGGCATCAAAGGATTATGTGTTTGATATTGAGAGATTTTCATCATTTGAGGGTAATACAGGACCATATATTCTTTACACAATTGTAAGAATTAAGTCTATCCTTAACAAATATACAGAAAATGGTGGAAGCACAGATAACCTTAAAATCATGGCTGCTACAGAAGAAAGTGAGAAGAATCTTTCTTTATCACTTATTAAGTTTGCAGATATAATTGATGGGGCATATAAGGATAATGCACCACATAAGATATGTCAGTTTATATATGAGGTATCTAACGCATTTAACGGCTTTTATCATAACAATAAGATACTTTCAGAACCTGACGAGGCTAAGAAGGCAAGTTATATTGCACTTATCAGCCTTACTAAGAGCATTCTCGAGCAGTGTATTGATTTACTTGCGATTGAATGCCCTGACAGAATGTAAAGGAGAAATTTGATGGGTAAATTATTATCATTTGCAATACCATGTTACAACTCCGCAGAGTATATGGAACATTGTATTAATACAGTGCTTGCCGGTGGCGATGAAGTTGAGGTTATTATAGTTGATGATGGTTCAACAAAGGATAATACATATGAAATAGCCAAAAGATATGAAAAGGAATATCCAGATATTGTCAAGGCTGTACATCAGGAGAATGGTGGACATGGTGAGGCTGTAAATACAGGTCTTAAGCATGCAACAGGAAGGTTCTTTAAGGTTGTTGACAGTGATGACTGGGTAGATGGCAAAAGTTATAAAAGAATGCTTGCTACATTAAGAAGCTTTGAAGAGGGCAGTGAGCCGGATATGGTTATTGCAAACTATGTATATGAAAAGGTCGGAGCCAAGAGAAAGAAAGTTATCCATTATGAAAATGTATTTCCTGTAGAGCAGATGTTTACATGGGATGATATTAATATAGGCGATTTTAAGGTTGACCAGTATATTCTTATGCATACTGTTGTATATAGAACACAGCTTTTAAAGGATTGTGGATTAGAGCTTCCTAAGCATACATTTTATGTTGATAACATATTTGTGTTCGAGCCACTTCCGTATGTTAAGAATATGTATTACATAAATACTAATTTCTACAGATACTTTATTGGACGAGAAGATCAGTCTGTTAATGAGAGTGTTATGATTTCAAGAATTGACCAGCAGCTTTCTGTTAATAAGAGAATGATTGATTCGTTTATTTCAGAAAATCCTAAGAATATTAACTGTAGAAAATATATGATTAACTATTTAAGAATTATGATGGAAGTATCGTCTATATTCTTAATTGTATCTGGAACAAAGGAACATCTTGCGAAGAAGAAGGCACTCTGGCAGTATGCTAAGGATAAGGATGAAGTGCTTTACAAGAAGTTACGACACAGTCTTTTGGGCTGGTCTGTTAATATCCCTACATCTGCAGGAAGATGGATATCTAAGCAGGGATACAAGATAGCTAATAATATAATAGGTTTTAATTAAACAGATTTAGAAGGAGAAGAATATATGTCTATAATTGATGCATTTAGACTTGATGGAAAGGTTGCAGTAGTTACAGGTGCCAATACAGGTCTTGGACAGGGAATGTCCGTTGCACTTGCGCAGGCAGGTGCTAAGGTTGTAGGTGTTGCAAGAAGATCCTGCGAGGATACTAAGAAGCTTATTGAAGCTGATGGAGGAGAATTTGCTGAGGTTATAGCAGACCTTTCAGATATGTCAGCTATAGATGTTATTGTGAATGGTGCACTTGCAGCTTTTGGAAAGGTTGACATTCTTGTTAATAATGCAGGACTTATTAAGAGAAATGATGCTATTGATTTCACAGAAGATGAATGGGATAGTGTTATTCAGGTTAATCAGAAGATGGTATTCTTCTTAAGCCAGGCATTTGCAAAGCAGTATTTACAAGGGTTTCGAGTGTTCTGATTATTATCTCTTTGAAAGTTGCATACTGAACCGTAAGTGGCTTAGATGCTGGTGTTCTTGGTTAGAATGTTACTTGTGGGTGTATTATTCAGGGCTACTGAGGACTATCCATAAATAACAACAATTCATCATTCTCATACTATTCGTACCGATTTACTCTTCAAGTATTTCACAACACCAATCAAAAACAATTTCAAAAGCAGAATCGAATTCATATTCTTTTTCATTTGTTATCTCATTTAAAAGCATCCATATTTTACGATCACTCCCACAGAGAATTGGCTCCATCTTGCTTTTGGTTTGAATAAACTCACCATTTTCAAGATAATATACATTTTGAAGTATATAAAATATATCTTTATAAATTAATGGCAACTTCATCTTATTTTTTTTCTATATCATCGTAAACATATCTATGACATAACATATGATATAAATTTCCTGTGCTTAACTTTATATAATCAGCAATATCCATTCGGTTATATTTCGGTACAAAATCTTCAAGCGTACCGTAATAATCGGCTGTTGTATTTAATAAATGACATATTTCTTGAGGATTCCAATTTAACAGTTCCTTTGAACCACAAATAAAGCCACAAGATTTATCATAATTCCTAATCTCCTTTAATACTTTTTTATATTCTTTCAAATCATTTGGTTTCATTTCGTCAATAACAACCATAACGTCAATAACAACCATAACATCAATATCACTTTTTTCTGTAGCCTCAGCACGCAAATAGCTTCCTTGAAGTCCCACATATAGTAGTCTATTTTCAAAAACCGTTTTTAGCGTTCCCACCAGTTCACGCATATATGCTCTTATATCAATCATTCCATTATTCTTCTTTCTTGCCTAACACTAGTAAGTAATTTCCGGATCTCCAACATTTTCATTTCCAAGATAAACCGGAGTCTCCTTGCCTTCATAATAATTCATAATGGCTCGTCTTAATTTGGAAGGATATAATGGTGCCTTATTGAGAGTTGCAATCTCAAGCCATTCATACCCAACCTGATTCTTATCAGGATGATATTTCATATTGCTTTCACCAATATAATCACATAGATAAATAACATCTACTCTATGATGTTTCTCTCCCTCAGCACCTTCGATTATAAACAATGCATCTTTTGCCTTAACTGAAATTCCTGTTTCCTCTGCCACTTCTCGTTGTACTGTCGCAGAAAGTAATTCTCCTGCAGCCTGTCCTCCGCCTGGCATAATGTAAAAATCTCCATCACTATCATGTAGTTTTATTGCAAGCATACATCCATCTTTTATAACTAATGCCTTTGCTGATGTTCTAACTAATCTGTCCATGTTTTTTCTCCATTTCTTTCTATATGCCCCCCCCCCGATAACTTACTATTAAACTAAATATGTTTCACCTATTTACATAGACATAATAATCTCTCTTGCTACACTTTCTGGAATCTCCTTTGCATACAGATTATCTCCAAATGACACAACATCTCCAATTCCTTTTTGTAGCACAAATCTCAATGCACCATTCTTGACTTTCTTATCCGTGTATAATTTTTTCAACAGTTTTTCTCTATCTATATAATCAGGTATCTTAGTTGGTAGTTTTGCCTTTTCCAAAATATCTTGCACCAAGGTCTCATCCAAATCTGTACAATAGCCTAATTTCTTAGCCAATTTAACTTCTGCCATCAAACCAATTGCCAGTGCTTCCCCATGAAGTAATATGTATTCGCTTACTGTCTCAATAGCTCTGCCAACCGTATGTCCAAGATTTAATATCTCTCTTAAGCCACTTTCAAGTTCATCCTTCATAACAACTTTATATTTTATGCTGCAATTTTCTTGTGCAATATGTCCGCATACCTCATCATCCACATCAAAAACTGCCTGCATATTATCATTTATGTAATCAAAAAACTTTCTATCCGCCATACATGCATGCTTTATTGTTTCTGCAAGTCCACTAGAAATCTGTCTTGCCGGTAAAGTTTTCCAAGTTGCAATATCGATATACACCTTTTCAGGCTGATTAAATAATCCAATCAGATTTGTTGCCAACGGAGTATCTACAGCTGTCTTCCCACCAACAGAAGCATCCGCTGCTGCCAATAATGTTGTTGCATAATTTATAAATGGAATTCCTCTTCCAAATGTTCCCGCAACAAAGCCTGCCAAATCGGTTACAACTCCACCACCGACTGCAATAATACAACAATCTCGCCTATATCCTAATTCAAGCATCGTATCTTCAACATACTCTTTTGTTTTTCTTGTTTTATTTTCTTCCCCTGCAGGAAAAACAATCAAATCCGCTTTATACCCGTTTGATATTAAAAGTTCTAATATTTTGTCCGCATACAGAGGCTTTACATTACTATCCGTAACTACAACATATTTCTTAATGTTACCACCAAGCCCTGCATTAATATCAGCAATTAACTTCTTCTGTAATTCGTAACCAATCTCAATTTCGTAACTGTCATCAATTACCTTCTTTAATTCTACATTAAATATGCTCATACATTTGTTCCTTCCTGTATCCTTTAGACCTTATCATCCATACAACCAAAATCTCTTGGTCCCATGTGTTAATCATAGTATTCCACGATATCTTCTAATCTTTTTCTTGGACGCATAGCTGGAGTCTCTTCCTTATATCCTAAAGCTATCGCTCCCACCAATTCTGACGTGGATCCAATATACTCCATCAGCTCTTGGTATGCAAAACATGTATTACCTATCCACAATGATCCTATATTTAATTCCTCTGCCTTTAATAACATATTTTCTATAGATGCACCTATCGATAATAGATCATTCATTTCAGAAAATCTATCATCCACATCTAACTGAACAAATGGTGATTTTCCACTTGTATTAAGAACAATAATTACGACCGGTGCAGTTTCCATAATCTGGAGGGTATTTTTAGCATCCGGAATTCCATTCACTGATAAAGGAAGTCTTGGATGTATTTCTTCCATCTCAATACCCTTTTTCATAATGCTAAGCAATCTAGCTTTTGCTTCCCCACTATATACAAGATACTTCCAGGGCTGACGATTCTTCGCTGATGGTGCCACTCTTCCTGCATCAATAATTTTCTCTATAATAGAACGTGATATTGGTTCACTTGCATATTTTCTAATACTGCGTCGTGAATATATTTCTTCCAACATTTTTCTCCTTCTTACTCACCATCTTTTATAGTGTAATAGCTTCCCTTCAATTTTCCTTGTTTCACAACAACATCCTTTTCTACAAGTTCCTTCAAAATCTTTAAAGCCCGTGAATCCTTCACCCCCAGCAACTGCTGAACATCTTTATTGGTAACCTTTCCATTTTCCAATGTAAATTCAACAATTTTTTTCTGTGACAAATTCAATTTATCCGTATTTATCCGTACTTTATCCGTACTTTTAACTGTTTTATCCGTACTCTTATCCTCACTTTTTCCTGACCGATAAAAACAAACAACAAAACCTGACTTTAATTTTTTAAATTCATATCTAACCCTTGCTTTTTCACATGCGTCAGCTATACGCTTTAAACCAGTGCCAAAACTTTCAATATCCTTAGAGTAATATAAAATCCTTGCAATCTTCGGATTTCTACGAATTGGTCTTTCCGGTCTATCAATAAAATCCTGTGGTTCAAATCCTTCTGGAAAAGAACCTGGATTATAAATTTCTATTCTGTTTTTATAAATTGCAACCTCATTACTTTGCCCAGTTGCATAATCCTTATGACAAAATGAATTTAATAATGCTTCTCTTATAGCATCAACTGGAATTTCCGGTATTTCTGTACGCTGCAATGTTCCAGTAAATTCCACTCTCCAGTGAATATTACTTTTAATATAATTCTCTGCAATATCTACCAGCTTAAGCACCGGTCCGTGATGTCTTTGAATATCATTAAAAGTTAGTCTTTCATTTGTTGCAAAAATAGCCATCTGAATATCCTGAATCAAATCATCTGCAAATAAAACCTTTCCTGCATTAATCAAATTATTGCCTTCTGATAATTCTAGTTGGTTCAGAACGGTTCTCTTATCGGTATATTCAATTGCAATTCTACCAACATCATGTGCCTGATTGGTATATTTTTTCAATAGTTCTTCATCAACATCATCAACAAATTTATTGGAAACCAAATTTTCCCAACGATTTTCCTCTTTGTCACCTTTTCGAATATAATCTGCTAATCCCTGTGGTGACATAGTTAAGTCTTCATCTGCTACACGAATTTTGGCTACACCAAATGCAAAATATGGTGTCTGACTTCCTTCAAATTTTACATAAATACAATCCCTTCCATCCATTACAACCTTTTTAACTTCAGGATATATTTTGGGTTCAATTGAATTCTTTATTTTCTGACTGACTTCACGCAAAGATTCCTCTGTCACAACCTGTCCTATAACTGTACCATCAGGCTTTACACCAAAATAAATTTCACCCTGCTGATGCTTATTCAATATGGCAGAAATAGAATTCATTGCCTCTTTCAACTCACCTGTTGATTTCTTAAATTCTAATGTCTCAGTTTCTATTCCTAAATTCAACCCATTACCTTCTTTCTAAAAATCAAAAATGCTTAATTGCTGTTCTTTCAAAGATTTTACTTTTCGCACAGTTATTTTATCATTTTCATCGAGTATACCACACAATATTGGTGACTTTGGATCGTACCTGCTACAATTCTTTACAACACTTTCTTGGCTATAATTTGCATAACAGTATTTGCATCCATTTTTACAGGTATTATATGTCCCAATCTCTACGCTTTCCATACAACCACACTCTCCGCGTTGATTTTTATCTTTTTCTACTTTGAGCCTGCATCCAATAATATCTTCAATGAGAGTTTTATCTATACAACTGTTGTGTTCAATACCACACCCATCTAAATCTACCCTCTCAGCACAGCTCCCTATAGCCATTCCGTTTTTCATTGCAATATCGGCTATTTTCTTTGCAAATTTTAGCAACTCATTTTTATCAACCTCATATGAATCCAGCAATTCCATATTTTTTTTATTTTTTGCATATACATCAACAAAACTTATAACACACTTCTCTGTATACCCTTTAAGCGCTGTTGCAATTTGCTCAAACGCTTTTAAATGGTATTCCGGCGTATATTTCTTTGTAAAAATAATAGGATCATATCTCCATATTACCTTTTTCATTCCTATTTTTTGAGATAACTCCTGAAACACTGGAATCATTCTATCTTTTTTATGTGGAACATTACACTCCATATCTTTTCCATATCCAGTCAATGTAAACTGAAAATAGTAATCATATGAAGAAAGTTCATCTAATCTATTCAACATTGGCTCTGGATTCTTTGTCCAAAAGACAATACAATCAACCACCTCTGGTGTTATATCTATCTTACTTACCTGATGTGCATTCATAGGATTTCTGACATACACAAAGCCTTCTTTTACTCTATTGAAAAACCACTCCGAATAATAATTAGGAATGTCCGTTCTGCGGCTTTACCATTATACATGATATTAAGTGTGTAGCTGTCCTCTCCACTATTCTCTGCCCTTATGTAGAATTCTGCCGGGCCAAACATAACTTCAAGTTCTCTTACAGCCTCCGAACACAGACTTGAAACATAGTTATCATCAACCTCTATATCCTCATGTTCATCATAATCAAAGGCCATCTCTGGATTATAACCTCTTTTTTCAGATTCACCTGACATTCTATCAGCCACACCTGTCTGCTTCTCATTCCTGCCAGAGCAGCCACTAAGAACCAGAGCCATCGTGCAGATACATAACACACATAAAACAAAATGCATAGAATATAAGCATACTCGCTTCATAACATCACCTCCGCTTATATTCTACGCCAATTTCTTTTAATAACAATCTAATTATAGTTTTATTTCTTTAATAACAGGATATCTTGATATATGCAATTTAAAATCTTCTATTTTCATCTTTTCCCATTGCTTTTCTGTAAACTGTACCTTAGGAATTGTGAATACTATACAGATTTCTTTACTGTCTCCTACACTATCCGTTGACTTGCTTTGCTCTTCTATTGAATTAAAATTCATATATCTCACTAAATCTGGTGCCTGATTATATGTATCAGTAACTAATGTATAGTCCCCTAATTGAGTAATTCTTGACGCATCCGTCTTTTCAACTATCCTTTCATACATCAGTTTTACATAAACCACACGAACATCTCCAAATTCTTCTATTTCTTCCTGCCACAATTTTCCTACATTTTCGTCACTTACAAATCCAGCTTCAGTAGCTTTATACACATATTCACCACAAATAATAATCCGTATCAATATTTACACTTTCAAGAGTTGGAGCTGGATACTTATGTGCCACAAATAATAATCCGTATCAATATTTACACTTTCAAGAGTTGGAGCTGGATACTTATGTGTTTGATACATTACAGCTGATATATAAAAAGCTATGATTACCATTACAATAAAAGCTGCAACTATTATATGCTTTTATGATTACCATTACAATAAAAGCTGCAACTATTATATGCTTTTTATTA
>QRVH01000017.1 GCA_003458705.1 Eubacterium sp. AF22-9 | reverse complement strand
AGTTACCTCTTAATATAATTATCTTTTTCATAATTTCTCCTTAATCTTGCTATTACTCTCCCCACAAATAGAGCCAAACTAGAGCCATTTGATAAAACAAATGCCGGAAGCCCGCATAAATACAGGCTTTCGGCATTTTAATCCGTTATTCAAACTCTACAAAGACTAACGCTTTTTGTTTAGGAATTATTCTCTGTAATGTTTCTCGTTCTTTTGATTATTTGATATATCCATATTATCCTGCCTATACGAGCTAATGTTATCATTTTGTTATCGGCATTGATAACACCTACTCGATAACTGTGGATAATAACTATATGTAGCATGTCAAATTATAAGCTATTTTGCTTAGAGATTCAACACAAAACTGAAATTTTACTTTTCCTTATATTCATCTGGTATTGCTATTTGAAATGTTTCACACAACAGCATCACATCATGCACATCATTTTTATCGTGTTCATATCCCAAATGAAGCATTACCTGACTCAATGGTTCAATACAAGAAACAGTTATATCTCCAACTTTTCCAATACCGGAAAAAGTTTTTGATGGAAATATATCTCCCTCATAAACAATTCCGTCATCTGTAAATTCAAAACAATGTAAATCAATGATTCTTTGTTTATCATCTTTCCAGACAGTATGACCATCCGTTGTATAATCAGTATTTACTTCCTCAAATCCATGCTG
This sequence comes from Eubacterium sp. AF22-9, assembly GCA_003458705.1. Taxonomy (GTDB): domain Bacteria; phylum Bacillota; class Clostridia; order Lachnospirales; family Lachnospiraceae; genus Lachnospira. The sequence goes on along the minus strand of QRVH01000017.1, from coordinate 55,440 downwards.
CTTAATCACATAAATATAATCATGATAATGTTTCAGTTCAACAAACAAATCAATATCATTGTGTATTTCAGTTCAACAAACAAATCAATATCATTGTGTATTCTTGATTCTCTTTTAAGAAGTGCATCAACACCCCATCCGCCATCTAAATATACTTTAATTTCGTTTTGCAAAGCATATTTTATAATTTCACATGCATCTTCTGTACGTACCATAATCTATCCTCCAAATTCAAATCTTTGTATGCTTTCCAACTCACTAAAAGCCTGAAATTTGTCAGTCTTTCATCCTTTTTGTTATCAATCACCAATTAGCTGTAATCCATTAGGATTTAGCTGATATATTTTATCGCACACCTCTTCAATATACTTTCTATCGTGAGAAATGCTAATGACAGCCCCCGGAAATTCTCGGAGCATTTTTCTTATTACCGGACCGGACAATGGTGAAAAATTTCTTGTCGGTTCATCCAGAATAAGAACATTTGCACCACTTAAGCTCATCCTCAAGAGAAGCACTTTCGCCTTTTGTCCGCCTGATAACTCCCGAATCGGATGCTCCATTTCATCTGGTGTGTATTTAAGTGAACCAAGGTATGTTCTAATTCTTGTACGCTCTTCTTTATCTCCTGTTTTATCAAGGTAATCAACCGGTGTAACATCCAAATCCAGCAGGTCTTCATAAGTTTGAGGCATATATTCTGCTTTAATGTCATTCCGATTTAGGAGTTCTTCCGCTATCTTTTTTAGAAGAGTCGTTTTTCCTGCCCCGTTGGCTCCTATCATACAGATTTTTTCTGAACCTTTTATTTTTAAATGAATTCCTTCTGCTAAAATTCTTTTGCCATCCGGAGTCACAAGCTTTGAAAGTTCATATTCTATGACCGTTTTTCCTGCGGGAATGTGTGAGTTTTCATCCCCTAATTTGACAAAGATTGCTTCTTCCTGTTCCGGCATCTGAGTCATATTTTCATCTTCTTTTTCAAATCTTCGTTCCATTGCCTTAACCGTATGCATTTTGTCCTTTAAGTTTTTGGCAACAGACGGTGCTTGTCTGGTACAACTTCTTAATGCACCTTGTACACTCTGCATAACTCTTTGATATTTTTCATCGCGAATCTTTTTCTCCCTACGGTCACTCAGTGCCCGCTGTTTTTGGATTTCAAATTTATGAAGCCGTTCTTCCACATAGCGTCTATAGGGAAGCTTTGCCACGGTATATCTCGCCTTTGTTTTTCGTATAATCTGCTCGATATGTATCACCATGTTGGCAGTACGCTCTATCAGCGTTTCATCGTGTGAAATAAAAAGCACAATGTGCTTCCAGTCATTTATGATTTTTTCCAGTAATGTAAGCGTCGCAATGTCGATGTCATTGGAAGGTTCGTCCAACAACAGCACAGAAACATCGCGAATGAAAAGCCTCATAAGTTGTGTCTTGACTTTTTCGCCTCCTGAAAGACTACCCATTGTCTGGTTACTGTAGAAAAAATCATTTTTCATTCCAAATTTTCCCGCAATAACAGACAATTCTTTAGGCGTTTTCTCCCAGAATATTTCCTCTTCAGAAAAATATTCGTATATTGTTTTTTCCTTATCTTCATCGAGCATCTCCTGCGGAAGATAACCAAGACGTTCGTGTCCCATTATCCTTTCCCCATCTGCTTCTATATAGTTTTCTACAAGCGACGGATTGTATATCCACTTCATTAATGTCGATTTCCCATTTCCCTCTTCTCCAATAATAACTGCCTTATCTCCATCATTTAGCACAAGGTTGAAATCATTAAGAATTATTCTCAGGTCTTTTTTATGTGTTAAATTTAATTTTTTTATCTGCAACATTAAAGTTTCTCCTTTTCGAAGTCTGAGCCAATTATTATTTTGAACACACAAAAACGAGTCTTTTTTGCATACGCAAAAATAGACTCGCTAAATAGACCCTTATTTCTTTTCCAAAAGGAAAACAAAGGAAATGCCTCTTGCGATAATCCAACTTAAGCGTACACAAAACAAACCTATTCTCTACAGGCTCAATAACTATATGTGTCTTACTTAAATCAAATTATCTATTAATCATTTCCTCACCTTACACAAAATGTGCCTTTCTTTCTTCTAATGGCAATACTATCATACTGTATTTTTTGTGTCAATACATTTCACCTTATGGAAGTGCAAATTAAAATTTTCACTTCCTAATTATACATCCAACCATTACGAAATTCAATCTTTCACAACCTCTTTACAACCACAACCACAGCACTCCAGCAAACGCAGGAGCACCATACCGTAAAACGCTTATGTGTAAATCAACTCCGTTCCTACAACTTCCCTCACACAAGCCTGAATATTATTCATTCTTCCAATCCATTCGTAGGGATTATCTTTCTTTAATTGTTCCGTCACATCTTGTCTGTCGGCATATTCCTTTACCAGTCGAAGAAACATATCCTCTGCTTGCTTATCGACTTCTGCAAGATAACTATGCAGCTTTCCGCTTGTCAGCAGGTTCATATATAACACTTTATAGTGTTCCTTTAAATGCCTTGCATGTCGTTTCCCCCATAAACCAATCGGCTCTATTTCTTCTTCGGCTGGTACTGTGATGTTCGGCAATAAATAATCACCCACCTGTCTATAAGTTCCGCCCATTTCTTCAAAAATTGTCTTTGTCATTTTCCTTTTCCTCCTGTGATTTTTGTCTATCGTGATCGTGTATTATCACGCTTGCGACCTTTAACTGTTCTTGCCTGCTCCAACAAATCATCTATCTGTTTGCGACCAAAAACCTTACGGAGCAGGCTGTAATCTTTATTTTCTGCTTTTAGGATTTTGTTTTCTTCGGTCAATCTTTCATTGACTTTCTCCAAACGCTGATTGGTGCGGTATAACTGTGCATTCGCTGTATTCAGCCTATGATAGTTGTCCCACCCCTCAAAGCAGCGGGCAAGCACCGTTTTGACAAGTTGCTTCAATTTCCTTACAACCGGCTCTGCCATTTTGGTTTATATGCCTTTGCAGTCATAAATTTCTCTGGTTCTGGCAACTGATATTTCGGTGCAGTATCAAGCTCTATTTCAAGATTTGACAGCTCGTCTTTTGCCTTATCATAGTTCAATACTCGTTCCGACAACACATCAAATTCAATCTGTTTCTGCTCGATTTTCGCACCTAATGCCGCCACTTCTTTTTCTCTTTCCTGCTTTTTATAATCCAAAACAGAAAGATGTTTTTCGTGTGTGCCTAAATGTTCCCACTCAATCCCATAACGTTCCATCACCGCCGCAAGCTGTTCTTTTTCGGACTGTATCCATTGCGACCACTCCGTATCGCCACGACTGCCGCCCTTAAAACCTTGCGTTGCAAGAGCCTGCTTTAGTGACACTCTTGTATCAAGTCCACGCTTGCTGCCTGTGGTAAAAGGTACAAAATCTATGTGCAGATGTGGTGTAGCTTCATCCATATGCAGATGAGCCGAGAACACCCGAAGCTGTGGATTTCGCTCCTGAAAACCCTGATAGTATTCATCTAAAATCTGCTTTGCCAGTTCTCCGTTTTCCGTATCGGCGTTCATATTTCCCTTACCGCCCACCTGTAAAATGATTTCGTGGAACGGTTTTTCCTGCTTGGAACTTCGGATTTTTTCATAATAATCTTTTATCTTTCGGTCTGACCTTATCTGCTTGGCATTGTATCTTTCCAATGCTTCATCAAACAATTCGTGATAAACTGTCTTTATATTTTCATTGCAGTAGTCGATATTGAGATGAGTACGAGTTCCGTCTACATTTTCTGCTCGGAACTTTCGGCTATTGTGATTGACCGAGCCTTTACCGACCATTGCACTTATCGTTCTCTGCATTTTTTCATCTCCCATCTGTAAATTTCAACATTCTCAGGTTTGTTACTTTTGTCAAAAGTAACGCAAAAGCACTTTTGACGGGTACACCCATCAAAAATGCGACCTGTAAACAGGTTTTGCGTCTCCGAAGGCTCTCCGAGGGGTGAGCGTGTGCCGGTGGCACACACGCCTGCGAACCGACCGAGCCAGCAGGCGAGACCAAAGAGCCGCCTTTGAAAAGGCACTCTCTGCACACTCCCCTAAACTTTATCCGGTGTCAAAGTGTGACGATGGTGACAATGTTTTTCACAGCGTGCTGCTCTCAAAAACATTGACACCTTTGACACCGTTTGTCACGCCGTCTGCTCGGTTTCTTTCCAAAGTGAAACCTTTCTTCCGTCGTGTGTGCGGCTGTTCTGATAACGGATACCGTAATCACGAAACAGCCTGCTTGCGTTGATACTGAGCCTTAAAGAAAGTACATTCGGCTTTATATCCACCGCAAGCCTTTCGCAAAGTTCCGAAGCAGTTCCTTCCCATCTGTCACTTTCCGAAAAGAGCGTATCCGCTATCTTCTCAAGCAGAGGTTCGGGCGGTTCTTTCCACATCTCCGTTTCCGATTTTGCAAAGTTCCACACCAATCGCTCGCTGTCCCTTACAAGATGGATTTTCATATCCTGCTGGTCTCTGCCAGCAACATCAAGTGTGGCATTGTTGGAAGTACGCTTGTCCTTACTGAGAACAAATGCACCGTCTGCCGCACCCATCAGACCATTCGTGCCTGAAATCATATCGAATATATCTTCCGATTTTTGTTTGCGTGTATGATGAACAATAAGCATTGAAACCTTGTAACTGTCTGCCAACGCTTTCAGCCTTGCCACAACATCATAATCACTTGCGTAGCTGTAATCTGCTCCGCCTGCTTCACGCACACGCTTTAAGGTGTCTATGATAATCAAGCCTGTGTCTGGGTGTTCCCTCATAAACCCTCTTATCTGTTCTTCCAGTCCGCCATTGACCGTTTTACATTCCGTTGCGAAATACAGATTGCCTGTCTCCTTTGCACCGAACATCTGAAACAATCGCTTCTGCAAACGTGGGTAATCATCTTCAAGGGCAAAATAAAGCACCGTTGCCTTACGCACCTTATACTCCCAAAGCGGTGTGCCTGTGCTGATATGATAGGCAAGCTGTGCCATCATAAAGCTCTTTCCCACTTTCGGGGAACCTACGAAAAGGTAAGTTCCCCTTTGGAGCAGACCGTCGATAAGTGGTGTCTGAACCTCAAACACCGTATCATACAGCGTTGTCATTGATACTGTTTTCAGATAGGAAGGGTCTAACTGTCTGAGTATTTCCCTTTGCATTTCTTCAAAAGATTGCTCGTACCCCTTGAAATCCGTATCCTGATTGACTATACTATTGTCAGTACATTTGGAAAGTGACTGTTCCGCATCTGTTGCCGCAGATACATTTGGAATAGTCATTTCTTTTTTATTCTCCATTCGCATCCTCTCCTTTCAAACCGCCGAGAATAATGGAAATCAGTTCTATTACACTCAGCAGTTCATCATCCACACCTTTTCCTGCTTCAATCCTTTTCAGTTCCGCAAGGACTGTGGCAAATTCCGTTTTCAACGCCTTATACACTCTCGGATTGCCCTGTACCACCACATCCTGATTTAAGCAACGGCGGTAACAATACTCCTGTTTTGGCAATCCTGATAGAGCTACAGCTCTGTTAATGAGTTCGTTTTCTTCGGGCGATACTCGAAACCCTACTGTGATATTCCTCCAACGATTTTTGTTATCTCTGTTCTTAGCTGACATTTTCAAAATCTCCTTTCCCTAAATCATCTAATTTTTCTGCCATCTCAATCTGCTTTGACGGAAAGAGGTGTGCGTACTGATAAGTAATATCAATACTTTCGTGACCAACTCGGTCAGCAATCGCCACCGCAGAAAAGCCCATATCAATCAAGAGTGAAATGTGGCTGTGACGGAGATCGTGAATGCGGATACGCTTCACGCCTGCCGCCTTTGCCCCTCTGTCCATCTCGTGATGAAGATAGCTTTTCGTCACCGTAAAGATACGGTCTTTCTTCTTCAATCCGTAAAGCATACCGAGATATTCTTTCATTTCCTCACACAGAAACTTCGGCATTTTAATCGTGCGGTTGCTCTTTTTCGTTTTCGGAGAAGTAATCACATCCTGCCCTTTCAAACGCTGATAGGATTTATTGATTGTGACTGTTTCCTTATCAAAGTTGAAATCTGCCGGAGTCAAAGCTAACAGCTCGCCCTCTCGGATACCGCACCAGTAAAGCATTTCAAACGCATAAAAGGAAACAGGCTTGTCCATCATCTCAAAAGAGAATTTCTTGTATTCTTCCTTTGTCCAGAACAGCATTTCCTTGTGTTCCTCACGTCCCATATTTCCCACCTTTGCCGCAGGATTGGAACGCAGTTCATAGTAGCGGACAGCGTGATTGAAAATGGCGGACAACTGATTGTGCAGCGTTTTCAGATACGTCTGTGAATAAGGCTTTTTCTTCTCATCACGATAGGCAAGCATTTCATTCTGCCAAGTAATAATCTCCTTTGTGGAAATCTCGCTGATTTTCAGTTTCCCGAAATACGGAAGTATCTTTGTGCGTATGATATGCTCTTTGGTAAGCCACGTGTTTTCCTTCAAACGGTTCTTCACATCATTGATATAAAGCTCCGTAAAGGCTTCAAAACTCATATCAAGGTCTGAAGAAGTCTGCAATTTGAACATTCTTTCCCATTCCTGTGCTTCTCGTTTGGTAGCAAAGCCACGCTTGCATTTCTGCTTGCGTTCCCCTTTCCAGTTCACATACCTTGCCATCACATACCAAGTACCGTTATCTTCATTCTTAAATACCGGCATTTACATTTCCCCCTTTCCTGCTCCGTAGAGCCTTTCGTAAAAATACTGGCGATTTACACGCCCTGCAATCGTAATAAAGCCCTTTGCTTTCAATTCCTCATTTAATTGTCTGATGAGTTTATATGCATAAGGTTTTGATACGTTTAGTTCCTGAGCCACATCTTCGGCTCGGATAAATCTGTTTTCCATATCCTTTTTCTTCCTTTCTTAAAATAATTTTTTGCTTGCCGCTTTCTCCGTGTTAAAGTTCCAACAGGCACTCCTGCTTGTCGGCAGGCGCTGTGCTGTCCCAATGCACCGCAGTACATCAGGCGCTCGCTCGTATAGGGGTTCCCGAAAAGTCGGAGACTTTTGGGGAAGAGGAGGAGCAGTGCAGCGAATGAGCTTTTGTGCTTGCACACAAGCGAACGATACGGAACTTGCTCCGACGAGGTCTTGGCGGTTTGGCTTTTCGGACGGTCATTCAGTTGTCGCATTAAGCATATTTGTTTAATTCGTAATTTATTTTACTAAACATATTTGCTATTGTCAAGTGGTTGCAAAGAAAATATTAAACATTTTTGTTTCGGTTTTTCTTGACTTCCACTAAACATTTCTGCTATACTTATTTCACTAAATATAAAAGGAGCGTATCATTATGGCTATCAGCGAAAGAATACATTTTTTCAGACTAATGCGTGGTATGACACAAAAGTATCTCGGTACAGCAATCGGTTTTCCAGAAAAGAGTGCTGATGTGCGTTTGGCACAGTACGAAACTGGTACACGCAAACCGAAAGCAGACCTTACAAATGCATTGGCACAGGTGCTTGATGTTTCTCCACAGGCTCTTGATGTTCCTGACATAGACAGCTATATCGGTCTTATGCACACTCTGTTTACCCTTGAAGATATTTACGGTCTTACTGTCAGTGAAGCAGACGGAGAGGTATGCTTAAAGGTCAACAAGGACAAAGGCAGAGAAGCATATGAACTCCTCAAAATGCTGTATGCTTGGAAAGAACAGGCAGACAAGCTATCTTCCGAAGAAATCAACAGAGAAGAATACGATAACTGGCGTTACCATTATCCAGAGTTCGACACCACACAGCGTTGGGCAAAAGTTCCATCACAGGAATTAAGTGACGCTCTCGTGGAAGCATTCAAAGACCACTTGAAAGATAAATAAGCACCTACAGGACCTGCCACTGGCAGCTCCCTACAGATGCTTTGGCAACGACAAAAAAGCCCTTAACTATGGTTATTAACCACAGCTAAGGGCTTAGTTTATAATATGGAATTTGTTCAGAGCCAAGCTCCGAACTTTAGTCTGCAAGCCACCTGTTAATTGTTCCGTTACCCATAAACCACTGGATAACAAGAATAATGGCACTTGCTATGACTGTTATCAATTTGTTATCAAAAGACTAATCGAAATCGCTGAAACCCGCATAAACACTGGCTTTTTTAAGCAACTCGATTTATTCAAACTCAATCGTTCCAGGTGGTTTACTAGTCAGATCATAGAATACTCTGTTGACCCCACGCACCTCATTTATAATTCTGCTCATGACTGTCTGGAGAACCTCAAATGGAATCTCTGCGCTCTCTGCTGTCATGAAATCAATTGTGTTGACTGCACGAAGTGCAACCGCATAATCGTAAGTTCTTTCGTCACCCATAACACCAACGGAACGCATGTTAGTGAGGGCTGCGAAATACTGGTTTGGCATCCATGCTGGAGCCTTGCCGTTAGCTTTCTTGTACTCAGCTACGGCCTTGTCAACCTCCGAACGGTAGATAAAGTCAGCATCCTGAACGATACGAACCTTATCAGCTGTTACCTCGCCGATAATTCTGATTCCAAGTCCCGGACCTGGGAATGGCTGACGGAATACAAGATGTTCTGGTATTCCAAGCTCAAGACCAGCCTTACGAACCTCATCTTTGAAAAGGTTGCGTAGTGGCTCAATGATTTCCTTGAAGTCAACGAAATCAGGAAGTCCTCCTACATTGTGGTGAGACTTGATTACGGCTGATTCACCGCCAAGTCCGCTCTCTACAACGTCTGGATATATAGTTCCCTGTGCGAGGAAGTCAACTGCACCAATCTTCTTGGCTTCTTCCTCAAATACACGGATAAACTCTTCCCCAATAATCTTTCTCTTAGCTTCTGGCTCTGTAACGCCTGCAAGCTTAGAGTAATATCTCTCCTGTGCATTAACTCTTATAAAGTTAAGGTCGAACTGTCCTTCTGGTCCAAATACGCTCTCAACTTCATCGCCTTCATCTTTACGGAGAAGACCGTGGTCTACGAATACGCATGTAAGCTGCTTTCCAATAGCTCTTGAAAGAAGTCCGGCTGCAACAGATGAATCGACACCACCTGAAAGAGCAAGTAAAACCTTGCCACTGCCAACCTTCTCGCGGATTTCCTTAATTGTATTCTCAACAAATGCATCCATCTTCCATGTTCCGGCACATCCGCATACTCCACGAACAAAGTTGTGAAGCATCTTAGTTCCTTCCTGAGTATGAAGAACCTCTGGGTGGAACTGGATTGCATAAAGATTCTTCTCTGTACACTCTGCTGCTGCAACTGGGCAGTCTGCTGTGTGGGCAACAATCTTGAATCCTGGTGCAATCTGTGAGATGTAATCAAAATGGCTCATCCACACAATAGTTTTCTCTGAGACATCTGAGAATAAAGCGCTGCTCTTATCTACAAATGTTTCTGTCTTTCCATACTCTCTTACTGGTGCCTTCTCAACCTTGCCACCAAGCACATGCTGCATAAGCTGTGCGCCATAGCAAAGACCAAGTACAGGTACACCAAGTTCGAAAAGTTCTTTAGTACATGTTGCGCGCCATCTTCATAACAGCTGTTAGGACCACCCGTAAGGATAATTCCTTTAGGGTTCATGGCCTTAATCTGCGCCAGGTCTGTCTTGTAAGAATAGATCTCACAATATACATTACATTCACGGACACGGCGCGCAACCAGCTGGTTGTACTGACCACCGAAGTCAATGACAATAACTTTCTCCTGATCCATGATCAATCTCCAATCTTGTGTATTTATATATACATTATAGTTAAACTTGCCCCTTATGACAAGCCTTAATTCTCCCCAATTCTTATCTTGATAATTCTCTCCCAGACAATCCTTATCTATGCATCTTTCTTCCCAATTCTCTTCTTCACATAAGAATCCATCTTCTCTCTGACCATCGCCATCTTTCTGTTGGTTTCCTCATTATCAGAATGAAAATGCATAAGCTTTGCAAGATAGCCCTGCTCCTCAGTAATCCTCACACTCTCATCATACACAAGCTCATAAGCAAGTGATACATGACCAATAACAGTATCAGCCGGCGTGCGTCTTATTGCCTTCAGTATGCAGTGTTCCTCGTCAAATGCTTTTAACACCTCATCTGTAATATCGCTCTTCATCAGTTCTTCTGTCGTGGTATTATATATTTCTTCAAGCGGAGTATCAATATTAACCTTAAATATATCAACCTTATCAGCGTCACGAAGCACATTGCAGAATGCCTGCTCACGGCGATTAAGTCCCTGCGGAATTCTGTACATATTGTGACACCTTATTGACAGTTCAAGCATTTCCATGTCCGATTTATTCAATCTGTCATACAGAAATACTCCATCAGAATCATATCGGTCCTCTAAAGCTCCCGGCTTATAGCCTGTACATTTGACCATACCTTTAAGAAAAGTACTGATAAGACCGTCTTTAAACAACAGGTCTGCACCAAATTTTGCATGGTCAACAGAGTCCGCATCTGAAAATGTGTTATAACGCTTTATCTGTTCAAATCTTCCAACATCATGAAGCATTCCTGATAACCATGCCAGCTCAACATCATATGCACACATTCCTGCTGCCTTTGCAATTCTTTCACACAAAGCTGCAACTCTGTAAGTGTGGTCAATTTTTAATTTAATCTTAGGGTCATCTGCATTATAAGCTGCTGTGTATTCCGCAAATGCTTTCTTAACATGCACTCTGTCAACATACACACGGTTTATCTTGGCATTTTCATAATAGCCTTCAATATCAACGACTTTTCCCTCGTTCCATGTGTCTATAATATCAGGCACATCAGATAAAGAATGACACACAACTGAAGTCAGGCTTCGGATATCATTGTTAATCTCAATAGTGTCAGGTATATGAATTACCTTCATGCCTGCTGCATGTCCTGCTTTAATGCCATTAATGCTGTCCTCAATGACTACACATTCTGATGGTTTACAGCCGATAAAACCTGCTGCCCTTAAGAATATGTCTGGCTCAGGCTTTCCATGCTCAACCTCATCTCCATATACAACACCAGAAAGATAATCCCACGCCCCTATTCTGTGAAGACTCTTTTCTGCACTTGATTTCTGTGTTGAAGTTGCAACAGCACATTTGAGTCCATTATCCTTAATATAATCAAGCAGCATATGAAGCCCCGGCTTAACCGGAACTTCCTCTGTCTCCCTGATTTTGTAAACATGGTCTGTGCGCATTGTCCGCATTTCCCAGTAATCCTGCTCTCCATGATAATAATCATCAAAAAAGCTCTGACTAAGCTTTGCCGGTGCACCTTTAAAACTGTCGATAAGCCATAATGGCATCTCTACATTTTTCTGGGAAGCTGCCCACAGCCAGCCAAGATTAGACTGATTTTCCGTATCAATCATAACTCCGTCCATATCAAAGATAATCCCTTTTATCATAACTGCCTCCATTCAACTCCCCAAAATATTAAACCGACATACCTTGCATACACTTCCCTGATATCCGTTCCTTCATTTCCTGTTCTTACTTCTCTTCCAGATACTTCTTAACATACTGTCCGGTATAAGACTTCTTAACCTTAACAATCTCCTCTGGTGTTCCCTTGGCAATAACAGTTCCGCCGCGGTCGCCGCCTTCTGGTCCCATATCTATAATATAATCTGCTGTCTTAATAACATCAAGATTGTGTTCAATAACAACTACAGTGTTGCCACCCTCTGCAAGCCTGTGAAGGATATTGACAAGCTTGTGGACATCGGCAAAATGCAGTCCGGTTGTAGGCTCATCAAGAATATATATAGTCTTTCCTGTGCTTCTTCTTGAAAGCTCTGTTGCAAGCTTGATTCTCTGTGCCTCACCACCTGAAAGCTCAGTTGATGGCTGTCCAAGCTTGACGTAAGACAAGCCAACCTCGTTGAGAGTCTCAATCTTTCTTCTTATACTTGGCACATTTTCAAAGAAATCAACTGCATCCTCAATAGTCATGTCAAGAACATCATATATGCTCTTATCCTTGTATTTTACTTCAAGAGTTTCTCTGTTGTAACGCTTACCCTCGCAGACTTCACAAGGAACATACACATCCGGCAGGAAATGCATCTCTATCTTGATAATACCGTCACCGGAGCATGCCTCACATCTTCCACCTTTAACATTAAAGCTGAATCTACCTTTGGTATATCCTCGCTCCTTGGCGTCCTTAGTCGTTGCAAACAGGTCTCTTATCATGTCAAATACACCTGTATAGGTTGCCGGATTAGACCTTGGTGTTCGTCCAATTGGTGACTGGTCAATATTAATGACCTTATTAAGCTGCTCTATTCCGTCAATTCCATCATGGTCGCCCGCAATACATCTCGCCCTGTTAAGCGACTTTGCAAGGTGCTTGTAAAGAATCTCATTAACAAGTGAACTCTTGCCTGAGCCTGACACACCTGTTACGCATGTGACAACTCCAAGCGGAATATCTACATCAATATTCTTAAGATTATTCTCCCTTGCGCCTCTTACCTTAATCCAGCCAGCAGGCTTTCTACGCTCTGCCGGTACAGGTATCTTGATTCTTCCTGACAGATATGCACCTGTAAGTGAGTCCTTGCACGCCATAATATCCGCAGCAGTTCCTGTTGCGACAACTTCTCCACCATTTCTTCCTGCGCCTGGTCCGATATCCACAATATAATCGGCTGCAAACATAGTATCCTCATCATGTTCAACGACAATAACTGAGTTACCAAGATCTCGCAAATGTGTCAGAGTTCCAAGCAGCTTGTCATTATCCCTCTGGTGAAGTCCGATACTTGGCTCATCAAGAATATAAGCAACTCCTACAAGACCTGAACCAATCTGTGTTGCAAGCCTGATTCTCTGTGCTTCACCGCCTGACAGAGTTCCTGTAGCACGTGAAAGTGCCAGATAATCAAGTCCTACATCTACAAGGAACTTAATTCTTGCCTTGATTTCCTTAAGAATCTCTGCACCAATAAACAGCTGTCTCTCTGAAAGCTTCATATTCTCAAGGAATTCCTGAAGCTTTATAATAGACATGTTAGTAATCTCATATATGTTCTTATCTGCAATAGTAACAGCAAGTGAAGACGGCTTAAGTCTCTGTCCGTGACAGGCAGAACAAGGTCTTATTCTCATAAATTCCTCATACTGCTGCTTGGTATTATCAGAATATGTCTCTCTGTATCTTCTCTCCATATTCTTGATAAGACCTTCAAATGCAACATCATATACGCCCTCACCGCGCTGGCCTTTATATTTAACCTTTACAGAATGCCCTTTAGTACCATTAATAATAATATCCTTAATATCATCAGGATAATCCTTGAATGGTGTCTTTAATGAAAATCCATATTCCTCTGCAAGTGCATCAAGAACCGCCCTGCTGAAACTACCCTCGTCCTTAGATGACTGCCAGCCCATTCCGACAATAGCACCTTCATCAATGCTGAGACTTTCATCGGGTATAAGCAGTTCTGCATCAAACTTCATTGTATAACCAAGTCCGAAACAGTCTGGGCATGCGCCAAATGGATTGTTGAACGAAAAGCTTCTTGGCTCAACCTCATCAATACTTATACCACAGTCTGGGCAGGAAAAGCTCTGGCTGAAATTAAGTGTCTCACCATCAATAACATCTACTGTCATAAGACCTTCGGCAAGCTTAAGAGCTGTCTCAATAGAATCTGTAAGTCGTTTCTGGATTCCGTCTCTTACAGAAAGTCTGTCTACAACAATCTCAATATTATGCTTCTTATTCTTATCAAGCTTAATCTCATCTGTCAGCTCATACATGCTTCCATCAGCAATAACACGCACAAATCCGCTCTTCTTTGCCTGCTCAAACAGCTTTACATGCTCACCCTTTCGTCCACGGACAACAGGTGCAAGAATCTGAATCTTAGTTCTCTCAGGAAGCGCCATAATAACATCAACCATCTGGTCAACTGTCTGTTTGTTGATTTCCCGTCCGCATTTTGGACAATGCGGAATACCAATTCTTGCATAGAGAAGTCGGAAATAATCATATATCTCTGTAACAGTTCCTACTGTAGAACGTGGATTCCTGTTAGTTGACTTCTGGTCTATAGAAATAGCCGGTGAAAGTCCTTCAATACTGTCAACATCAGGCTTTTCCATCTGTCCCAGGAACTGTCTTGCATATGAAGACAGTGATTCCATATACCTTCTCTGACCTTCTGCATATATTGTATCAAATGCAAGACTCGACTTTCCCGAACCTGAAAGTCCTGTAAGCACAACAAGCTTGTCTCTTGGAATATCAACATCTATTCCTTTAAGATTATGCTCTCTTGCACCCTTTATCCTTATGCAGTTCCTGTAACTGCCTCTTTCTATCTCTTTCTTTAACTTACTATCAGCCATGTTTTTTTCCTTCATAAATATATTTATTAATCTCAATCATCTTGTCACGAAGCTGTGCAGCCTCCTCAAAGTTAAGCTCTGCTGCTGCCTTACGCATATTCTTCTCAACCTGCGTCTTAACCTTCTCAAGCTCTTTGATGCTCATAGATTCATAATCAACCTTAAGCTTTCCTGAAGCGTCACCCGGCTCCGCTGCCTTGCTTATGCTTATAAGATCTCTTACTGCCTTCTTGATTGTCTGTGGAGTAATTCCATGCTCATCATTATAATCCTGCTGAATCTTTCTTCTTCGTTCAGTCTCTGAAATAGCCTTTTCCATAGATTCAGTAATCTTGTCTGCATACATGATAACATGTCCCTCTGCATTTCTTGCAGCTCGACCAATCGTCTGTATAAGCGATGTCTCTGTTCTTAAGAAGCCTTCCTTATCAGCATCAAGTATTGCAACAAGGCTGATTTCAGGAATATCCAGACCTTCTCGCAACAGGTTGATTCCAACAAGAACATCAAATCCATCAAGACGCATATCTCTTATAATCTTCTGACGCTCAAGCGTATCAATATCTGCATGAAGATACTTAACCCTGATTCCTGCCTCTTTAAGATAATCAGTAAGGTCCTCCGCCATTCTCTTGGTAAGTGTAGTAACAAGCACCTTGTTCTTCTTGGCAGTTTCCTTATTAATCTCTGATATAAGGTCATCAATCTGTCCTTCAATCGGCTTAACAGTTATCTCCGGGTCAAGAAGTCCGGTAGGTCTGATAACCTGCTCGGTTCTCATAAGTTCATGCTCTGCCTCGTATGTGCTTGGTGTTGCTGATACGAAAAGCATCTGTGAAATCTTGCTCTCAAACTCGCTGAAATTAAGCGGTCTGTTGTCCTTCGCAGATGGCAGTCTGAAGCCATAATCTACAAGCGTAGTCTTTCTTGACTGGTCACCGGCATACATGCCTCGAATCTGCGGAATAGTGATATGCGACTCATCCACAATAATAAGAAAATCATCTGGGAAATAATCCATCAGCGTATACGGAGGACACCCTGCCGGAAGTCCTGCCAGATGTCTTGAATAATTCTCTATTCCTGAACAAAAGCCTGTCTCCTGCATCATCTCTATATCAAAATTCGTTCTCTCTTCAATTCTCTGTGCCTCTAGAAGCTTATCCTCACTCTTGAAATACTTCACTCTCTCGGCAAGCTCTGCCTTGATATTCTCAATCGCAGCGTCCATCTTCTCCTTCTCAACAACATAATGTGAGTTAGGGAATATCGCAATATGTTCAAGAACGCCTTTAACTTCGCCTGTTAGGGAATCTATCTCACTTATTCTGTCCACTTCATCACCAAAGAATTCAACTCTTATGGCATCACCTGATGATGATGAAGGATACACTTCAACAACATCGCCTCTTACCCTGAAGGTTCCTCGCTTAAAATCCTGGTCGTTCCTTACATACTGGATATCAATAAGCTTTCTTATGCAATCATCCCTGTCCTTCTCCATTCCCGGACGAAGCGAAATAACCATGTTCTTATAATCAACCGGCGCACCTAATCCATATATACATGAAACCGACGCGACAATAATAACATCATTTCTTTCGGAAAGCGCCGCTGTTGCCGAATGTCTTAATTTATCAATTTCATCATTAATAGATGAATCCTTCGCAATATAAGTGTCACTCTGAGGTACATAGGCCTCTGGCTGGTAATAATCATAATAAGAAACAAAGTACTCAACCGCATTCTCTGGAAAGAACTCCTTCATCTCCCCATACAACTGCGCTGCCAGTGTCTTATTATGGCTTATAATAAGTGTAGGTTTCTGAACATTCTGTATAATGTTCGCCATTGTAAATGTTTTACCAGAACCGGTTACACCAACAAGAGTCTCAAACTGATTGCCTTCCTCAAAGCCCTTTGTAAGTGCTTCAATAGCCTGCGGCTGGTCGCCCATGGGCTTAAAATCCGAATGTAATACAAATCTGTCCATAATCCCTCCCTATTTTGCGAAGCAAAATCCGAACCCCTTGGTGAGGAGAGGGATTTTGCCCTCCTTGTTTTCTGAAAGAAAATGCGAACCCTCTGGTGAGCAGAGGGATTTACCTCCTTATTGAGATGCATTTTCCTCATTATACAATATAACAATCAAAAAGTACAGAACAAACATTCGATTTGCCCTGTACTTTATTCCATACCTCTATATTCGTTACTCTGCCGCTCTGACACTCATTTTACCATTGAGATAGTCAATTGCTGCGTTCAACTGCATATCCTCAGTTGCATCATCCGGAAGCTCCACAACGCTGTCAGGTGTCACTCCCTTGCCGTGAATATCCTGTCCCTTAGGAGTGAAATATTTTGCAATTGTGTACTTAACTGCACTTCCATCTGTAAGTGGACGGATTGTCTGTACAATACCCTTACCAAATGTCTGTGTTCCGATTATCTGTGCCTTATCATAATCCTGCATTGCACCGGCAAATATTTCAGATGCACTCGCACTGTTGCCATTTACTAAAACTGCCATTGGCAAGTTAAGCTCATGATTATCTGAACCTGAATATTCCTGTCTTGTTCCATCCTTAGTCTCTGTATACACAATCAGTCCGTTAGGAAGAATATAGTCAAGCATATCAACAACCGTCTTAAGAACTCCACCAGGATTATTCCTTATATCGATTACAAGACCTGCAACTCCCTGATTCTGAAGGTCATTAACAGCTTCCTTGAACTGGTCTGTAGTCACATCATCAAACTGTGAAATGTAGATATATCCTATATTATTATCAAGCACCTCTGAAGAAACTGTTTTAATATCAATCTTGTCTCTTGTAACTGTGAAATTCATTTTCTCACCATTTCTCATAATAGTAAGATTAACATCCGTTCCCTTCTCACCTTTAATAAGTGCTACTGCAACTGACAGGTCCATGCCTGTGATATCCTCGCCATTAACCTCTATGACTTTATCACCATTTCTTATGCCGGCCTTGTATGCAGGTGCATATTCATATGCTTCTGAAATAAGAATTGCACCATCGTCAGCTTTCTGGCACACAGCACCTATGCCATAGAAAGAACCTGTTGTCGACTCCATCATTGACTTATATTCTTCAGGTGTGTAATAAACAGTGTATTTATCGCCATATGCAGCCAGATAAGCCTTAAAAATGTTGTCGGCAGCCTTTTCATCATCTACATCATCAAAATAAAAGCCATCTCCAAGCAGCGAATCCAACGCATTTAACTTACTCTCAACTTTTTTTCCAATGCCATCATCGTCACTCGTTCCGACATCCTGAACATATATCTGTCCATTTGTACCAATATGAAGATAGCCTTTTCTTAAAAATGCCATAAACACACTGGACATAACCAGTCCCATTACAAGTATTGTTGCAACAACTCCAATAACAATACCCTTGCCTAAATTACTTTTTTTCTTGTGCTCCTGTACTGCCCCTTCCGAAGAAAAAGGTCTGTTATTATCATAATCCATTGAGTCCTCCAATTAAGCTATATATTTGTAAGTATCTTTAGTTAAAATATGTCATTGGATTTACATATGAACCATTCAGCATTACATCAAAATGCAGATGTGCGCCAAATGAGTTACCTGTATTACCCATAACTCCCAGCTTCTGTCCTTTAGTAACCTGCTGTCCAACGGATACACTCAGACTGTCAAGATGAAGATATCTTGTATAAAGTCCATTACCATGATAAATCATTACATAATTACCTGCTGTTGAATAATATTCACTCTGTCTATGTGCGATTACAACTTTGCCATCATAAGCAGCATATACCGGATCTCCGGAAACACCTGCCTTAACGGCACCTATATCAACCCCCTTATGCGGTGATGTTCTGTCTGATGTATCACCATAAGGAGATGTTATTCGTGTACTTGTTGTAGGCCACTTGAATTTACCACCATCATATCTGTTTGTAGGAGTAACTCCACTCTCCTCTTCTGCCTTAATCTTGGCTGTAATAGAAGCAATTTCAGATTCAAGCTTCTTCTCATCAGCCTCAAGCTGTTTCTTATATGCTTCCTGATCCGAGGTGTTCTTTTTCAATGCATTCAACCGGGATGTCTTTTCATTCTGTACAACCTCAAGTGCATCAAGCTGTGCCTGCAGAGATTCCTGATTTGCTGTCAGGTTTTCCCTGTCTTCTTCAAGTTTTACCTTAGAAGAAGATATCATATTTATCGTTGACTGATACTCTTCAAGCATCTGTCTGTCATACTCAGATATCTTATTAATATATTCGAATTTATTGAGCATATCAGCCATGCTCTGTGATGTAAGAAGTACTTCAATATAAGTATAATCATTATGTTCATACATAAACTGAATTCTTAATTTCATTGCCTGATACTGGCTTTCCTTATCAATTTCAGCCTGCTCAAGCTGTGCCTCTGTTTCTTCAATTTCAGCCTCAAGCTGCTCAATCTGGGTATTAATATCATCTAAAGATGCTGATAATTCACCCATCTGTGCATCCAGTCCCTGAATAAGAGAATTAAGGTCTGTACTCTCTTCTTTTAATTTTGCGATCTTATCTTCAGTTTCTTTTTTCTTGTTCTGAATATTATTCTGCTGATTCTGGGCATCCTGTAAATCTGACTTATTGTCACCCAATGTAACTATCGCAGAACAATACGGTATAAGCAGTATAACAACCATGAATGCTGCTGTTATTTTTTTTATTAAATTTTTACCAAACAGTGCTTTCTTCATACAGCTACTCCTTTACCTTATCTTATATTGCATCAGATGGAACATTTATCCATATCAATAATGCAAAAAGGGACTTCTGCATCCGATTGCAAAAGCCCCCAAAATTATCCGAAACTATACATCGGCGTGCTTTCTTACAGCGAAGAAACTTCCTATAAGACCTATACCAATTCCAAGAATAACAGCTACCGGAATAAGTACATTGAATACCTCTGATGCTGGCATAAATGCCAGAATATTCTGTAAAACAGAGAATTTTCCAAGAACAAAATTAACAACTCCGCTATATATATATCTTAATATTGCTATCGGAATAATAGCTCCTATAAGTCCGATAACAATACCTTCTACGAAGAATGGTGCATTAACAAATGCATCTGTTGCTCCAATGTATTTCATAATTGAAATTTCTTCCTTACGTACTGTAATACCAATAACAATTGTATTAGTTATAAGGAAAATAGATACTGCTAAAAGAACCACAATAACAGCTACTGCTACATAACTTACAAGTCTTGCAGCACTTGCAAGTCCACTTGCTGTTACCTCAGAACGGTTAACCTGTCTGATTCCGTCTCTGTTCTCAAGATACTTAACAAGTGTTCCCTGATTGCTTGCATCCTTAAGATACACTTCATAAGAAGAAGAATTAGCTAAAGGATTATCGTCCTTAAATCCTTCTGCAAGTTCAGGATATGCTGCAAAATACTCGCCTTTAAAGCTCTCCCACGCCTCCTCAGCAGAAACATATTTAACTCTTGAAACCTCTTCACGCTTGCTTATCTCATCTCCAAGTTTCTTAATATCCGTCTCACTAAGATCTTCATCAAAGAAAACTGTTACACAGACTTCTGTTTCAGCCTTCTTAATCATATACTGAAAATTAACTACTATAGAATAGAATACTCCAAAAAGGAATATACATGCTGTAATTGTCGCTATTGATGCCAGTGAGAACATCTTATTACGATGGATATTCTTAAATCCATCTTTAATATGATATGCTAATGACCTAATCTTCATAGAAATAACCACCCTTTTCCTGATCGCTGATAATCTTTCCTTCACTCATAGTAATAGTTCTCTTCTTCATCTGCTGAACTATCTCCATATTATGGGTAACTACAAGTACTGTTGTTCCCTGCTTATTAACCTGATTAAGAATCTTCATGATTTCATTAGAATTAGCAGGATCAAGGTTACCTGTCGGCTCATCACATAACAATATAGCCGGCTTGTTAACCAGCGCTCTTGCTATCGCGATTCTCTGCTGTTCTCCACCTGACAACTCATTTGGAAAAGCCTTATATTTATCAAGAAGTCCAACCATAGAAAGCATTGCAAGTACCCTTGACTTAATCTTTCTGTTAGGAGCTTCTACTACTTTCTGTGCAAATGCAATATTCTCATATACATTTCTGTCTGGTAACAGACGGAAATCCTGAAATACAACGCCAATATCTCTTCTAAGATAAGGAAGCTTCTTTCTAGTTATCTTATTAAGATACTTCTTATTAACATATATCTTTCCAGATGTAGGATCTAATTCTTTAAGCAACAGCTTAATAAGAGTAGATTTACCAGAACCACTCTTACCAACTATAAAAACAAATTCACCCTTCTGGATATGAAGATTAATTCCATTAAGCGCAGCAACACCAGTGGAATATGTCTTCGTAACATCTTCCATGATTATCATTTATCATTTCCTCCAAAACTACTAAAATGTATCCTTACTTTCCATATACTTCATATACTTAACAACCATAAGCGCAATTTTAAATGTTATGGCATCATCAAAAACTCTCAGGTCAAGTCCTGTTGTCTTCTGTATCTTATCAAGTCTGTAAACAAGTGTATTTCTATGGATATAAAGCTGTCTTGATGTCTCTGAAACATTAAGACTGTTCTCAAAGAACTTGTTGATTGTTGATAATGTTTCATCATCAAAATCATCAGGAGCTTTTCCTTCAAATATTTCCTTAATAAACATCTGGCATAAAGGTATAGGAAGCTGGTATATAAGACGGCCAATTCCTAATCTGTTATAAGCAACAACATTCCTGTTGCTGTAGAAAATCTTTCCTACATCAAGTGCCATCTTAGCTTCCTTGTAAGATCTTGAAACCTCTCTTATGTCATTGACAATTGTACCATAAGCAACATGTGCAGCACTCATGGCTTCTGTATTTAACATATCAATTATCACATCGGCTGTCTTGTCCAGCTCTTCATAAGACTCATTGCCTTTAACTTCCTTAACAAGAATTATACTCTTCTCGTCAACTGCTGTAATAAAGTCTCTTGTCTTATTAGCAAAAAGAGTTCTTACTGTCTCTAAAGCATTAGTATCCTTCTCATGCTTAGTCTCGATAATATATACAACTCTCTTGACATCAGTCTCAATATGCAGCTTTTCTGCTCTTGTATACATATCTACACGAAGGAGATTATCAAGAAGAAGATTCTTAATAAAGTTATCCTTATCAAATCTTTCTTTATATGCAACTAAAAGATTCTGTATCTGGAAAGCTGCAAGCTTTCCAACCATATATACATCATCGCTAGTTCCTCTTGCCATAATTATATATTCAAGATTTCCATCATCTTCAACCTTAAAAAACTGAAATCCGTTAACTGCCTGACTCTCTGCTGGCGAATCAATAAAATTAATCGCATCTGCAAGGCATTCTGAAACATTATCAAAAGTCTTGGCTGCAACATTCTTATCTGCATCCACAATGCACAAATCCACTCGTGAAATAGCCTTAAGTCCATCTACAGTTGTCTGTAAAATTCTATTAGATATCATTATTATCCCTTTCTATCTATCACTTACTCTTTATTCGTACATATTCTATCTTATTGTAAAGCAAAATTGAAAAAAAAAAAAGAGGAAATGCAAATTTATTGCATTTCCTCTTAATAATTAAGATTAATTTAATAATTAGTGTGTGATAACGATTTCTGTTTCCTTATCAAATACATGAAGTCTCTCAACATCCATAGCAAATGTTACTTCATCACCTGGTCTAGCTGTTGTACGAGGATTTACCTTAGCTGTGCATGTTACATCACCGATTTCATAGTGAAGGTTAACTTCTGCACCAAGTAACTCATAAACCTTAACTGTAGCTGTGAACTTAGAATCTGCATTCTTAGCGATGAATTCTGCATCATCCTTAACATCCTCTGGACGGATACCAACTACAACTGTCTTACCAACATAGTTTCCATCGATAAGCTTCTTGCTCTTCTCAGCTGGAAGTGTAATTGTAACTGTGTCAGAAAGAACAAGGTCAACCTGTGAACCATTAGCCTTAACTTCTGCATCGATAAGGTTCATCTGAGGTGATCCGATGAATCCAGCAACGAAGATGTTGTTAGGTGTATTGTAAAGGTTCTGAGGTGTATCTACCTGCTGAATAATACCATCTTTAAGAACTACGATTCTTGTACCAAGTGTCATAGCCTCTGTCTGGTCATGTGTTACGTAGATGATTGTTGTCTGTAATCTCTGGTGAAGCTTAGAAATCTCAACACGCATCTGAACTCTTAACTTAGCATCAAGGTTTGAAAGAGGCTCATCCATAAGGAATACCTTAGGGCTACGAACGATAGCACGTCCCATAGCAACTCTCTGTCTCTGACCACCTGAAAGAGCCTTTGGCTTACGGTCAAGGAGATGCTCGATATCAAGGATCTTAGCAGCTTCATGTACAGCCTTGTCGATTTCAGCCTTAGGAACTTTTCTTAACTTAAGACCGAATGCCATGTTATCATAAACTGACATATGTGGGTAAAGAGCATAGTTCTGGAATACCATAGCGATATCTCTGTCCTTAGGCTCTACATCGTTAACCATTTTGTCACCGATCCATAACTCACCTGAGCTGATTTCCTCAAGACCTGCAATCATACGAAGTGTTGTAGACTTACCACATCCTGATGGTCCAACGAAGATGATGAACTCCTGATCAGCAATTTCAAGATTAAAATCCTTAACAGCTACGAAACCGTTAGGATATACTTTACAAACATTCTTAAGCGATAAACTTGCCATTATTAAATATCCTCCTAATATAAAATGCGCCCTGGCGCTTTTGATGTAATTATAATACACTAAACACATTTTTTTTACCACATGACATTTTTACAAATCTTGTCCGCATTTTTTTTGCAAATTTACCATAGGCATCACATTTATGTATAAATTGTACAAATTTGGCATGAGTTTATCTGCAAACATCACTAATGTGAGTTTATTGTTTTTTATAATTATATATTGAATTAAATTATTTACATGTATATAATGAAGCCATAGAAACTGGCAGAACGGAGGGATTATTATGATAATTGGTGGACTTTCTACTAACATTAATACTTCTAATGTCAATAATGATATTCAGGTTGCCATGCTTAAGAAAAGTCTTGATACTGTTGAGACTTCTGGTGCAGAACTCACTAAGATGATGGAAGCATCCGTCACTCCTGAACTTGGACAGAACATAGATGTAAGTATTTAGTGTGCCTTGTTTTAAAATTATAACATATTGAAAGCCCCTGTATATGGAAGATAACAACCATATACAGGGGCTTTCTTTTATTTAAACGCAAATTCTATCGTTATCATATAACATATACATACTGCCAGTCCTAATACAACCGGTGCAGATAAGTATTTCTTTGCGCCTTTTATTCCTTCTGTCCGTACCTTTACATTTTCCAGTCTTCCATGACGTTTTGCCATTGTCTTGATGCACAAAACTGTCAGCATCATAAATGCTGCCGCTATAGCTGCAAATATAACCAGCTGGATTACTGTTGCCATAGTACCTGCAGATGCTGCAAGTTCGCCCTCTCCTTCAAGCACTTCTGCCGCCTGTCCGTCTGCCGTGTACATTCCTGCCATTTTAAGCAGCTGCACCACACCTATAGAATATGTATTTATTGCAAAATGTGCAATTACTGAAGGCCACAGTGACCCCGTAGCTTCTACCATATATGCAAATACAAATCCGATGGCAAATGCATACAATCCCTGATTAATATTAAGATGAAAGCATCCAAATATTAAACCACTGATAACTGCTGCTCCAAACATTCCCACTTTACGATATGAGCCAAAAAATATTCCACGGAATACCAGTTCCTCCACAAGCGGCGGAATAACTGCAAGAAGTATGACCTGCATAAAAAAAGGATATGTAAGCAGGGATGCTGTTCCTTCTTCAAGATAATTAGTAGAAAACAGCATTGTAACACTGCTTAAAAACAATACCATAGGAATCATACAATATCCTGCTGCTAATGATAATATTCCGTCTACAAGTCCTATCCTTTTATATGGAATATCCTTTAGCGGATCAATTCTGTTTACCGCCATATATACAATAGCAATAACAAGTATTATTCCTTCTGAAAGCACATACTGTATCCAGTCCGGCACCATTACACCGGCATTGTTTAGTGCTGCCATTACAACACTTGCAATGACTGACAATCCAATATATGCAACTATAAATACCGGAAAGAAAGTATTAACTTTTCTTACTTCCATGCAATTGCTTCCACTTCAAGAAGAACATCTTTAGGAAGTCTTGCAACTTCTACGCATGAACGTGCTGGAAATGGCTCCTTAAAATATTTCTTGTAGATTTCATTAATCTTGCCGAAATCATTCATTTCTTTAATAAATACTGTTGTCTTAACAATATTCTCTACTTTAGAGCCTGATGCTTCAACAAGGTTGCAGAGATTCTGGAATGCCTGCTCTGCCTGAGCCTCAACTCCGCCTTCTGCTATCTCACCTGTAGCTGGTATTACAGGGATAACTCCTGATGTATATACCATATTGTTAATCTCAATTGCCTGTGAATATGGTCCGATTGCACTTGGTGCTTTGTCTGTACTGATTACTTTCTGCATAATAATCTCCTTAAATCAACATATTTTACGTTACAAACGCATTGAATATATTGTACCTCAATCAGCATATTCATTCAAGAAGCTATTTCTTAAGCACAATCGAATCCTGTGTTATTTCAATTTTACCTTCTTTGAGAAGTCTTCCTACAGCTCTCTTGAAAGCATTTTTACTCATATTAAAATGTTTCTTGATAATCTCCGGATCTGCCTTATCAGTAAATCCAAGCTTCCGCCCTTCTTTACTATCGTATCATATATCTGGACTGAATCCTCATCCATCTGGATATAAGCCTTCTGCTTAAGACTTATAACAAGCTTTCCGTCTTCTCTTACTCTTGAAACACGTCCGTGAATAACCTCACCGACACTAATCGGCTCAAATACTTCTGACATTGGAATAAATGCATCATACTTATCCTCAACAGCAACATAGGCCCTGTAATCAGGAGTTATTCCTATTATAGTACCTGTAACTGCACTGTCCTTTACAAGAGTTTCTGATTTTTCAAGATATTTGTTAATTCTCATAGTAGCTGCAAGTCTGCCGCTCTTATCTATATAGAGGGCTACCAGATACTCTGAGCCTTCTGATACATGTGTTGTCTGTTCCTTGTATGGCATAAGAAGATCTTTTTCAAGTCCCCAATCTAAAAATGCGCCGATACCTGTAACCTGTGATACTTTAAGTCTCTTAAGCTCTCCAAGCTGAATCTTTGGCTTGTTAGTAGTTGCAATAAGCCTGTCACTTGAATCCCTGTAGACAAATACTGTGAGAGCATCTCCCACTTCAACATCCTCTGGAACCTGCTTCTTTGGAAGAAGAACCTTATCCTCTTCTGTTCCAAGATATACTCCGAAATCTGTTACTTTAACAATGTTAAGACACTGTGTTTTTCCTAACTCTATCATAACAACACCTATGCTGGCAGCTTCACCAGCCCTTTCATAATAATTTCCGTGCAAGCACGGCTGCGACCTTTCCATGTCTATCCTCATCGCTACTCTTGCTCGCAGCTCATATGCCAGAACTTTGTTCTGGCATTGTCGCGGTGCTCCTCGAATATCCATATAAAGTCCTCAGTCCGTGCAAGCACGGCTGCGGCCTTTCCATGTCTATCCTCATCGCTACTCGCACAAAAAAACCTCTCGTAGTTATACGAGAGGTTTCTAGCTGGGCTTGAGGGATTCGAACCCCCGAAGTGCTGGAATCAGAATCCAGTGCCTTACCACTTGGCGAAAGCCCAATGTCGTGACGACATGCTGTATTATACATGAATGTATTCAGGAATGCAAGCACTTTTTTAAAAAATTTTTAAATATGCTTTAAACCCTATCTACTCCGTCATCTTAAGTCTTACTGTACCATCAGCATCAGTACCAAGATTAGGCACTTTCTGCATCTGTGGTGCAGTTCCAACAAAGAACTTGTACTGGCTCAGTACAGAATCCTTCTCCATATCAGAAACAGCCTTCTTGATATCAACATCCTCCATGCTGCTTGTTGCAGCAACAAGGTTAAATCTGCTTCTGTTTGCAAAATCAAATGTAAATTCCCTAGGATCGGAATGTGCAGGGGCAGGTGTCTGCTGCTGTGCATTATCTCCTCCCGCTGTGAGTCCTGCTCCTGTCTCTTCATGTGTTACAGCAGCTTCCTGTACGCCTGATAACTGTTCATTATCTGACACGCTTCCTGCTTTATAGCTGTTATTATAATATGAACTTATATTAATTCCACTTATTGACATAGCTGACTCCTTTCCGTCTTTATTACATCCTTGTGCTTTATTTATCGGCACATGCAACTGATAATTTACCACCTTTATTAAAAAAATCCAGTAACCGTTATTTAAATTTTTATAATCCCTTCTTTTCCGTTGACCTCCCCACCATATTAACTTAGAATAAATACATCTGTTTATTAAGAAAACATTTAAAATTAAGACCTCCCCACCATATTAACTTAGAATAAATACATCTGTTTATTAAGAAAACATTTAAAATTAAGGAGTACATTAATAATATGAACAAAAAAAATTCTTTATTCGTTCTTATAGGAATTTTCTTTATCTGCACAAGATTCTGGATTTCCTTTGGAACAGTACACATCGATATAACCAATGATATAATAGGATATATCCTTATATTTTTAGGAATGAAAGACCTTTCGTCCCTTAACTCAAGATTTAAGAAAGGTACAATTCTTTCAGTAATCGGTTTTGCAGCTGCAATACTTTCCCAGTATCTTATTGCAAGAGACTGGCCTGCTGCCCCTGAAAACATGTATTCTATCGCAATCGGCATAAGTGTTGTATTTGCTATTTATTTTACTTACTATTATACAGAAGCACTTGTAATGGAAGCCCGTATTCAAGAGAAAAATGCTGTAACAAGAAATTACCAGGTCACATGGCTTTTACTTGCTGCCGCTATTTTCATTCACTACTTTGCATTTAAATCAGCAACAACTATGTGGTCAATACTTGTTGAAGCTCTTATTGTTGTTCTTTCTCTTTATTATTGTTTTTCAGTTTTTTCAACAAGCAGACAGCTTTATGAAGACTAAACGCTTAAGATTTTTCAATAATTATTAACATAACATTTACATTTTTCGTTTGTGTTTTCAGATGGTTGACTTTTGCTCAATGCGGTGTTTTAATGATGTCGTCAACACGAAAGGATATTAACTATGAAAAAGTTAGAGATTATTATCAGACCTGAAAGACTTGATGATCTTAAGACCATCCTCAATAGTAATGGTGCGCATGGACTTATGATATCTAATATAATGGGATATGGAAGCCAGCGTGGACACAAGCAGGTATACAATGGTGTTGATTTCGGCGGTAATCTGCTTCCCAAGGTAAAGGTTGAATCTATTGTTTCTGATGAGACATATGAGACAATTATTGATCAGGTAATCGAACAGATTAATACTGGTGAATATGGCGACGGTAAGATTTTTGTATATGATGTATACGATGCAATCAGAATCCGTACAGGAGAGCGTGGAACAGACGCTTTATAATAATATTTATTATGTTATCAACGGGGATAATAGTCAGACAGGTGTTCTGACCGTTATCTCCTTTTTTGTTTATTAATTTCGTTATCTGTATCCCATAACCGTACAGATATATAAAGGGGGACAACAGGAATCTACCCAGCCTGTTGTCCCCACCCTTTTTATGGGATTATTTACATATGTTCTTTAATTCTTCTATTCTGTCCTGTGTTGAGGTTATCGAAATGTTGTTTACAAATACAACATTTTCAATATTCATCTCATCAACAA
The DNA here is from genome assembly GCA_003458705.1 of Eubacterium sp. AF22-9. GTDB lineage: Bacteria > Bacillota > Clostridia > Lachnospirales > Lachnospiraceae > Lachnospira. The sequence continues at coordinate 27,034 of QRVH01000017.1, read as the reverse complement.
GTTCTGAAATTGTATTTTTATAATATCTGTAATCCACAACATAGACATTTTCAAAATTTTCAACCAGAAACGGAACCATTGCATTTCCAAATGACTCTTTTATTACAAGCACTGATGAACCATCCGAAATATTAGGATTATTAATCTGTGCATACGCATTATCACCACCTATAAATGTGCTGTATTTGCTTGTATTGTTCCACTTTGAAACATCCGTGATGATATTATAGTCGATAAAATCATATTCATTGTTAATCATCTTCAATGCATTAGTCGAGAATGGTTCATAAGCAACCAGCTTGTCAGGATTGTTATTAAGCGATGACACCCTTGTCTGTGTATAATAACTTCCAACAAATGCTCCCATATCGCGTTCCTTAAAACTGTCAAGCGAATATGCGCTTTTACCAAGCTGTGCCATAAATGCTGTATAAGCATAATACGCGCCAAGTGCTGTCCAGTGATGATCTGTCCTGAAATATATATACTCATCCCTGTGGCTTCTCATCAGATCATATATATAACATTTGCCGATATTCTTATTCATTTTGCTGTACATATACAAAATTGCTTTTTTCTGGTTACTGCTGTTTATGCTGTTTCTCGTTGCATCATCCAGTGTGATATCTATAGATGTAGGTATTATCATATCGTAAACAGTAGCTTTATCCTTAAGCGTTTCAGCCAGTCCGTTGACAATATCAACATACTGGTTAGACACTGACTTTGAAAACGAATAATAATTATATGCACTGTCTCCAACAACATACACAGATCCAAGCGATTCGCCTGCTTTCGCTGATGAACCCGCTGATGTTCCATCAGAATCAACACTGTTTCCTATATCCTCAGGATTAACAGTAATTGAATTATCGTATGCATAATTAATTTCTTCTTCTGTCTCTTCAGTTTCTGTTGCACGTTCACTTACGATATTATCAAGATATCCAAATTCACTTTCATCAATATCCGAATCAGGAATATCATCACCTTTAACAACTTCTCCATGAATTACATTTTTTCTGACGCCATACAATCCTGTCATAAATTCGTTGCATGTAATAAGTCCGTCTCTTCCCGGAAATGTATCAGAAAACCATGTGTCTATCCCTGAAAAATATGTACCGTCCAGAAAATCTCCAACCGAAAACTGTGGAAAGCTGCTGAGTTTTCTTTTCTCTGTTACTGATTCTTCCGGTCTTAGCGGTATCATCAGTGATATAAATGCGCCTGCAACAATCATTACCAGAAACGTAACAATCTTAATCAACGCACCTTTTTTCATTATATATTGTTTATATTTTGTACTCGTTTTATCAACATTTTCTATAAGCTTCATAACTTTAATTCCTATATCCCTCAAATTATCTGTCAATTAAAATCTGAAATATATAAATGGATTGTAACTGTTTCCTATCAAAGCAATTGTTGAAAGGAATAATAATACTATTGGCAAGACTACATTAAGTGCATTATAAATGTATGTCACAGTTATATGACCGTTTTCTGCCACATTTTTCATTTTCCCTGAAACAAACCTGCAAAGTGGTGTTGATGCCACAACCGCAGCAATAAGGAAAAATATGTTATTAACTATCATTGTATTAGTTTCAACACTTGTAAATGCATTGCCATTCATGCCAAACATCGTCTTAAAGCATGCCCCAAGCATTGAAAAATCTGAAAATCTGAATAAAACCCATCCAAAGAAAACTACTGCCAGTGTGTATATTCTTCTTATTATCCTTCCTGCAATATGCGGAATTGTGTCAAATGCTTTGAGCAGTATAATCTTTTCCAGTGCAAGAAATACGAAAAAATACACTCCCCATAAAACAAAATTTACTGAAGCACCATGCCACAAACCTGTAAGGCTCCATACGATAAACATATTAAGTATCTGGCGCGCAAGCCTTTTCTGTTTCCGCCAAGCGGAATATACAGATAATCCCTGAAAAATGTTCCAAGAGAAATATGCCATTTTCTCCAGAAATCAGTTATTGAATCCGCCGCATATGGATAATTAAAATTTTCCTTATAATGAAAACCGGTCATCTTTCCCAGACCTATAGCCATATCTGAATATGCAGAAAAGTCAAGATAAATCTGAAGTGCATATAAAAGCATTCCAAACCAGCTTCCAAGCACACTTACATTACTAATCTGGCTCAGGCTTTCAGGAAGAACGCTGTTAACAATTGACGCGCATGTATTGGCAAGAAGCGTTTTCTTTGCAAGACCAACAGTAAATCTTGATATTCCATCATTCATATCATCAATGCCTGTTTTTCTTTCTTTCAGGTCATCGGCAATATCCTTATATCTTACAATAGGTCCTGCTATACACTGATGAAATAACGCTGCATATAAAAGCACCTTCCAGTATTTCTGTTCAGCCTCAACTTCACCCCTGTATACATCGACAACATATGATATAAGCTGGAATGTATAAAAAGATATTCCGACAGGAAGCACAACCTGTGGAATTATCTTAGGAACCCCGGTTATAAATTTTGAAATCTCACATATAAATCCCAGATACTTGAAAAAAGCCAGAATACAAAGGCTGGCTGCTATATCCGCCGCCAGCACATACCCTGACTTTCCTATGTCTTTATATTTTTTTACTCCTAATGCCCCTAAATAATTAATAAGTGCCATAGACATCATGACAAGCAGATACTTTGGAGATGTCCATGCATAAAACAACAACGAAAATATAAGCAGGCATATGTTCTTTTTCTTTATGTCCGATATAACTGCATAGCACAACAGATTAACCGGAAGAAAAATGTATATAAATAATAGGCTTGAAAAAACCATTGCTATTTTTCCTCTTCTTTATTCTCATTCGTATCTTCTATTGCTTCAGCCTCAGCATTTGCAGAAGACTGATTCTTCTCAAGATGCTTAAATATGCTTGAAAAGATAAATGAATCCACATACAGTATAAGCGGTATTGTAACAATAAATGCTGTAAAATATATGCATGAGAAATACACAAGTCCCACAGTTGCTATAAGCATTATGATTGTCTGTGGGAGATGATGGACACTTACAATAAGTGAATTCTTCAATGTAACAATAACATTATTATCATATCTTGACAGCATTGCAAATGAATACAGCATAACTGCCACCCATATTGCCATAACACCGATTACCACAAATACAAATATTACACCAATCTGTGATCCCTGCACAAGTCCCCACTGAACACTTGCTCTTAAATCAATATACAGAAGGAAACCTATAATCACATGTATTAATTCTATAAGGAAGCCCTGTACAAAATTCATCTTGAATGACTTCCAGAAATCTTTATGGACATAACCTTCCTCATCCCTTACAAGCTTAATTCCCGAATAAAAAGCTGCTGTAATTGCTGCACCAATTGTAACAACGGGCAGGCAGAACACAAATGTTATAACTGCTAATATAATAAAATCTCCAGCTTTTGTAAGACCTTTAAATAATTTTCCATCTAAACTAAATCCATTCATATATAATATACCCCTTTGCTTGAACACTATGATTATACAAAACCTTACATAAAAATCAAAGAAAATTTACAATATATTTCTTAAATGTTTCTAAAAGCTGTTTTTTTGCAGTTTTAATTATGTTAAACTGTATGAAATCTTATGGTTTATAATTTCATTTATTTTAAGGAGACATTATGGCTAACGGCAACAACATACATGATGAGGTCAAAGAACAGCGCAAGAAATTAAAAGACCTCTCCTTCTCAGGCAAAATCGAATATATATTGAACTATTATAAAATTCCTATAATAGCAGTTATTTTGGCAGTGCTGTTTGCCGGTTCTCTTACTTATTCAATAATTAGGAATAATTATGACACCGTGTGTTTCATAGCCGTTCTTGACGGAAGAATAACAGGATATGATGATGACACAGATGTATTATCAACAGGACTTACCGACTATCTTGGAATTGACGGCAAAAAGGAACAGGTTGACTTGTCTTACACATTTTCACTTCAAGAAAAGGAGATGGATCAGGAAGCATATGTATCCGCCAACAAATTATACACATATGCATCAACCAGTTCACTTGACGGATACCTTTCCGAGAAAGAATATATTGATTACTTCTGTACTGATAAAAATATATTCTTCTGGGATTTGAGAGACCTTTTTTCTACAGAAGAACTTGAAACACTTTCAGATTATATTATTTACTATACTAATTCATCAGGAGAATCATTTCCTATAGCTGTTGATATTTCTGAAGCCCCTGTTATCAAAGACAGCGACCTTAATATGAAACAGCCTTGTTACGGCATTGTATCAACATCCAAATATTCTGAGAATGCTGCCAACTTTATAAGATTTGTATTCAATATGGAAAAGCCTTGATATTACAGTGTTTTCCTATATATATCCATCCCGTCTGTACCGCCTGCATACAATGTGAAACCCAGTTTCAATGCAAGCTGTATGGACGGGATATTTGTTTTCATGGTGCAGATATTTAATTCTTCTAATCCGAATCTGTCTTTAGCAAGCTCCACTATCCGGCTCATAACTTCCCATGCGACATGCTTTCCCTGCCAGTTTTTCTTTACAAGATAACCCAGTTCCTGACAATTCTGTCCGTCTATGCTGCGGTTTTCAATTCCCGCCCTTGCCACAAGCTCACCAGTTTTCCTGTCAAATATAAGCCACAGACCGTAACCGAAGAAGCCGTACATATTCTCAATGTATTTTATTGTAAATGCTTTCTCTTCCTCATATCCGTATAATGGCTCAACATATATGCAGTCTGAAAGTGTTTCATATAATTCGTACAAATGCGGTAAATCCCCTACTGTCATTTCCCTTATGATAAACCGCTCTGTCTCTGCAATTACAAGCGGCTCATTGTATTTTCTGGCACATACAAGTTTTAACATGTCATCATCAATATCATCCTCATCATACACGACATATGAGGCTTTTCCATGATACCCCTCACCCAGTCCTATATCCGGAATCTCCAGCGTTCCATCCGGTCTTAACATATCTTTGTCATTAATTATTATTTTTCTGCCTTTGCCCATATCAATACATTTTCTCATATATGCCTCTTTATAATTGTTTCTAAAGTTTTAATTTGACTTTTTATACTGTTATATTTAGAATTAATTACATCACATTTTGCTTATGCAGACAAGCAGGCAATTTAATGAATTTCAGGAGGAATAATATGGCTAATCCAATAGTTACATTTACAATGGAAAACGGCGATGTGATGAAAGCTGAGCTTTATCCGGAAATCGCACCTACATCAGTTAATAATTTTGTTAATCTTGTTCAGAAGGGATTCTATGACGGACTTATATTCCACAGAGTAATCGCAGGATTCATGATTCAGGGCGGTGACCCGGAAGGAACTGGCATGGGTGGTCCTGGCTACTCTATCAAAGGTGAATTTGCATCTAACGGATTCAAGAACGATTTAAAGCACACAAGAGGTGTTCTTTCAATGGCCCGTTCTATGAGACCTGATTCAGCAGGCTCACAGTTCTTCATCATGCACCAGAACGCTCCACATCTTGACGGAGATTATGCTGCATTTGGTAAACTTATTGAAGGTGAAGATGTTCTTGACAAGATTGCAGGCGTAGACACAGATTACAGTGACAGACCTAGAAAGCCACAGGTTATGAAGACTGTTACTGTTGAGACATTTGGTGAAGAATATCCAGAACCAGAAAAGTTATAATTTAATCTTATTAAACAAAACCGGCGGATACAGTCAATAGCTGTACCCGCCTTTATTATTGTCTTGTTATTATCTAGAAATGTCCACCGGAACTGCGGCTTCCACCACCGCCTCCGCCGCTGCTGCTGCTGTTGTTATGCTCAATATGTCTTGTAACAACAGTTGTATTAATAAACACATCTCTTCTGTCATTAACCTTAAAGTTATGGTCTTTAGTATATTCTGTGCTGCTTACCGTCATCTTTGCCTTGGCATTATGCATCATTGTAAGAACTACCACAACTGCAACACCCAATGCGATAAGAAGCTTAATCCACATTTTGTAGGTAAGTTTCTTGACAATGCTTGTAGTCATGCACATGTTCATATTCTTAACATACTTAGAAAATGCCTTGTAGTAATTATCATTTGACAGATACTTCTCACTTGCTTTTATTATACTGTCCAGCTTGCTTGCTGACATAGAATCATATGCCTTTCCTCTCTCGAAGATTCTGTCGGCTCTTGATTTCATATCAACACCATATATTACTGCATCCTCTGAATATCCGTTATCATCAAGGAACTGCTCAAGATAGCTGTCCATTGTACTATAGTCATGACCAATATTAGTTGTAATAATAACTATGTCGCACTCGGAATCCTCAGACGCTTTCTTACACTGGCTCTTTAACTTACTAATCTCATCGGAAGTAAGAATTCCAGCATTGTCATATACATATTCCTTTGAAGAATCTGCATATGCATCAGTCTTAATACTGAATAACATACCCACGCACATAATGCACGCCATAATTATAATCATGGAAGCTTTTATTTTGTTTTTAATCTTTATCATATGAACAACAGCCCTCCAAACATCGTAATAATAAGTGTAACAAAGAATATTCCAACTCCGAATCCAAATGCTTTCTTTCCGCTTATTGGTCGGTCAGCAACTATCTTTCCTGTCTGTCCGTTAAGCATGAACTGGAAATTCTTCTTGCCAAATCTGTAATTAAGCACCCACACTGGGAATAAAGCATACTGGCTTCCTGTCGGACGCATTGTTATGTCGTTGTGAATTACATTTACTGATGAATATCCGGTAATTGTTGACCTTGCAATATCTGTTATGTACTTATCAGCTCTCTTTGTTGCTCTCTCCTGTATCTGATCAGCCGTATAGTTATATCTTTCTGAAAGATATCCTGACAGATAAGGCATTGAAAATGCTGTCAAATCACTATAATTAAATGGCTCCAGCTTATCCATTGCATCATCAGGCATTTTCTCAGATGCATCAGCAGGAATCTTCTCAAACTGTGCAGATACATTTCTGAACACCTGAAAATGGTCTGTATATGTATACTCTGTATCGCCTTTTCTTGTTGTTCTGACCTTCTCTGCATTCGCATGCATGTCAGTCTGTGCTGAATAGTCATACAGCCAGTAAGGTACATACAGACCGCTTATTTTCTCAATTGTTGAACTTCTTGACAATTCAGACGGTGTGAGTGGTCCTTTCTTGCACCAGTTCTTGTAAATCTCTACCGCTTTATTCTTGTCAATCTTAAATGGTATGATTGATGACGGTTTGAATCCTCCCTTAAGTCTGTCCTCCATAAGTGTCGGATTACCACAGAACGAACAGAATGTTGCTGATGTATATTCATCTGCGACAAGCTCAGCACCGCATGTATTACAGCGGTACATTTTCATTTCCTTGTCATATTCCCCTTCTGTGCTGTTTTGTGAATATTGCTGTTCATATTCACGTACATCAATCTGCATTCCGCATGACGGACACCCTAATTTCTGTGTTGTGCTGTCGAATTCCATCGCCGTTCCACAACCCGGGCATTTGTAAATTGTTGGCATATTCCCCTCCTTATTCCGCCTTTCGTTCATAAATTGTTCATATATCATTCAATAAGATTTAACATTATGCACATTGTTTCTTCACTTTTGTTAAATATAATTCAATCATAAGAACAAGACATTTTCTACTATATGTTTTTCATAAATCGAGTTGTTAAATAAACAGCTCTCCTCCCTCTTTCACCGTCTGCTTCTCCGGCAGACGGTGTTTCATTTTATAAAACAATAAATGACGCAATAACTAAGACTGCTCCAACAATCATCGTTATCTGTCCCCTTTTCTTATCTTTCTTTAGTTTCTCTTTAGCAGCTTCGCTTTTTCATCATCTGACATCATCTGCTCATCATATGTAATTTTTACGTCTCTTGTATCATAGAATATATTGAAATTGCGCGTTGCAGTAAAATATGTTGCTGCGCCCACTATAATAACTACTAATCCAATAAGAAACAGCATAAATCCAATAAACGGTACATAACTGGTTCCTGCATGGTCTTCACTATTATAGAAATCCATCGTAGCATAGCCATCTGTCCCAAGTGCTATCCTATTGATAAAAAATGTTAGATAACCATAATCAGTCTCCTTTCTTAAGAATTTTCAATATACAAATGTAATTATACATCATATTTATTTATATTTATACATAAATATCACTTAAATATTTCTTTTCATTTTTAATGATATGAGATATAATGTTGTCATGAAAAATCGTGCAATGGAGGTAAAGAAATATGTTAGTTTCAGCTAAAGAAATGTTAGACAAAGCTCTTGCCGGCAAATATGCTGTCGGTCAGTTCAACATCAATAACCTTGAATGGACTAAGTCTATTCTCCTTACAGCACAGGAGATGAATGCTCCTGTAATCCTTGGTGTATCTGAGGGTGCCGGTAAGTATATGACAGGTTTCGAGACAGTTGCAGCCATGGTTAAAGCTATGGACAAGTCTCTTGGAATCACTGTTCCTGTTGCTCTTCATCTTGACCACGGAACATATGAAGGATGCTACAAATGCATCAAAGCAGGATTCACATCTATTATGTTTGATGGTTCACACTACCCAATTGATGAAAATATCAAGAAGACAACAGAACTAGTTAATGTAGCTCACAATCTCGGTCTTTCTATTGAAGCAGAAGTTGGTTCAATCGGTGGCGAAGAAGATGGTGTTATCGGAATGGGTGAATGTGCAGACCCTAATGAGTGTAAAGCAATTGCAGACCTTGGTGTAGACATGCTTGCTGCCGGAATCGGTAACATTCATGGTAAGTATCCGGCTAACTGGCCAGGATTAAGCTTTGAAACTCTTGCTGCTGTTAAGGAAAAGATTGGTGATATGCCATTAGTTCTTCACGGTGGTACAGGAATTCCTGCTGATATGATTCAGAAGGCTATCTCTCTTGGAGTTTCTAAGATTAATGTTAATACAGAGTGCCAGCTTTCATTTGCTGATGCAACAAGAAAGTATGTTGAAGCAGGCAAAGACCTTGAAGGCAAGGGATTTGATCCTAGAAAACTTCTTGCTCCTGGCTGTGAAGCTATTAAAGAAACTGTACGCGAAAAGATTGACCTTTTCGGTTCAGCTGGAAAAGCCTGATTACAACTGATTGGAGATTATTATGAGTGATATTAAAACAGAGGATAATGATGATTTTATTGTATCCTCCTCTGATTTAGAAAAGGATGAAGCAGACATCGCTTTTGAAGCGAAAGAAAAGAAGAAAAAGAAATCAAAAATTATCAGCCGTATAATACTTGTCATCTCTGCATGCGTATTTATATTTGCAGCATATAACCTTATATCAATTCTTCTTGAATATAAAAAGGGAAATGATATTTATGACAACATAGGTGATACGGTTCTTGATGATACTCCTGTCAATATCAGTATAGGAGACGATGAAGAGATTACTATTCCATTTAAATATGATCATCAGGCGCTGCTCGATATCAATTCTGATGGACTTGGTTTCTTATACATTCCTTCTCTTGATGTCAGATTACCTATCGCTCAGACTACTGACAATGATTTTTATCTTACACACACGTTTGATAAAACATATAACATTAACGGATGTATATTTGAGGATTACCGTATAACTGATAAGCTTAATGCCAACCATATAATTCTTTATGGTCACAGCATGAATTCAGGTGCAATGTTCGGAACCCTCAGCAAATACAAATCATCATATTTTTATAATTATGAAGGCAATGATGTATTCTATATTTACACAGAAGATATCATTAAAGAATATAAGATATTCACCGCATATGTGAGTGAACCCATCAGCGACACATATACTTTTAATTTTATAAGTCTTGATGGTCTGCGCTCCTATGCTAACAGGATGAAAGCATTATCCTTATATGACACCGGAGTTAATGTCGATAAGGCAACCCAGGTGGTAACACTTTCAACCTGTACCAATAATGGCAAACAGCGTTTTGTCATTTCTGGAATGTATGTAGGTGAAACTACAATCGAAGATTTTGAGAACTCTTCTGAAGGAACAACATCTGCCAATAATTAAAGATAACCAACACAATATATGCTAATATACTTAATTAATAAAATTTTTTTCAAAAAGAACTTGCATTATTATGTGATTTGAGTTATTTTATTTAAAGACAGCAGGCTGTCGCTAATTAAATAAGGTAGAACAAAGGCGTTCCATTTATATATTTGTATAAGTATATACTGGGACGCCATTTTTTAGTTTTACTAATAAAAAGATAAGAAAAGGAAGGATGAGGAAGTTATGAGTGAAAGATTCAATGTAGCTGACATCTTCGGCGAGAATGTGTTTAATGACACAATTATGAAAGAGCGTTTACCAAAGAACGTTTACAAAAACCTTAAATTAACAATGGAAGGTGTGCAGGAATTATCTTTAGCAGATGCTGATGTTATCGCTAATGCTATGAAAGACTGGGCTATCGAGAAAGGTGCAACTCATTACACACATTGGTTCCAGCCTTTAACAGGAACTACTGCTGAGAAACATGATTCATTTATATCAGCACCTAAGTCAGACGGAAAGGTGCTTATGGAATTCTCAGGTAAGGAATTGATTAAGGGTGAACCTGATGCTTCATCATTCCCTTCAGGTGGTCTTCGTGCAACATTCGAGGCCAGAGGATATACAGCATGGGATTGTACATCTCCTGCATTTGTACGCGAAGGTGCCCAGGGTGCTACTCTTTGTATCCCTACAGCATTCTGTTCTTACACAGGTGAGGCTCTTGACCAGAAGACTCCATTACTTCGTTCAATGGATGCCATCAACGAGCAGGCTCTTCGTATTTTAAGACTTATGGGTAACACAACATCTAAGAAAGTTACTCCTTCTGTAGGCGCTGAACAGGAATACTTCATCGTAGACAGAGAGAAATATTTACAGAGAAAGGATCTTATCTTCTCTGGTCGTACTTTATTCGGAGCTATGCCTCCTAAGGGTCAGGAACTCGATGATCACTACTTTGGTTCTATCCGTGAAAGAATCGCCGCTTTCATGAAGGATGTTAATGAAGAATTATGGAAGCTTGGTGTATCTGCTAAGACACAGCATAACGAAGTTGCTCCTGCACAGCATGAGTTAGCTCCTATCTATGCACAGTGCAACATTGCAACTGATAACAACCAGCTTATGATGGAAGTTATGAAGAAGGTTGCTTACAGACATGGTCTTGTTTGCCTTCTCCATGAGAAGCCATTTGCAGGTGTTAATGGTTCTGGTAAGCATAACAACTGGTCTATCACAACTGATGATGGCATTAACATGCTTGACCCAGGTAAGACACCACATGAAAACTTCCAGTTCCTTCTTGTACTTGGTGCAATTATGAAGGCTGTTGATAAACATGCCGACCTTCTTCGTGAGTCTGCATCTGATGTTGGTAACGATCACAGACTTGGAGCTAATGAAGCACCTCCAGCTATCATCTCTATGTTCCTTGGCGAGCAGCTTGAAGATGTAGTTATGCAGTTAATCGATAAGGGTGATGCTACAAGCTCTATCCAGAAGGGTAAGTTAAAGACTGGTGCTTCTACTCTTCCAGACCTTAACAAGGATGCTACAGATAGAAACAGAACATCTCCATTCGCATTCACAGGTAACAAGTTTGAATTCCGTATGGTTGGTTCTTCAGATTCTATTGCTCCTGCAAATGTTGTTCTTAATACAATCGTTGCAGAAAGCTTTAAGGAAATCGCTGATGAATTAGAGGGTTCTGAGGATATGCAGATGGCAGTCCATGATATGATTAAGAAGCTCTTCACAGATCATCACAGAGTTGTATTCAATGGCAACGGTTACTCAGATGAATGGGTAGCAGAGGCTGAAAGAAGAGGACTTCCAAACATCAAATCTATGGTTGAGGCTGTTGGTTCACTTGTTAAACCTGAAACAGTTAAGATGTTTGAAGGATTTGGTGTATTCACAGAAGCAGAATTAAAGTCAAGAGCTGAGATTAAGTACGAGGCTTACTCTAAGGCAATCAACATCGAAGCTAAGACAATGATAGATATGGCTGGCAAGGAAATCATTCCTGCTGTTATCTCATACACAACAGAGCTTGCTAACTCAGTACTCTCAGTTAAGGAAGCTGGCGCAGACGCTTCTGTTCAGGCAGACATCCTTACAGAAGTATCTGGTTACTTAAAGGAAATGAAGGCAGCTTCTGCTAAGCTTGCAGAAACAGTTGCTACAGCAGCTACATTTGAAGGAAAAGCTCAGGCTGAATACTTCAGAGATACAGTAAAGGTTGCAATGGACGAATTAAGAGCTCCAGTAGATAAAGCCGAGATGATAGTAGATAAGGAATTCTGGCCATTCCCAAGCTACAGCGAATTATTATTCGAGGTATAATACATAAATAATTGTTATAAATCACTCTCATAAAAAGATAGCCGAAAACAGACAAGCAAAGCTGAATCTGTTTTCGGCTATCTTACTTTATATCCAGCCAGACAGGCGAAGCCGAATCTGGCTGGTTCTACTCACATCACAAAAAATCCCACTAATCAGACAGTCAATCCGAATCTGATTAGTGGGATTTTCACCCCCTGCCAGTTCTCCACTGTGTAGATTGCCAGTCTGGGGGTATCGGGCTGTGGCTTGATTTATTACGAGCTGTGCAGGAGTTAATGCCGCCATAGACAAAAGTTCAGCGTGCAAAAGCTCGTTCAAACGAAGTGCGTTTGCTTTTGCACGCTGTAAAAAGCTCTGTATATGGCGGCATTTACTCCTGCTAGGCGCAGTAATCCATGAAAGCCACAGCCCGATATCCCCAGACTGGCACCCCTACACACTACTGTGGATAACTCAACCTCTCCGCAACCGGATTATCCAGAACCTCCTCCTTAAACTTCTTCATATATATCTTCGCAAGTTTAAGATTGTTATCCAGATAATTACCGCAATCTCTTGGTGAATATCCAGGAATTGGTGTATTATCGTCATAATTAAGAACATAATCGGCAGCTTCTCTTAATACCCCGATAATATCCTCAGACTTTAAATCTCCTGCAAATATAACATAAAAACCTGTTCTGCAGCCCATAGGTCCGAAATATATAGTTTTCTCAGCCCATTCTGCATGATTCCTTAAAAATGTAGCAACAAGATGTTCAATTGAATGAATCCCCGGAGTATCCATAGGTGGCTCTTCATTAGGTCTTGTAAATCTTAAATCAAATGTTGTAAGACATACATCTCCGATATAATCCTTTCTTGATACATATACACCTGTCAGTAAATCTAGATGATTCACTGTAAAACTTGCTATCTTGTTCATTAATATCCTCCTTCCGCAACCCTCATACATGCTGCTGTCTTTCTACATCTGATGACGTACTATCTTATATTCATCATTGCTCTGATAATATGGGCACTGCTTATATGAAGAACTTAAAAGTCTTGCGTAATCGTCCTCGTCCATATCAACATCACATACATATCCTTCAATCTCCTCGTCATATACAAGGTTGTTGCAATAATCGCAATTATATTGTGATGACATATTTATTCCATCTCCTTATTATCTGCTGTCTGGCTGCCTGACGCACCGTTGAGTCTTCCCATTTCCTCATATCTTTCAAGGAAATTATGCTTAACACCGTACTGCTTATACGCAATAACTGTATCAAGATTAACATTTTCAACACTTCTGAAAATGTTCTTCTCAATGTAAGGGCTTACCTTAGTCAGGTCTTTGATAAGCTGCTTAATCTCGCCTCTCTTAGAACCCTTTTCTGTTCCACCGCATGAAGCACAGCTCTCTGTAAGCCTGCATGCACACTGTATAAATGCAAGATTATTATAATCTCTCCAATGTATTATATCAGCTTCTCTTATAAGGTAAAGTGGTCTTATAAGCTCCATGCCCCCAAAATTAGTGCTGTGAAGCTTTGGCATCATAGTCTGAATCTGCGCACCGTATAACATTCCCATAAGAATTGTTTCAATAACATCATCATAATGATGGCCTAACGCTATCTTGTTGCAGCCCAGTTCTTTAGCCTTGCTGTACAGATATCCTCTTCTCATTCGGGCACACAGATAACATGGAGACTCCTCTATATCTGCAACAGTATCGAATATCTCTGATTTGAACACGGTTATAGGAATATCAAGAATCTTTGCATTATTAAGAATAACCTGATAATTAATATCATTGTATCCCGGATTCATAACTAAGAATACAAGTTCAAAATTATTCTTTCCATGCCTCTTAAGCTCCTGAAAAAGCTTTGCCATAAGCATTGAGTCCTTACCACCTGATATACAGACAGCAATCTTATCTCCGTCCTGTATAAGGTCGTATTCATTAAGTGCCTGTGTAAACTTTCTCCATATAGGCTTTCTGAACTTCTTGACTATACTGCGTTCTATTTCCTTAACTCTTTCTTCTCCTGTAAGCTCATTCTCTGCCTGTGCTTCTTTGACATAATTCTCAAACTTCCACTTCATATAAGCGCCCCAGCCACCATACAGACTGTAGACCTCATAGCCCATTTCTTCAAGAATATCTGCCAGATCATCACTGTGCAGACCTGTATAACACAGAAGATATATAGGAATACTCTTATCAAACTGCTGTGTGAATTCATCAGGTGTTTCTTCAAGCACCTTAATCAGTTCCTCCCAGTACCAGTTCTTAGCACCAGGATATGTTTCCTTCTCAAATTCCTGCTTATCTCTTACATCAAGCAGAACTTTTTCTCTTTCATCATTCTGGTAATCAATTATTGTTTTCATCATTAACCTCTTCATCCTGCGAATCCTCAAGAATACGCAGTCCTGCCGTACTTGTAACAGGAAGTGAGAACACAATAGTTCCTGCCTTGCTGTCTACTCCGGCTTTGTCCATTATAGCACGCAAAATCGCATTTTTCTGTGATGACTTTGCAACAATAAGAATTACTTCCTTCTCAGAAACAAGCGAAACCCCAAGGAACTGCTCTGCACGCTTCATTCCAACACCTTTTCCGTGAAGCACAGTTCCACCTGTTGCGCCGCCTTCTTCCGCTGCTCTCATCACCTGTGTATTATATCCATAATTAGCTATTGCAACAATAAGTTCATGTTTCGTATCCTTCAATGTGCTCTCATCTCCTTTCTTATATTCCTGTCCGTCAATTAAGAATCCCAGTTCTCTCTTACCGCCAATACTGCTTAGTGGCACTATAAATGCGATTCCCGTTCCCGGCACATCTATTCTTAACTTACTCTGCAGCCCCTTCTTAACATTTTTCCATGCATCCTCTGTAACAAGTGACATATGGATACCCTTCTCGTCATCTTCAAGTCCCAGTAAATCAAGCACATCACTTGACGCTGTTCCCCTGCCTAACGATATATTAGCTGCTTCAACATTATAATCCTTATAGCACGCAACAAAACGCGGCATATTTTTCCTGCTGCATATTGTTACCATTACATATACTTCACTCATACCCATCTACCTCTATAATTCAATAATCGCATCATCTGAAAGCTCTGCAAACATATCCACAACAGGAGTAATTGACTGTGGCACATTTTCTCTCCTGCTGTCTTTGATTCTGTATATAACACCAAGTATCTGCAAAGTTATAAGAGGTGTCATGGCAACCATGGCAACAACACCAAATGCATCAGTTACAATATTACCGCCCACTGCAAGACATGCTCCCTGTGCAAGTGGCAGTAAAAATGTAGCTGTCATCGGACCTGACGCAACTCCACCGGAGTCAAATGCTATAGCCGTGAATATCTTTGGAACAAAAAGCGTAAGTATCAGTGCTATTCCATAGCCCGGAATGAGGAAATATAATATTGATACTCCTGTAAGCACCCTTATCATTGAAAGACCTACTGATACCGCAACACCAACAGAAAGACTTATCTGCATTGATCTGCCTGATATGCTTCCTGATGTCAGTTCTTCTACCTGATGCATAAGCACATATACCGCAGGTTCTGCCTTAACAATGAAATATCCTATTATCATGCCGATAGGGACAATAATCCATTTAAACGATAATGAAGCAAGCACTGAACCAAGATAATTACCTGCCGGAATAAATCCAACATTAGCTCCTGTAAGGAAAAGCACTAGTCCCACATATGTATACACAAGTCCCACACATATCTTCATAAGCGACTGCTTATTCATCTTAGGTGTAAATAT
The DNA here is from genome assembly GCA_003458705.1 of Eubacterium sp. AF22-9. Lineage (GTDB taxonomy): Bacteria > Bacillota > Clostridia > Lachnospirales > Lachnospiraceae > Lachnospira. The sequence goes on along the minus strand of QRVH01000017.1, from coordinate 10,767 downwards.
CTGAAACACTCCAAAAAATACAACTATCGGAAGAAGTGACAACGCTATTTCTTTCAGATATTCAGGTATCTCATATAAGAACAGCTTACCAAGTTCAACAGAATTGCTCACTTCAGTAATTGCTGTTGTTGTATAATTACCCTCTGTACTATAAACCATTCCAAGAATAAGAACTGCAAGTATTGGACCGATTGAACATAATGATACAAGACCAAAACTATCATTGCCGGCATGTTTATCGTTTCTGATAGAAGAAATACCCACACCAAGAGCCATTATAAATGGTACAGTCATCGGACCGGTTGTTACTCCCCCTGAATCAAATGCAACTGCAAGAAAGCCTTTAGGAACAAACATCGCAAGTGCAAAAACAATTGCATAAAACACTAGCAGAAGCGGTGCTAACGGTATTCCAAAAAGTATTCTTAAAAGTGCAGCAACAAGAAATACACCTACTCCAACTGCTACAGATAATATAAGCACCATATTAGGAACTGCTGCCACCTGTCCTGCAAGCACCTGCAGATCAGGCTCTGAAACCGTAATTATAACTCCAAGGATAAATCCTATCGCTATAATCATCCATAATTTCTTAGTCCTTAACATGCTTCCACCAACTCTTTCACCCATTGGTGTCATGGATAATTCTGCCCCTAAAGAAAAAAACACCATGCCAATAATAACCAGCACGGCTCCAATAATAAATTCAACCAGTATACTAGGTGAAAGAGGCGCTACTGTGAAGCCAAGAAGCAACACTATAAGCATTATCGGTACTACCGCGCTGACAGACTCCTTTGTCTTTTCCTTCATCTTCTCTTTAATGACTGTATTATGGTAATTAAATTGTGTCTTAAATAATCCAGCCTTCAATAAAATCTCCCTTCGCTCTTAAAATATCAGTTTCGGGTTACATATATAATATATTAACATCTAATTGCTGCACAGGCTACTTAAAAATTTATAAAAAGTGTCCAGATTAGAACACTCTTTATAAATTGAAATGCAATATTATAAATTGCCTTTTTCTTTCTCCCTAAGCAACTCCTCATACTTTAACTGATAAGCTATCAGCCGTGGAATGTATTCTGGCGGAGTTCTTCTTGATGCCTCCCAGTCCTCTAATGTACGCACAGGAATACCTGTATGCTGTGAAAATTCTTTTCTTGTCATTCCAACGCTTTCTCTAAGCTGTTTTATTGTCTCTGCTATAGTCATAATATATCACCTCTCAATTATTTTTTGTTATTATAACATAACTTCATATGTTACGCAATGCGTTATCATATAATATATCACTCCACTTTCTCCTTGCCAATCCCACCACCATATGTTACAATTCATTTATGCCGTGCTTTATCAATTTAAAGCGTTACACTTTAAATCCATGAAGCATAGCATAATACAATTAATATGGGGGTTTTTATGTTAAAACTGGTTATTCTTATTATCTACTTTGCGGTTCTGATAGGCATTGGCCTGTACTGCCGCAAGCATGCAACTGATGTTAATGGTTTCGTTCTCGGTGGAAGAAGCGTTGGTCCGTGGCTCACCGCATTTGCATACGGAACATCTTATTTCTCGGCTGTAGTATTTGTCGGATATGCAGGCCAGTTTGGCTGGAAATACGGCATTGCCGCAACCTGGGCTGGTATCGGCAACGCAATTATAGGTTCACTTCTTGCATGGGTCGTACTTGGCAGAAGAACAAGAATTATGAGCCAACATCTTGATTCAGCAACCATGCCACAATATTTTGGAAAGAGATTCGGAAGCAATCCATTAAAAATCGGTGCTTCCGTTATAATATTCATTTTTCTGATTCCATACACAGCTTCACTTTACAATGGACTTTCAAGACTTTTCGGTATGGCTTTCAACATTGATTACAGCGTCTGTATCATAATCATGGCAACACTTACTGCCATCTATGTAATTGCCGGCGGTTACATGGCTACTGCAATCAATGATTTCATTCAGGGAATTATCATGTTATTCGGTATCGTTGCAGTTATTGCTGCCGTAATCCACTCTAAGGGCGGCTTCATGTCTGCACTGCAGGGTCTTGCAAATGTGTCTGACCCGGCAGTAAGCGATACTCCCGGTATATTTGCTTCATTTTTCGGACCTGACCCATTCAACCTGTTATGTGTTGTAATCCTTACATCACTTGGAACATGGGGACTTCCTCAGATGGTTCAGAAATTCTATGCCATTGATAATGAAGCTTCTATACAGAAGGGTACTGTAATATCAACAATATTTGCGCTTATAGTTTCAGGCGGATGCTATTTTCTCGGAGGTTTTGGAAGATTATTCTCTGACCAGATAGATGTCAAAGCTAACGGCTTCGACTCAATAATTCCAACAATGCTTTCCAACTTAAGCCCTGTGCTTATTGCATTGGTTGTAATTCTTGTGTTGTCAGCTTCAATGTCTACACTTTCATCACTTGTAATAGCTTCAAGCTCAACACTTACTATTGACTTCTTAAAAGATAACTTTATCAAGAACATGAGTGAAAAGAAACAGGTATTATACATAAGAATTCTTGTTGTTGTATTCATTGCGATATCTGCAATACTTGCACTTATCCAGTACAAGAGTTCAGTAACATTTATTGCACAGCTTATGGGAATATCTTGGGGTGCACTTGCAGGTTCATTCCTTGCACCATTTATGTTCTCGCTTTACTCTAAGAAAGTTTCTAAAGCATCATGCTGGGCTTGCTTTTTATTCAGTTCAGTACTCATGATTGCCAACATCTTCTTCAGAGCAAGTTTCCCAACATGGCTTCAGTCACCTATCAACTGTGGTGCATTTGCAATGTTTGCCGGAATGATTATCGTTCCTGTAGTCAGCCTGTTTACTCCTAAGCCGGATAAAGAGCTTGTTGACAGCGCATTTGCATGCTACGAAAAAGAAACAGAAGTGCCACAGAAGACAGCACTTGGAAAGTAATTAATATGTTGTGTTACCAGCCAGATAATCCTACGGCGTATGGTAATTCACAACATATCTAATATTTATATACCCTTTACAACATCCCCTCCTTGTGCTATAACAACCAAAGTTATAAAACACAAGGAGGTTATTTATGGCATCAAAGCTTCACAACGCCCTCGCTAAGAAGCTGCCGGATATACAGATGTCCGAGGCCTTCATAAACAGCGTATTCCTTGCCATGTCCGGTGGACTTCAGGACGCATATACATACTTTACGAGAAATGAAGTATTCTCCAACGCACAGACTGGTAATGTGGTTCTTATGAGTACACATTTTATGATGGGCGAATGGTATCAGGGAGTTAAATATCTCCTGCCATTCTTAGCATTTGGTCTTGGCGTATTCGTGACGGAGCGAATTCAGGGCAAATACAAAAATGCCACCAGACTTCACTGGCGGCAGGCAATATTACTTATTGAGATTGTAATCTTAATTGCAGTCGGCTTCATGCCTCATTCAATGGACATGTTTGCAACAATAATCGTATCGTTCTCATGCGCCATGCAGGTACAGGCATTCAGAAAAGTCAATGGCTATTCCTATGCAAGCACCATGTGTATCGGTAACTTAAGAAGCGGTACAGACGCACTTTCAGTATTTGTGCGTACCGGCAATAAGGTTTCTCTTAGAAAAGCCGGTTATTACTTCGGCATAATATTATTCTTTGCAATCGGCGCAGGTATCGGTGGAAACCTTTCAATGATGTTCGGAATCCACACAATCTGGATTTCAAGTGCACTGCTTTCAGTCAGCGTACTTCTTATGTTTGCAGAAAAATTAAAAATGTAATGTCCGATTTATTCAATCGCATCTTTATTCCATTTCCTTAAGGAGCTGGTTTCTTCTGCCACCCTTTAAGTACATGGCACTATAGGACTTGTATCTGTCACACGGATTTACAAGAAGGAATGACGATGATTCCTTTCCCGTTGTGAGTCCTGTGACAAATATAAGCATTTCCTGATCTAATTTTCCTATATCTTCCTTTGAAATCTCCTGTTTAGAACCTTCTAAAAAGTCAAATGCATTTTCTAACTTTGCAAGAGTCTGTTCCTCAACACTATCCAGCTTTTCAGCTTGTTTAGAAAATTCTGCTTTCTCCTTATCAATAACGCCTTCATCTTCTCCTGCCTTAATCTTTTCCTTGATAGACTTATACCAGCTATCAGTATCAGCCTTTAATTCTGCTGCATATTTAAAATGCTTATTCAGAGTGTCAAGCAGAAGATTTACCACCGTCAGTCTCTCATCATAATCAGCATTAATCATTCGCCTGTATATATCAGATGTCGCATTTCCAGCAAGAATATTGTTAATTCCATAATCATCCCTGTACTTATTATAAAGATCATAATATGCTGCAAAATCCTCTGCGATATCCTCATTATGAAGAAACTCTCCAACAACTCCAGCATTTATGCTGATTCCAAGCTCCTCATACACATACATAAGACTGCTCATATCCTCCCAGCCACGCGCCGTAACGAACTTAAGCCCGTCAACATCTGCCATGACACTGTAGAAATTCTGTGGTCTTATATCAAGATATGAAAAAATTGCATTGTGAATATAACGCTCTCTGGCATATTCGCGCCACACCTCAAGGTCAGCGTCAATATTAATCACCCTCAGACGGTCATATGTAACCATATCAAACTCACGGACTGAGCGGTTGAATTCAGGCGGATTGCCCGCTGCCACAATTATCCAGCCCTCAGGCACTTTCTGATTGCCAAATGTTTTGCACTGTAAAAACTGCAGCATAGTAGGAATCAGAGTCTCCGAAACACAGTTAATCTCGTCAATAAAAAGAATACCCTCCCTGTGTCCCTGCTCCTTGACAGCCTTGTACACTCCGGAAATTATCTCACTCATCGTATACTCAGTTACAGAATATTCCTTCCCATCAAACTCCTCTGTCTTAATCATCGGAAGTCCGACAGCACTCTGTCTTGTATGGTGCGTAATAGTATATGAAACAAGACCGATTCCACATTCACTGGCAATCTGCTCCATAATCTGAGTCTTTCCGATTCCCGGAGGTCCCATAAGAAGTACAGGTCGCTGCCGTATCGCCGGAATCCTGTATTCTCCCTCTGCATTTTTACAAAGATACGCTTTGACCGTATTAATAATCTCCTGTTTTGCTTCTTTAATGTTCATAGCCATGTCCTTTCTATCTGTCTGACTTGTCCAGTCTTATTCTCATCGCCCACGCAGGCACTTTCATCTCATCGAAATCTTTCATAAATACAAATGCGGTTCTGTACCCCGGCTTTTTCTTCGGATAAATCCCTTCGCCATCTGTGAAATACAACATTCCGCCTGGATTCTTAATCTTACCTTCTTCAATCAGTCTGTCTATATATTTAAACGGAGGTCTGAAATCAGTATTACCGCCTCCCTTTATTTCAAATGTATTGAAAATCCTTCAAGCTGCTCCCTGTCTTTAATCACATCATCACTCTGGATTACATCATCGCACTGAATAATGTGGATACTGCTCACCTTGAAAAATGCCCTGTCGTCCATAAGTATGTCAAATGTTTCCTGTAAGAACCGCCTCACAAGCTCTCCGCTCGTTGAATAACTTGTATCGACAACAACAACAAATTCCCTTATCTTGTCTATCTCTCTTGTCTCAAGTGGCTCAATAAGCGGCATATTTTTATAAACCGACAATCCGTAAGCATAATATCCAAAGTCAAATTCATCATCATTAATCTTTAACTCCTCGTGATACTCAGCAAATTTCTTAAGGAAATCCCTGTAGCTTCTGCGTCTTTTCTGAACCTTCATAAGCTCATTTAACGAATTGCTGTCCTGACCGCTCTCCCCATCACTTTTCTGCTTCTCCATATTCATCTGACGCGCCCGCTGTTCCCACTGCTGCTGCACTTTATTGGGCTGCTGTAACATATTCTTACGATCATTCTTATACTGCCACAATGTATGGTCATCCGTGTAAAACTCCTGCCACAACTTCGCAAGCTCGTCCTGATTCATCTCAAGAAGATACTCATATATCTGCGCCGCCGAAACACATTTATTATCATCAAGCTTCTTATATATATCCTGCCTTCTCCATGTAAGAATCCTTTTGACACACGGCTTTTCAAGCCTGTCAATTATACGCTCCACCGCAATATCACACGAAAGATTCCATAGCTGTGCGTCTCTTCCGTCACACAGCCACAGATGGCTGTAAACACAATGAAGCACTGTGTGCAGATATGCTCTCACAAGAAATTTCTCGTTCTTCTTAAAAACCTCCATTGTATGTCTGGTATTCATATATAGATACACGCCATCTGTTGCAAATGTGGACAATCCCATGTTGGCTCTTGGCACCAGCACATTAAGCACAGGCTCAAGAAATCTCATATCAACATATATCTGTCCTGCAAGATATTCTGTAATCCTGCCACACATTTCCAGTTCCCACTCGCTTTCTGTCTGCACATGCGCCATGCTGTTACCTCCCTTCATGTTATTTCCACAGATGCGTATTATAACTCTATATCTGCCATCTTATACCCAGTTCATTAAATGTCCGATTTCTTCAATCTCAGAATTCATACCTGCTCTTTTTCATCTTCTGTGCAAATCTGCTTCCAAGCTCTATAATTGACGCACTTCCCGCTGTCCAGCCACATTTTCCGGCAAGCTTAAGTGCAGTGTCAAGTCCCTTCTCATCAAGTATGTTTTCCTGAACAAAGGACTCTATAATGTCAATTCTCTGCTCTTTCACTATCCATTCCAGAACATTTTCAATAATACCCTTTAGAAATTGTGTATACGCAGTTCTGGCTTCATCTGCCAGTTTAACCGGATACTGCAGTCTCCCAACTGCCATCTTCGACAAAGTATAAGTACTTTCCAACGCCTTCGCTGCATCAAAGACTGCATCATATCTTACTGCATCTACAACTCCGTCATTAAATAACTGTCTCGCCCTGTATCCTTCACCCTGCACATCCATCTGAAATATATGTGCAGGTCCGATTTCTTCATAACTTTCTGTATACTCTGAATAGTAGAAGCTGCCCACTATATCTGAATTTTTAACAAATTTAAGTTCAATTCCTTTATTAAGCTGCTTTAAGAAATACTGCACACCTGTCGCAGCTTCTACATCACTTCTTACTGCAAGCACTGACAGCTCCCGGCAGTTCATAAATGCATCATTATTAACAACATTTAAACCACTTCCAAATTCCAGATAGTTTAATTTCCTGCAGTTATAAAAAGCATAGCTTTCCAGTACATTTACACTATCGGGTAAAACAACATTTTCTATATATTCGCCACTCAGCTCATGCATTCCATCCGCCACCGCTATATGTTCCAGTTCTTCCCACTCATTATCTGATGTCCGATTATTACAATCTCTCTTAGCCGCAAAGCAGTATTTTCCTATGCTTCTTACTTCATATCCATCTATCTGTTGTGGAACAACAACATAAGCTGTCTGCCCCATAAGCCTTAATAACTGTAAACCATCCTCATTCACTTCACACAATGCTGCATAATCCTTTGGTGTGTCCTGCTGCATTACACTGTATTTAACAATCATTGTTTATCTCCTTGTTTCTGTCTTTTCACATTCTAACATAAAACGCCCTTCCCTGGCATAGATTGTATAAATGAAACTTCCGGAGTCCCGATATGCGAGACTATATTGAAGAACGCGCCACCCAGCTGGCATATTACATAATTGAGCATAAAGCCACTGTAAGACAGACAGCTAAAGCATTTAATGTAAGCAAAAGCACGGCACATAAAGATGTAACTACAAGACTTATGGAAATCAATCCGGAGCTTGCTAAAGAAGCAAGAAAGGTTCTTGATGTCAATAAACAAGAAAGACACATCCGCGGAGGTATGGCTACTAAAGAAAAGTACCTCCACGCATGTGCCAAATAATTAAATATAATATTACAGAATTGATAATACCTTAAGTCCATGTTCTTTTGATAAGTCAACAAATGTGTCACCACATTGTACAACAGGCAGGCTTAACGCATTATCATTGATAAGAATAACCTTTCCTGTTCTGCCATCTGACAGTCTTACATCATTGTGAATATATGATGATGCAACATTTTTAAGAAATGGCAGAATATATTTAGGATCAAACTTGGTGAATGCATCACAATGCATTGTTTCTATAACCTCAAACGGACACAATGCACCTCTATACACTCTGGCAGCAGTCATGGCATCATATACATCTGCTACCGCAATAATCTTTGCAGAAACCGGAATACTCTCGCTCTTCAAGCCAAATGGATATCCTGTTCCATCACATTTTTCATGATGGAGCAGGCATGCCTCCTTAATACGCATATCAATATTCTGGTTCTTTAACTTCTCATAGCCAAGATTAACATGCTGCTTCATGATTTCATATTCATCCTCTGTAAGTCTGCCCGGCTTTGTAAGAATCTCATTAGGAATCATTAATTTTCCAATATCATGCAGCAATCCACATATAATAAGAGTCCTTATATCTTCCTTACTATACTTAAGCCACTGCCCAATAATAGACGATATCAATGCTACATTCACGCAATGAACATATGTAAGGTCATCAAACTGTCTCATGCTGTGAAGCATATCAAAAAGCTGTAAACTGTTATTGTTCTCAGAAAGAATCTGCTGTGTTCCTTCAATCAGCTTATCAGTATCAATAGGACTATTATTGGTTACTACCTCATTAAGTCCATCCTTGATATCAATTATATTCTCATCGTAAGTCTTTTTAAACTTCTTGAACTGTCTGCTCTTTCTGATTTTGTCAAAATATTTTTCATTCTCTGTATTTCTGTCTGAGTCTATCCCTGATTGATTATCCTCTAATTCATCATTATCATATATCCTGACTTCCAGAATATGATGATTAGAAATATTTGCAATTATATCATAATCGAGTATTGTATCTTTTTTTACAAGAATCTTTCCATCTGGTGTATTAACATCTTCAGATAATTGATCGCCATCTTTCGCATCAAATATAAATATTATTTTTTCACTCATCACTCTTCCCCTTGTGCTTTACATCTGTACGCTAAATATGCATTAATTATAAATTTCCATATAGAAAATGTCAAATTACTCTTGACGAATGTTTAAATATTGTGTAGTATCTTATGCGGTAATATTAATTGAATATTTTATATCCCTTATTAAGAGCGGTGGAGATACATAGGATCTATGAAGCCCGGCAACCCCTTTTGAGGAAGGTGCCAACCTGAGCGATATTAGTCGAACAATAAGAGGATTTCGATACAGTCTATCGGGTCCCTTGTCGGGGACCTTTTTTTGCGCGAGTAGAGATAGCAATGCAATTCTGGCGTCTGAGCTACGAGCGCGAGTAGCGATGAGAATAGACACGAGAAAGGTATGGGATAGACATATTCACGATAAAACAAAAAGGAGATAACATGGAAAAAAGATTATTTACTTCAGAATCAGTAACAGAAGGACATCCAGATAAAATCTGCGATCAGATTTCAGATGCCGTATTAGACGCTCTCTATGAGCAGGATCCATACTCAAGAGTAGCCTGCGAAACTCTTACTAACACAGGTTTCGTTATGGTAATGGGTGAGGTTACAACTAAGGCTAACATAGATATTCCTTCTATCGTAAGAAAGACAGTTACAGATATTGGTTATGACAGCTCTGATAAGGGATTTGATGGTAATACTTGTGCTGTTATGGTTGCATTAGACAAGCAGTCAGCTGATATTGCTATGGGTGTTGATAAAGCTCTTGAAGCCAAAGATGGCGAAATTGATGATTCAGAGGGTGGTGCCGGTGACCAGGGTATGATGTTTGGTTACGCAACTAACGAAACTCCTGAATTCATGCCTTACTCTTCTGCACTTGCACAGAAGCTTTCTAAGCAGCTTACAAAGGTTCGTAAAGATGGAACTCTTTCTTACTTAAGACCAGACGGAAAGACTCAGGTAACAGTTGAATATGATGAAAACAAAAAGCCAATAAGACTTGATGCTATCGTTGTTTCATCACAGCATGCTCCTGAAGTATCTCAGGAACAGATTCATGAGGATATTAAGAAATATGTTATTGACGCTATCGTTGACCCAGCTATGATTGACGCTGATACTAAGATATACATCAATCCTACAGGCCGTTTTGTAATTGGCGGTCCTAACGGAGATTCAGGTCTTACTGGTCGTAAGATTATCGTTGATACTTACGGTGGTGCTGCAAGACATGGTGGTGGTGCTTTCTCTGGTAAAGACTGCACTAAGGTTGACCGTTCTGCGGCATACGCTGCAAGATATGTTGCAAAGAATATTGTTGCTGCCGGACTTGCTGACAGATGTGAAATCCAGCTTTCATATGCAATCGGTGTCGCAAGACCAACATCTATCATGGTTGATACATTTGGTACAGGAAAGCTTGATGAAGAAAAAATCGTTGAAATCATACGTGAGAACTTCGATTTAAGACCTAACGGAATCATTAAGATGCTCGACTTAAGAAGACCTATCTACAAGCAGACAGCTGCTTATGGTCATTTTGGACGTACAGACCTTAATCTCCCTTGGGAGAAGCTTGACAAGGTTGATGTACTTGCTAAGTATCTTGGTTAATTAAAATTCTAAGCTTTTTTATGTATAATTTAAATACTTTGATGAATTTTTAAAGCCTGCTTTTTTGAGCAGGCTTTTTATTATTTAAAAAAATTGTTAAGCACTAAAAAACAGCTGATTTTTTAAAAGTAA
>QRVH01000016.1 GCA_003458705.1 Eubacterium sp. AF22-9 | reverse complement strand
AATTTGACGAAAGGTTAGAATTAAAAAGATATAATTCTACAAGCTGTTCAAACTTAATGTTAAAAAAGATATAATTCTACAAGCTGTTCAAACTTAATGTTATCTTTATAATGTCCATTCTTGACTTTAAGATTTAAGCTGTAAGCTTTAATTAACCTAAAATATGATATATCATTGAGAATCTTTCTGGCATAAATGTCATCATTAATAATTAACCCTAGGGATTTAAGGTTGTTGATTTGTTCATCAATGGTCATGGAAGGTTGGTGGTGTTTTAATTCTTCCATAAAGTAATCTCCTTAAAATTAAAAGACCCAACATGGTCCGCATCGTGGAGAGGCGTGTTGGGTTCTGTTAATATTATTATATTCATTCTGATAAAAAAACAACTGTTTTATAAAAAAATCAATAAAAAATAGAGAAAGCTGTTAAAATGAAACTGCTTCTACAAAATAAAAAAGAGCGCGAGACGGGGATCGAACCCGCGACCCCCTCCTTGGCAAGGAGGTGCTCCACCACTGAGCCACTCGCGCAAACACAAGTGATATAATAATGGGTGGAACGGATTTTGTCAACTGTTTTTTTGAAAAAATTTTATTTCTGAAAAATTAATATATGCAAGAGATGTCAGGGATTTCTATTTTTTTGATAATATGGTATACTTTGCATGCTAAGTAGCAGAATTAGAAAGAATGGAGATTATTATGAATCCAGCATCAATTATGAAGCTTATGAGTGCCAAGAATAAGTTTCAGAAGAATCATCCGAAGTTTGTGGCATTTCTTAACAGATGTTTTGCAGGTGGACTTAAGGAAGGAACCATAATTGAAATTACAGTTACCAATCCTGGAGAGGCACCTATAACATCTAATATAAAGGTACAGCAGTCTGATTTGGAACTGCTTGAAGAATTAAAAGAAATGGGTAGATAGTTTGCTTCGCAAAACAATGTGGCAAAAGGAGGATTGGAATGTTTGGGAATGTCAAGTCCAGAAAGAACGGACTTAATATTATAGTTGTAGGTGGCGGTAAGGTTGGTGCCACTCTTGTTGAGAGACTCAGCAGGGAGAACCATGACATTACTCTTATTGATAAGAACAGGGTTAAGCTTGATGCCATAACAGGTGCATATGATGTTATGGGAGTTGAGGGCAATGGAGCCAGTTTTGCAGTTCAGAAGGAGGCAGGTATTGACTCAGCTGACCTTCTTATTTCAGTAACAGATTCTGATGAGTTGAATCTTTTATGCTGTACACTTGCAAAGAGAGCTGGCAGATGTGAGGCAATTGCAAGAGTAAGAACACCTGAATACAGTCAGGAAGCTGCATTTTTAAGAGACAGATTAGGTCTGGCAATGATTATTAATCCGGAATTCGAGGCTGCAAGTGAGATAGCACGTGTGCTTTATATGCCTACAGCACTTGAGATTGGAACATTTGCACATGGACAGGCAGAGATGATTAAGATAAAAGTCCCTGAGGGTAACCAGATGTGTGACCATACCCTTGCGGAGATATCTAAGGCTTCATCATCTAAGGTTCTTATATGTGCAGTTGAGAGGGATGGTGAGGTGTTCATTCCATCGGGACATTTTATTATAAGGGCAGATGATAAGTTATCTTTCATTGCATCAAGAAAGAATGCAAGGACATTTCTTGCAAGTGTAGGTTTTCAGACACATCAGGTCAAGAGTACCATGATTGTCGGAGGTGGAAGAGTTGCATATTATCTTGCAAAACAGCTCCTTAACATGGGAATTGATGTAAAGATTATTGAGAATGACAAGGAACGCGCGTTAAAGTTAAGCGAGGAGCTTCCGGGAGCTGTTATTATCAATGGTGATGGTACTGACGAGAGCCTTTTAAGAGAAGAGGGGATTGAGTATGTGGAGAGCTTTGTCCCTCTTACAGGGATTGATGAAGAGAATGTAATGCTTACTCTGTATGCAAGAAAAGTATCTGGAGCCAAATGTATTACGAAAATAACAAGAATGGGATTCAGCAGTGTTATTAACAGCCTTGATCTTGGCAGTGTGATTTATCCAAGATATATAACATCAGAAGCTATCATTGCTTATGTAAGAGCTAAGAAGGAGTCTATGGGAAGCAATAACATACAGACCTTGTATCATTTGTTTGACCAGAAGGCAGAAGCTATAGAGTTTAATGTTGATAAAGAATCAGGAGTTACGGGCAAGCAGTTTATGGAACTTAAGCTGAAGGATAATCTGCTTATAGCACTTATTAACCGTAATGGTAAGATTATTATTCCAAGTGGTACTGACAGCCTTATGGTTGGAGATACTGTGGTTATTGTAACAACTCATACAGGGTTTGATGCTATAACTGATATTCTTAGATAGGAAAGGCTGGGAACATTGATATGAACAGTTCTATAGTAAGATATATTCTTGGACATGTTTTAAAGATAGAAGCGGCTCTTATGGTCATTCCTGTGATTGTTGGCGTTATATACAGGGAGAAGGCAATATCTGCATTCTTGATAACAATTGCATTATGTGCTGTATGTGGGATTCTTATGACAATTAAAAAGCCTGCCAATACAGTTTTTTATCTGAAGGAGGGGTGCATTACAACTGCACTCAGCTGGATTCTTATGAGTATATTTGGCTGCCTGCCTTTTTTTATAAGCAGGGAAATACCTTCATTCACAGATGCGCTTTTTGAGACAATATCAGGATTTACAACGACAGGAGCAAGTATATTAAGTGAAGTTGAAGGACTGTCACAGAGCATTATGTTCTGGAGATGCTTTACTCACTGGATTGGTGGTATGGGAGTTCTGGTATTTCTGCTTGCAGTAATACCTCTTACAGGTGGCTCCAATATCAATCTTATGAAAGCAGAGAGTCCGGGACCATCAGTGGGTAAACTTGTTCCTAAGATCAGATATACAGCAAGAATACTGTATATTATATATTTTGGGATGACTGTACTTCAGACAATTCTTCTTCTTTTGGAGGAATGACATTCCTTGATGCACTTAATACAGCAATGGGAACAGCAGGAACAGGTGGATTTGGTATCAGAAATGACAGCTTTACAAGCTTTTCACCTTATATCCAGTGGGTTGTAACCATATTTATGATATTGTTTGGAGTTAATTTCAACGCATATTATCTTATTGTTCTAAGACAGTTTAAGAAGGCTGTTAAAGTAGAAGAGGTAAGATGTTATTTCGGAATTATCCTTGCAGCAACAGCAATTATATTTGTTAATATATACAGAAGTGTAGGTACTGTTGAACTTACACTGAGACAGTCAATGTTTCAGGTTGCATCTATTATAACGACAACCGGATTTTCATCAGTGGATTTCGATATGTGGCCGTCACTGTCAAAGTCGGTGCTTGTTGTACTGATGTTTGTGGGAGCATGTGCCGGAAGTACAGGTGGCGGAATTAAGGTTTCCAGGTTTATAATAGGGATAAAGACAATATTCAGAGAGATTCAGTCATATATTCATCCTAAGAGTGTTAAGGTGATTAAGACAGAAGGAAAGCCTGTTGATAGTGAAACATGCAGGTCGGTGAGTATATATTTCATAACATTTATGATGATATTCACAGCGTCTTTACTGCTAATATCTATTGAAGGAAAGGATATTGTGACGAATTTCACTGCAGTAGCAGCGACTATTAATAATATAGGTCCGGGGCTTTCGGCTGTCGGACCGACACAGAATTTTGGAAGTTATTCTGATTTCAGCAAATATGTACTGATGTTTGATATGCTTGCCGGACGACTGGAGTTATTTCCACTGATAATTCTGTTCACACCTTCAATATGGAAGGATCTTGTAACCAAGAAGGTTTCTGAAAGGAAAATGCGTAGAATAAGAAGGGGTTAAGTATGAGTAATGTATCTGATTATTTGAAATGGAGAGGTGACCTTGATTTTAGCCAGGCACCATTTAATGACGTGGACAATTTAATACTTGCGCAGATTGCATATGTTGATTTTACTGATATTGTACCGGCACCAGGAAGTATCGAGACTATTACAATTGCGGAAGCGGCAGACACATTTTTTGATACCCATGATGAGAAGGAGATTAAGAAATGCAAATCTTTCATAGGAAAAGCCCCGTATCTTTTAAGGGAGGTAGCAGCAACAAAAAGATTTGGTTCACTTATACTTACTAATTATGTTGATTATGTCGATGGCGGCAAAGAAGAACAGTTTGCGGCATTTCATGTAAGAATTGATAACAGACTTACGTATATTGCTTTCAGGGGAACTGATGATACACTTGTAGGCTGGAAAGAGGACTTTAACATGAGCTTCCTATCACCTGTTCCATCGCAGAAGGATGCAGTAAGATATATTGACACAACCGTGCAGCGTTCAGAAGGAAAACTGATTCTTGGAGGACATTCCAAAGGTGGTAATCTGGCGGTATATGCATCAGTCTTTGCAAGACCATCAGTTAAGAAAAGAATTATTACTGTTTATAATAATGATGGTCCGGGATTTGACAGCGATTTCGTAAAGCATCCGGATTATCTGGCAATTCTGCCTAGGATTAAGAGTATTGTTCCTTATGGCTCGGTTGTTGGAATGCTTCTTAATCATGATGGGGATTATGAGGTTGTAAAGAGCAGCCAGTCAGGTCTTATGCAGCATGATTCTATGTCATGGCAGGTTATAGGACCAGATTTTGAGACTGAGCAGGAGTTAAGCCCTAAGAGTAAAAGGTTAAATGCAGCACTGAGCGCATGGATAGACGGGCTTACAAGAGAACAGAGAGCAGAATTCGTAGATACATTATTCTCACTGGTAACTGCAAGTGGTGCAAAGAACCTTTCAGAGATAAGTACAGCCAGATTTAAGAATATTAATGCCGTTCTTAAGTCTTTCAGGGAACTTGACAAACCAGAACGTGCAATGGTACTTAAGATATTTGCTTCACTTACAGGTGAGATTGGAAAAGCGTATAAGAACAATTAATAAGGAGACAGAATATGGGACAGGTCATATCAGCAGGAATACTTTTAGTTATAGTTGTTGCTATATATATTGCGGTTTCATATAAACATGAAAAAAGCGGTCTTGGAAAAGGCTGTGACGGGAACTGCGGATCTTGCGGATTAAGAAGCTGCAAGACAGATAAGAAATAATGGCGTATAGATTAATATTATAAACATTACAGGGGACTGTACTAGAGATATCTGATAAATCGTATATTATAGTCATATTATTGTGAACATGATATACGGAGGATTAAATGCAGGATACAGGGAAAAGACTGAGAAAATGCCGGATAGAAAGAGGGCTTACAAGAATGGAAGCAGCAGAAATGCTGCATGTAACTCCTGATTATCTTGGCAGGATAGAGACAGGTATCCAGCCTGTCACATACAGAATGATAGAGCGGATGGAAAAGTCTGAAGGTTGGAATTCTGATTATATTCTGCATGGCATTTATATGGATAATCCTTTCTGGCAAATGTATAATCAATGTCCGGCTGACAGAAAGAAAGTATTTATAAGAAATTTGCTGTGTTTATTTGACAGTATGCTTCAATTCGGGTATAAAGAAGAAAGGGCAGTGGTACATTACCACAGAATGATACTTGAAATTGTCAATGGCATGGAACTTGAAGTGCCAGACAATGTACGGACAGGATATACTCTTACAGAAATAAGACGGATACAGGATAAGAACAAACCAGACATGGCACAGATTCTTGGCATGTCGATACGAAGTTATTGCGCATTGGAGAATGGTCTGGTAAAACCAGATGTCAAAGTGCTGCAGATAATGTACATGATGTATGGATTTAATATCAGATATTTTCTTACCCGTAATCCGCTTGAATGTGAAGCTGTAAGCAATATATACAGGAGTTTCGATGAACCTTTAAGAGACTTTATTATGAGACGCATCAGGGACGATTATGATGAAATAATAATTATGAAAGGCTGGACTTATGGTAGAGATATATAGAACAGACCAGCAGGTGCTAAGCACACTGCCCGATATTCAGGATGGATGCTGGATTAACATGGTAGACCCGACAAGCAAAGAGCTTGAGCAGATAGCAGAGCGTTTTGAAATAGAACCTGAGGATATAGCATCCGCACTTGATGAAGAAGAAAGTTCACGTATAAGCCTTGAAGACGGATATACATTGATACTTGTTGATATTCCAACTCCAGAGGTGAGACATGAAAAGAAAATGTATACGACAATCCCACTTGGCATTATTCTTAAAAGCGATGCAATAATAACGGTATGCAAAGTTGATACACCTATTATTAATTATTTCATAAGAAATAAGGTCAGGGAATTCAGTACCAAGAAGAAAATGCGTTTTATATATCAGATGCTTTTCCGTTCAGCATTCGTATATCAGGCTAATCTTCGCCTGATTGATAAGAAAAGAATAGAAATAGAAGAAAGAGTTGATGGCGATACATCGGATACGGATCTTATTGAACTGCATGAGTTAGAGTCTACTCTTGTGTATTTTGCAACATCACTTCGTGCTAACAGCATTGTGTTAGAAAGACTGAGAAGATATAAAAGACTTGAACAGTATCCTGAAGATATGGAACTGCTGGAAGATGTAATGGTCGAATACCAGCAGGCTATCGAGATGACCACAATATACAGGGATGTCATTGATGGTACAAGGGAACTGATGTCATCGGTAATTGACAGTAAGCTGAATAATGTAATGAAATACCTTACATCAATTACAATTGTAATGGCTATTCCAACGATAATATCTGGTATATATGGTATGAATGTTGCCGGGGAGTGGATGCCTTTTGCAAAGACACCTTTTGGTTTTGAGATAATAAGTGGAATTATACTTCTGATATGCCTCGTGGTTTTATGGGTGTTAAGAAAGAAGAAAATGTTATAAAAAATGGCATGTACATATCAAAATGTACATGCCATTTGCTTTTAGAATTATTTGTAAATTTCCTGCCAGCGGGATACCATCTCTAAAGCTTCGTTCTCAGATGATACCTTTGTTACAATAACCCCATCAAGATAAATCTCGTAAACAGGAAATTTCTTTGCCATATTTCCATGATTGACCTCAACTCTGTTGTACTTTACGCGTTCCATTAGAAAACCTCCTCATATTTAATAATAGTTCTTTCAAGCTAAAATCAACAATATGTTGTATTATAGCATGTTGTAATTTAAAAGAAAATACAATATTTGGTATTGGTACTAAAGTACCAAAAAATTCTGAAAAGTACTTTAGAATACTTGTAAAATCGTCATATATATAATATAATTTTAATATCGAAATTCGGAATTAGTTATCAATAACCAATAATATAAAACATGAGGTACAAACATGGATAATAATGTAAAAGCAAATGAAAAATTTGAAATTGTACATAAAATGAGCAGAAGAATTGCATCAATTGACAAGTATTGTGTCATAAGCGTTTCTAATAAGGCGTTTGAAGAATATTTTGGACGTATTGTAGATACTCTTCTGGAAGTAGTTGCACCACAGGATAAAGAAAGACTTATGGATTTTATAGATGATTATGATGGAACTGCCAAGAGTGCAATGTTTAAGTTTATTAATGCTCAGGGAGAGGAAAGATATAATCATCTTTTGGTGTATCCGCAACGGGGTGTCGGTAATGGACACATGAGGGATATTGAGCTTGTTGATGTTGAGTCAATAGAGGATGCCAATAAGAGCCTGAGGGATGATGTATCAAAACACAAGATTCTTCTAGGACTGGACAGGGAGTATACATTTACATACAACAGGGATAATAATATTTTCAGTATGTACAGATATGATGTTGATTCAAGGGATGTTATATACAAGGCTGATATTGATGACTGGAAGAGACAGATGCTTACAGAGGGATATATAGAGGAAAGTGACAGGGAAATGTTCACGAACTTTATATCTGAGGTACGTTCATATACACAGACATTTTCAACCAAGTTCAAGACAAGCATGCGTACATACAATAAGGTTATGGAAACATTGAGGTTCATAGGAACTGTTATGAATAAGAGCAATGGAAGCAAGATTGTTATAGGCAGGGTTATACCTGAAGCAGATAACCGCAGTTATAACCAGATTGCAGACATGATAGAAGAATTGCAGTTTGATTCCCTTACACATGTGTACAATAAGAAGACAATAACAGCATATGCTGTAAAATGTCTCAAGGAAGAGAAGAATAACAGAGTTACAATAGCTGTTCTTGATGTAGACCATTTCAAGAAGGTCAATGATGTATATGGCCATATGTATGGTGACAAGGTTCTTGCCAGAGTAGGAAGAAAGCTTAAGGAAGTAGTTGGCGAGGATGGAGTTGTCGGAAGAATAGGTGGCGATGAATTCATTATTGTATTTAATGGAATTAATGATGAGCATGCATTAAGAGGAATGTTAAGAGCTATAAGAACCCAGATTAAATGGGAATTTGTCGATGATTTTGAGGATCTGATGATAACATGTTCTATCGGAGCATCATTTAGCCCTAATAATGGTACAGAATATGAAGAACTTTTTAAGAAAGCGGATTTCTGTCTGTATGTTGCCAAGGAAAAGGGAAGAGACAGATATGTATTTTTCAGGGATGACCTTCATAAGGAATCATATGAGAATTCTCTTAATGTTAAAGATAAGAATGTCAATGACGGCAGAGAAATGAAAGAACTCCGCTTCCTGTCAGGAATAATGGAAGAATTTGCAAAGGATGGAAAAAAGGCTGTTGATGAACTGCTTCATCATATGTATGATTCATTCAAGCTTGACAGTATTAATCTGTATTGGGGACCGAACCTTAACAGAGCATATTATATGGGAGTAGAACTGTGCGGTTCAATGAATGCGGATTATGTTAATACAGAAGGATTTAAGAAACTTCTTGGTGGAAAGAATCATGCCGCTGTAGGATTTGTTGGACGACAGACAGATCTTGCACCTGAATTTGGAACTGCCATGAGAGAAAAAAGAGTTTTCTCTACGGTACATTGTATAGTTGGAACACAGAATGATGTTAAGGGAATATTTACAATTGACCGTTGCAAAGAGTCAGCACAGTGGGCAGAATATGAAATTGAAATGGCAGTAGTGGCTGCTTCTCTTATTAATATTATTGCTGAAGCTGAAAAGGATATGAATTAATATATATAGTTTTTTATTACAAGATATTGTGTTTTTAATTGACTTACAAGTCTATATGTTGTATAATCAAATCTGCTTGGGAAACCGCATGGATACGGGGTTCCCAGCAGATTTTTTTCATGTGTGTAATTTCACATGGTGTTATTAATGATTATTCATGGGGACATGATAGTTTTTATGTGAGGGTTTGAAGTATGAAAATTATTAAAAGAAGCGGATCAGAAGTTACATTTGATATAAGTAAGATTATGGCCGCTGTATCAAAAGCTAATATGGAAGTTGTCCATAGCGAGAGACTGTCAGAGGAACAGATAGAAACTATTTCTAACAATGTTGAGAGCATCTGTAAAGAGATGAACCGTTCATTAAGCGTTGAGGAAATTCAGGATCTTGTTGAGAACCAGATTATGAATCTCAGAGCATTTGCAGTTGCAAGAAAGTATATTACATATCGTTATAAGAGAGCACTTGTGCGTAAGTCTAATTCAACAGATGAGCAGATATTAAGCCTTCTTGAGTGCAATAATGAGGAAGTAAAGCAGGAAAATTCTAATAAGAATCCTACAGTCAACAGTGTACAGAGAGATTATATGGCAGGTGAAGTAAGTAAGGATATTACTAAGAGACTTCTTCTTCCGGCAGATATTGTTGATGCACATGAGCAGGGACTTATACATTTCCACGATGCAGATTACTTTGCACAGCATATGCATAACTGTTGCCTTGTTAATCTTGAGGATATGTTACAGAACGGAACTGTAATAAGCGAGACTATGATTGAGAAACCACACAGCTTTTCTACAGCATGTAATATCGCAACCCAGGCAATTGCACAGATTGCAAGTTCACAGTATGGTGGACAGAGTATATCACTGGCACATCTTGCACCATTTGTCCAGATAAGCCGTGAGAAATTTATCGTACAGGTAAAGGAAGAATTTGAGAAAACAGGAATAGAGGCTTCTGAAGAGAAGATAAAGGAAGTTGCTGAGCTTCGTGTAAGGGATGAGATTAAGCGTGGCGTCCAGATGATCCAGTATCAGGTTATCACTCTTATGACAACTAATGGACAGGCACCATTCGTTACTGTATTTATGTATCTTGATGAAGTTCCGGAAGGAAGAACAAGAGAAGATCTTGCCCTTGTTACAGAGGAAGTTTTAAAGCAGAGAATGCAGGGTGTTAAGAATGAAAAGGGTGTATGGATTACACCAGCTTTCCCTAAGCTTATATATGTTCTTGAAGAAGACAATATAAGAGAAGGAAGCAAGTATTGGGAACTTACAAAGCTGGCAGCAGAATGTACAGCAAAGAGAATGGTTCCTGATTACATTTCTGAAAAGAAGATGAAGGAATTAAAGGTTGATGCCAATGGCAATGGTCAGTGTTTCCCATGTATGGGATGCAGAAGCTTCCTTACACCATATATTGATCCGGAAACAGGAAAACCAAAGTATTATGGAAGATTCAATCAGGGTGTTGTAACTCTTAACCTTGTTGATGTTGCATGCTCATCAGGAAAGGATATGGATAAGTTCTGGAGTATCCTTGATGAGAGACTGGAACTCTGTAAGAGAGCACTTATGTGCAGACATTACAGACTTAAAGGAACACCTTCAGATGTTGCTCCAATTCTCTGGCAGAATGGTGCACTTGCAAGACTTAAGAAGGGTGAAACAATTGATAAGCTTCTTTATGGCGGATATTCAACAATTTCTCTTGGATATGCAGGACTTTGCGAGTGTACATATTACATGAAGGGTGTTACACATACTAAGTCAGAAGGTACAGAATTTGCACTTGAGGTAATGAAACATCTTAACAATATATGTAAGAGATGGGCGGCAGAGACTAATATTGATTTCTCTCTTTATGGTACACCACTTGAATCAACAACTTATAAGTTTGCGAAGTGCTTACAGAAGAGATTCGGTAAGATTGCCGGCGTAACAGATAAGAATTATATAACTAACAGTTATCATGTTCATGTAACAGAGAATATCAACGCATTTGACAAGCTGAAATTTGAATCACAGTTCCAGGAATTATCACCAGGTGGAGCTATCAGCTATGTTGAGGTTCCTGATATGCAGAATAATATTCCTGCAGTACTTAAGGTTATGCAGTACATTTATGATAATATTATGTATGCGGAGCTTAATACTAAGAGTGATTACTGTCAGGAATGTGGTTACACAGGACAGATTCAGATTATAACTGATGATGACGGAAAGCTTATATGGGAATGCCCTAACTGCGGAAACCGTAATCAGGATAAGATGAATGTTGCAAGACGTACTTGTGGATATATTGGGACACAGTTCTGGAATCAGGGAAGAACTCAGGAGATTAAAGAGAGAGTGCTTCATCTGTAAGATTAAATATAATATGGCAGGACATGGATTAATATCGTGTCCTGCCATTATTTTAGTATTCGGAAAAATATTCATGATTGGTCATGCCGTACAAAGCACCGAAAAGAAGCGATAATACAAGAGCCAGTATTACGAACATAACAACAAATCCAACATCATTGATTGTCATTATAAGTGCAAGTATTGTCCATATTGCGGTATATACGATTTTAACAATAAGATTGCGTTTTATGTGTTTTGGATTATGCGTTTTCTTATATAATGCCATGCCAACATAAGCAAATATTGTAATTATTATAAGTGGTAAAGCAAAAAGTGCTGCATATATAGCAATTACATATAAGAAAACAGATGCTGTGAAAGAAAGTCCACCATAAAACAAATGTCCCATAAATCTATATCCTGCTGTGTAATCATCAGGTGAATAGCTGCCAGCTTTAATAATACTGCCGCCGGCATTGTTCATAAGACCTCCTGCATATATAAGTAATAATATAAATGTGGCAATAAGTAAAACACTCAAAACAGTGTATATGATTGTCAGCACTTTATCAGTTCCTTTTGCAAATTTCATCATAATCTCCCCTCATGATAAATTGATAGTAAGACTATATCATATTTATTCATTATAAACAAGAAGTGACTATAATAATGGTGGTACATATGCCGATATATAATTAAACTAATATGAATCCCGAAAAGGAGTTTGGGATAGGATTATGACAAGGAGGGCATATGTCACTTACGATAAGAAGCACAATGAATAATCAGGCAGCTGTACAGGGAATAGATAATGCAGATAAGAATACTGATAATTCAAAGCAACCCAGGAATATAAAGACAATTAATGCATCAGAGCTTAATCTGAAGCCATACAATGATAACCAGATTGATGCTAAAAGGCTCAGAGCCAGAAAGCAGGCTATGAAGCTTATATCTGATGCATGGAAATCTTCTGATATGAGAGATAAGAATATTGAGGATATGAAGCTCGATAAGCTTAATAAGCTTGATGAAATCACAGAACTTAAGAATAAGGTTAGTGATTTGGAGAATGAAAAAGAGGCTTACCGCGCAGATTATGGTGTTGATATGGATTCACAGGAACAAAAAGACCTTGAACTGCTTGAAAAATACCAGAATAACCGATATGGTTCGGCTGAGGACACATTTTCAAAGGAAGAACTTGACCGCTTAAAGGAATTGCAGAATACTCCGCTTACAGAGTATCAAGAGAAGGTGCTTAAGCTGAATTCATCACAGATACATTTTAAGGATCAAATTGGTCAGAAGGAGCTTAAGATTGCATGCACGACAGCTTCAATTGCACTTGCCGAAATCGACAGGGACAAGTCTCAGGAAATGCTAAAGGCACAGGATTCAGCAGACCAGATAATAGGTGCTGTTGAGGGTGAGGTTAAGAATCTGCTTGTAAATGAAGGTAAAGACAACATTGATGACAAGGTAGAAGAGAATAAGGAAAAAGCTGACGAAGCAGAGAAGAAACAGGAAGAACAGCAGGAAAAGATTGACGAAAAGCGCAAGGAAAGAAAAGAACAGGAAGAGATTATTGAGGGACAGGCAGAGGCTGACAAGTTAGAGATGAATGCCAATATAAGAAGCAATGATGTCGACCATGTAACTGAAGCCCAGAAGCAGATAGTCAGGATAATGAAAGATAATAAGATGCTTAATGAGGATATTAAAGGAATTGATATTGATTTGAATTTCTAGGAATGAACAGGGCGGGTGATTGATTCACCCGCCCTTAATAATTAGAAATCCACCTGCTGTACAGAACCAGCGCTGCCGTCTTCATGAAGATACATGCCGCTGCTTCGTACTTTAGCTTTAAGATTGTTATCATCATCAGTTACATGAAATGTTGTTTTGGAGCTGCCAAGACAGATTGCACCGACATTGGCTTCCTTAAGTGATAAGAGCTTGTCCTTGCCATTCTCATCTTTAACCCAGACCTTTAACTGGTCATAGACTTCATCATTCTCATCAATCCAGCCGTTGCCGTCAGAATCGTATTCTGCAAGCTCGGAAAAGCCATTACCGGTCTTGGTTCCGAACAGCTCGCTGCCGTCATTGATAATTCCGTCGCCGTTCTTATCAAGAGCAAGAAAGCCACTTTCAGGATTCATCTGTGCAATAGTCTCGTCTTTACCATCACCATCAATGTCAAAACTAAAGGACTTATCAGAAACAGAAACAGGATTGCTTCCAAGATTAATAACAAGAGGATCTGTCAGTACAGTATTAAAGCTTGAAACAAATTCAATGCTGTGTTCTTCCATGTATCTGCGTGACATGGTCATATCAAGATTGAAATTAAGTTCCCTGCCGTCTGCTGTTTTAACAGTTCCGGTTGTTGAAAATGATGTGCTTTCCTTTTCTTCATAGGTTGAAGAATATCTGGTTCTTACAGTCCACACAGTAGGAGAAATCTGGTTAGTAATAGAAAGGGTTTTTGAGGCTTTGTCAGATGAAGATGTGTCAGAGACTGAATTGCAGGATAAACTGTCAGTATCATGAAACATTCCACGGAAAGACAGAGACTGAATAAAATCCAACAGGGACATATAAACCTTTCTTGTTATTTCTGTGTAACTGAAGCTTACGTTCTGCCGCATAGAAACTAAGCTGGCTTTGTTGTAAGCAGGTGTTAAAGCCTCCGTGCCTTCTGGTGATTCCTCACCAGCCAAATCCGTTTTAGAGGAATCGTCTGGGACATTAAGCCTTCCAGAACGATTGTAGAGTGGCATCATCAGAAACATGTCGTCATACTTTCTGCCCGGAGAATCAGAAGAATTACTAAAATATGATTCTTTCTGGCTTAAGCTGCTTCTTGCCTGGCTCATTCCCAAACTAAAGGAGTTACCAGAGCTGCCTGCTGCGACCATGCCGCTTGATACCTTTTGTGAGTAGTGTCTTCTTGAAGACATACTCATGTTGCTGTCTGCAATTATCATAAGTATACCCGCCTTTCATCTTCAGCAATGAACACGGTTATATATAATATCGGTTTAAGCACAGAATACTTAATAATAAAATGTCAACTAAAAAACTTTTATAAAATAACTTTACAAAAGTACTGGAAATTCTTATTTAACTGTTGTAATATGATAGCAGAGAAATATCTGCATAAGCAGAAATAAATTATTGAGCCGTAAACTGGCAGAAAGAGGTCATATATGTGGACAGCAGATTTAGGAAATGGACGATACAAGAATCCAATACTTTACGCTGATTATTCAGATCCGGACGCAATCCGTGTCGGTGATGATTATTTTATGATATCATCAAGCTTTTCTAATGCTCCGGCTATGCCGTTGCTTCATTCTAAGGACCTTGTAAACTGGAAGGTTGTAAACTACATTTTGCCTGAAGTTCCAGAATTCAGATATAGAAATCCAATTCATGGATGTGGAGTGTGGGCACCTGCAATAAGATATCATGAGGGTACATATTATGTGTGCTTCCCAATGCCGGATGAAGGAATATATATGACTACAGCAACAGACCCTTATGGTGAGTGGAGTAAGCCAGTGAATATAAGACCAGGCGCAGGCTGGATTGATCCATGCCCATTCTGGGATGAGGACGGAAAGGCATATCTTGTTGCAGGAGTTGCCAAGAGCCGTATCGGATACAAGAGTGTGCTTCATATGGTAGAGATGCAGCCAGATGGAATGGGGCTTATTGGTGAGGAAAAGATTATATTTGACGGTAACTTAAATGACCAGATTACAATAGAAGGTCCTAAGATGTATAAGCGAAACGGATGGTATTATATATTTGCACCGGCTGGCGGTGTTAAGACAGGCTGGCAGACAGTGTTAAGGTCGAAAAATGTGTTTGGACCATATGAGTATAAAGTGGTTATGAGACAGGGAGATTCGCCTGTCAATGGACCTCATCAGGGTGCATGGGTTGACACAGTTACAGGACAGGACTGGTTTATACATTTTCAGGATGTGTACGCAGCGGGCAGAATAACACATTTGCAGCCAATGAGCTGGGAAAATGACTGGCCTGTAATTGGAGTTAAGAAAGATGGCAATGATTACGGCGAGCCTGTGATGGAGTACGAAAAACCTGATGTCGGTGCCGTTTATGAAATATGTGAGCCAGATACTACAGATGAATTCACAGAAGATACTTTGGGACTGCAGTGGCAGTGGAACGCTAATCCTGATAGTGACTGGGCGCAGTTTGGCACTGATGAAAGTGGAAATGTGTCTGATGACGGTTCTTATATAAAGCTTAATGCAGTTGGTAGAGCATCAAACAGACCAATTGGCGATTACAGAAATCTTCTACTGCAGAAGTGGCCGGCTCCGGAATTTAGCTGTATTACTAAGATGAATATCAGCGGAATGGCTGATGGTGATAATGCCGGATTCATTCATATGGGAATGGATTATCTGGCAGCAGATGTGACTGTTAAAGGTGGTAAGATGGAAGTGTATGCAGTAAAGGGTGTGCAGCAGTTTGACTGTGACCAGGCTTATACTAAAGAGACTAAAGAATTGCTTGCTTCATACGATAATCTTAAGGAAATATATTTCAGATACACAGTTAAAAAGACAGGAACTAAAGACCATGTTGAGGGTGGACTTCCTGTTAAGGAAGCACCTGTTGAGACAGTAACAATAGAGATAAGCACAGACGGAAAAGAATACACCAGCCCTGTTTCCGTTATTGCCAAAGCCGGAAGATGGGTTGGTGTAAAGAGCGGTGTATATGTATCACATGATAATTCTGCCAATAGTGAAAACAAAGGCTTTGTTACGGTAGATTATGTAAGATACAGCCGTTAAATATTCGTAATGTTTTTCTTAGCCCACAATTCAAGGGCTTTCGCATTATTGGAAATAAGGTCGAGGGATTCAAGTATCTGCTTGAATTCCTCCTGTTCTCCAATATCAACCTGGCCATCAGCAGAGATATTGATAATAGAAGCTCGCAGGTTTTCGATATCATTCAAAGAACCAAGCATTTTTAATGATAATCTGTCAAATGAATTAATCTGGACTTCCTTCATTGTAAGCCTTCCAATCGGACATTCGTTTGAGCAGTAATTGTAGCAGAGTTCAGGAGCGTTGTAGCATTTTGACATAGATACAACCTCGTCTGCATAAGGTGTTACATTGCCAAGTTCAATTCTTGCAAGTCTTGTTCTGTCTAT
The DNA here is from genome assembly GCA_003458705.1 of Eubacterium sp. AF22-9. Taxonomy (GTDB): domain Bacteria; phylum Bacillota; class Clostridia; order Lachnospirales; family Lachnospiraceae; genus Lachnospira. Next base: position 41,525 of record QRVH01000016.1, on the reverse strand, counting down.
ACCTACGACATCTGAAGCTGCTTCACGGCTTTCAAAGTCAGTATTTTTCTGTGCAGCAGAAAATCTTGCCTGATAATATCTGTTATCAGATGCTTTAGTTGCTTTCTTCATAGTTAATAATTCTCCCCTTGGTATATTTAATGAGTTAGTAAAATACATGATCTCCGATAACGGTTCCGCCCACATCGACAGAACTGTCATATACATGAAAATATAGTGCGTTAATATTGATATAACCGTTAAGCACATCAACGGCTGCCTGGGTGCAGGCTGCATTTGCACCTCTTGCAAGTACTATTGCAAATCGTCCGCTGGCAACAGGTGAAAACTGGTAAGGTGCATATATTACGCCGCTTATGCTGTTGGCAAAGCGTGGGTCAGCAACTCTGTTGATAACAACACTTCCTACAGCACATTTGCCCGCATATGACTGGTTGCCGGCTTCACATTCAATAATTGCTGCGAGCATTGCAACATCTTCGGCAGTGTGATTCTTAAGAACATTGTTAAGAGCGTTCTGGTCAACCATAGCAGAGCCGGAAGATGAATTATTGCCTGTATTACCGGCGTTATTGGCTTTGTCCGCCTCTTCCTGTGCTTTTCTTGCAGCTTCAAGGGCTTCCATTTCACGGCGCTGACGCTCTAACATTTCCTGTTCAATCTGCTTTTCGTATTCAAGTGCAAGTGCTTCTGCATCAGTAATGCTGTCGCTTGTAGTGTCAAGCTCTGTCTGGCATTGTGAGAGAAGCACAGCAAAATTATCAGCTTCACGGGCTGCATCATCTTTAAGAGTGACAAGTTCGGTCATCTCTTCTTCAAGCTTTGCCTGAGTTTCTTTAAGAGAAGCCAGAAGGTCACTTAATGCCTGCATCTTCTGGTGGTCATAATTAGAAATCTGCTGGATATATTCTGACTTGGATAAAAGGTCAGAAAGGCTTTCAGCCGACAAAAGCGTTGACAGGATAGTAGCATTATTATTCTCATACATAAACTGTATACGAAGTTTCATGGAGGCGTACTGCTGGTCAATCTCTGCCTGCATATCAGCAACTTGGATATTGGTAGCATCAATCTCGGACTGCTTCGCATTAACTGCATCTTCAATAGAAGACAGCTTCTCTCCGGAAGCAGACAGCTTCTCGTTAAGCTCCCCGTAAGATTCATTGAGCTCGCTCTGTTTATTTCTTAATTCTTCAAGCTGTTTATTAACAGCGTCGAGGTCATCCTGTGTATCAGCCATCAACTGGTCAGGATAAGCAAAAAATGGAACAGCAAATGTAGCTGCCATGCAAAGCGAAAGACCAATGGCCGTTAAATTCTTTAATCTTAATCTGATAAAATGTTTCACATAGACTCCTGATAATCATTATATTTTTATAAATAAAAAACAATATTAGTATAAAATGTGCTGGAATAAATTGCAAGCCAAGCTTTCCATGGTGTATATTAATTGAAGGTTGCGGATTGGGAATTGGTCTGCGTCTTAAATGTTGTGTATATCAGTTGCGGTGTCTGACTATAGCATACGCTTGAATAATCCGGGCTGTGTGTAACTTAATGTCGCTATATACATAAGGGCGGTGCGTCAAATCTCGTTCAAGCGAAGCGCGTTTGATTTGACGCACTGTAATAAACTTTGTAGATAGCGGCATTTAGTTACACTAAGCGCAGGATTTCTGAAAGCGTATGCTATAGTCAGATGCCACAACGTCATGTACGCAAGTCGAAGGATGCAGACAAGTTCCCAATCCGCAGCCCTAAATAAAATAAAAGGAGTATTCCATGCTTGAATTAAATGATATAAAGAAAGACTATGTGTCCGGTTCTACTACTGTGAGCGCATTGAAGGGCATTAATCTTAGGTTCAGGGACTGTGAGTTCGTGTCGATTCTTGGACAGTCCGGATGTGGTAAGACTACTATGCTTAATATTATAGGCGGACTTGATAAGTATACGAGCGGCGACCTTAAGATAAATGGAGTGTCAACTAAGAATTATAAGGACAGAGACTGGGATTTTTACAGAAATAATTCTATTGGTTTTGTGTTCCAGAGTTACAATCTGATTCCGCACCAGACAGTTTTATCTAATGTAGAGCTTGCACTTACGCTTTCAGGTGTATCTAAGGCAGAGAGAAAGAAAAGAGCGATAGAGGCACTTGAGAAAGTTGGACTTGGAGAGCAGATTCACAAGAAGCCTAATCAGATGTCAGGTGGACAGATGCAGAGGGTTGCTATTGCAAGAGCACTTGTAAATAATCCTGATATCCTGCTTGCTGACGAGCCTACAGGAGCGCTTGACACAGAGACAAGTATCCAGATTATGGAGCTTTTAAAGGAGATATCAAAGGACAGACTTATAATTATGGTAACTCACAATCCGGAGCTTGCCAAGGATTATTCTACAAGAATAGTCAGATTGCTAGATGGTGTGATAACTGATGACTCTGATCCATATACGTTAGAAGATATGGAAGCTGATATCAGGGCTAAAGAGGCTGCTAAGGTTAAGACATCAGAAAAGAAGATTAAAAAGTCAGGGAAGAAGCAGAAAACATCTATGTCATTCTTTACAGCACTTTCACTTTCCTTTAATAACCTGATGACTAAGAAAACAAGAACGATTCTTACTGCATTTGCAGGAAGCATAGGAATTATCGGTATTGCAATGATTCTGTCTATATCAAATGGTATCCAGTTATACATAGACAGGGTTCAGAGAGATACGCTTTCAAGCTATCCTATAACACTTCAGGCGGAAGCTATTGATATAAGCAGCATGGTTACAAGCATGACAGGCAATTCGGATTCAGAAGAGCATGAGGATAAGTCTAAAATATATTCTAACGATATCATGGGTGACATGATTAATACCATGGTAAAGGAAGTTAAGAGCAATAACCTTTCAGAGTTTAAGAAATACATTGAAAATGGCAGCTCTGACATTAAGTCATATGTAAGTGATATCCAGTATTCATATGATGTTCCTCTTAACATTTATATGAAGGATACTTCTAACGGTGTAGAGCAGTTAAACCCAAGTACAATGTTTGATTCGATATATGGCGAAGGTGCAACAAGCACATCTTCTGCAATGTCATCAGGCATGGGTATGGGGATGTTTTCTAACAGCAGTGTGTGGAACCAGCTTTTAGGAAACCAGCAGGTTCTTGATGAGCAGTATGATGTCCTCGCAGGACACTGGCCAGAGAATTACAACGAGGTTGTGCTTGTTGTCGATAAGAATAACGAGGTTGATGATTATACACTTTACTCATTAGGACTTAAAGACCCTGAGGAAGTAAGAACACTCTTTAAGAAAATGATGGTTGGTGAATCATACGAAACAAAAAAAGATATAAGCTATACATTTGACGAGATACTTGATACAGAGTTTAAGCTTGTTATGCCTACGGACATGTATAAGTACAATGATGTGACCGGTACATGGGACGATTACAGCAAAGATGATAAGTATATGACAAATGTTGTAAATAACGGAACTGATATTAAAGTATGTGGAATAATCAGACCTAATGATGACGCAGTCAGCACTTCAATTTCAAGTGGAATCGGTTATACAGCAAAGCTTACTGAATACATTATCGAAGAAGTAAAGAATAGTGAGATTGCCAAGGCACAGCTTGCTGATACAAGCGTTGATGTATTTACAGGAGTTCCATTTGACAATGACAGGAATACAGAGATTACAATGGACGATGTAAATGCATATATGGCAACACTTTCACCAGAGGAAAGCGCCCAGATGCAGGCAATGACAAGTGGAATGAGCGATGATCAGATACTACAGCTTTTCTCAGCGTCACTAAAGGCTAGAACAACAGATGCAACATTAGACAGCAATAAGTCGAAGCTTGGAATTACAGACCTTGATACACCTTCACAGATAGATATATATGCAACTGATTTTGATTCTAAGGAGAAGGTTCAGAATATTATCAAGGATTACAATAAGTTGCAGCAGGATGATGGCAAGGAAGAAAATGTTATTAACTACACAGATTATGTTGGAATAATGATGTCATCAGTAAGTACAATTATTAATGCAATTTCATATGTTTTAATAGCATTTGTTGCAATATCACTTATAGTTTCTTCAATAATGATAGGTATTATCACATACATTTCAGTACTTGAAAGAACTAAGGAAATTGGAGTATTAAGAAGTATTGGTGCTTCTAAGAAAGATGTTTCAAGAATATTCAATGCAGAGACACTTATTGAAGGTTTTGTTTCAGGCGCACTTGGCATTGTTGTAACTTTATTGCTGTGCATACCTGCAAATGCGTTGATTAAGCACCTTACAGACATTTCCAATGTTGCACAGCTTCCGGTTGCAGGCGGAGTAATACTTATAATAATAAGTATGTTCCTCACATTTATCGCAGGACTTATCCCGGCAAAGCTTGCAGCTAAAAAAGACCCTGTTGTGGCATTAAGAAGTGAATAATGTCTTTACTTGAAAACTTCACTGTGTTAAAATTTGAAAGTAATAAGCCAATGCTATTTTGGAAAACCGGGGTGGACAATTATGAATAATAAGTTAAAGACACAGGCTGTTGAGCAGCTTTTTCAGGCAATATTAAGTCTTAAGGATTTAGATGAAGCATACGATTTCTTTGAGGATGTATGTACAATTAACGAGATTTTATCCCTGTCACAGAGATTTGAGGTTGCCAAGATGTTAAGAGAACACAGGACATATCTTGATATTGCGGAGAAGACAGGTGCGTCTACTGCGACAATCAGCAGGGTAAACCGTTCGCTTAATTATGGTAATGACGGGTATGACAGAGTATTTGAAAGACTTGGCATGCTTGAGAAAGAGTCAGAAGATAATAAGTAATATATGAAACAATGCAAAAGGGAACTGTCAGTACTGGCAGTTCCCTTAATTTATAGATTATTTCTTTTTGTCTGTTTTATCAGGCTTCTCAGGCTGCTTTGGCGCATGCTTGGCAGAGTAATCATCAATCAGACTTTCAATCATGTTCTTCTTCATGTATACATCAAAGCTTAAAAGGCATACAAGACTGAAGAACTGTAAGAATTCTCTGTCATCATCATCCTTTACATCGGTAAATGCATTGCTTGCCTGTTCAGACTTTGCAAATATATCTTTAGATAATGGCCTTGCAAGAGAGGATTCCATTGAAAAAATCTCTTTATATATATAATCCAGATCCGGCTTGGAACCTTCATCAAAGAATTTCTCAGTGAGAGGATTGAGCATTTTCTGTATATCACTTATTGAGAGAATGTTCTTAAAGTAATAGATAAATGTAAGGATATATATGTGTTCCTTAGAGTACTTTTTCTTTACTGGTGATGGCAGCAGATTGTTTTTGGCATAGTTGTTAATCATTGTTTTGGTTAGTACTTTATCATCAGTGGTACGCTTTGTATCGTGAAGATGTTCATACATAAATGTTGTAACCTGATCCATGTACAGATTGATGTTAGGCACATCTCCGGGTTTTATATAGTTAAGAGCGGACATATCTTTAAGAATACCGCTCATAAGCTCTTTAATATCGTTGTTCATATGTTCCTCATTTCTTTAAAAATGCGTATTCATGAGAGAATACATTTATATTAATGCTTAAAGCTATATTATATAGTTTTTAAAACCACATTTCAAGTAGGAATAATATAATGAACTTTAGCATAGTGTAATGTGCATAATATGATATTTTAATATTTGTAATAAAACGCTAAAATATGTCTCAAAGGAGCAAATCTTAGTGACTTTTTACTCCTGATATATTATAATTAAAAAGGTTTTAAGAATTCTGGGAGACAGAATTCGGATGCACCAGAGGGTGATATGTGCCAGAAAGCGGCACAGGAATGGAGGATTATTATGGGTATTTTAACAAGATTCAAGGACATTATGAGCGCTAACATCAATGCACTTCTCGATAAGTGTGAAGATCCAGAGAAGATGATTGACCAGTACATGAGAAATCTTGAGAGCGACCTTGGAAAGGTTAAGGCAGAGACAGCTTCAGTTATGGCTGAGGAGACAAGATGTAAAAGAGAGCTTGATGAATGCACAGCAGATGTTGCCAAGTATCAGTCATATGCAGAAAAGGCTCTTCAGGCTGGCAACGAGGCAGATGCAAGAACATTCCTTGAGAAGAAGCAGCAGTTAGTTTCTAAGCAGGCTACATTACAGCAGACATATAATATTGCAGCAGACAATGCAGCTAAGATGCGTCAGATGCATGATAAGCTCTGCAAGGATATCCAGTCTCTTGAAGCAAGAAGAGATGCAGTTAAGGCTAAGGTTGCAGCAGCTAAGGCTCAGGAGAGAATCAACAAGGTTGGTTCAAGTGTTAACAGTGTTGGAACAAGCATGGATGCATTCGGTAAGATGGAGGCTAAGGCTAATAAGATGCTTGACGAGGCTAATGCAATGGCAGAGCTTAACCAGACACAGCTTGAGGCAGATGTTGACAGTCTTGCAGCTAAGTATGATGCAGAGCCAGCTAACACAGCAGTTGATGATGAATTAGCAGCACTTAAGGCTCAGATGGGCTTATAATTCAGAAGCACATTTATAATGATACATAGATAAGGAGAGGGAACATGGGATTATTCAAAGGGCAGTTTGCCAACGTAGTTGAATGGGAAGAGTACAGAGATGATATAATCTTCTGGAAATGGACCAACAGAGAAATCAAGAAAGGCAGTAAGCTGATTATCCGCGCCGGCCAGGATGCAATCTTTATGTACAATGGTAAGATTGAAGGTATTTTTAAGGACGAGGGAAGCTTTGATATTGAATCACAGATTATTCCATTCTTATCAACACTTAAAGGCTTTAAGTTTGGCTTCAACAGTGGAGTAAGAGCTGAAGTTTTATTCGTTAATACTAAGGAATTCACAGAGAAGTGGGGAACTAAGAATCCTATTCTTATTCCAACACAGGCACTTCCAGGTGGCATGCCAATAAGAGCTTTCGGTAACTTCTCGTTTTCAGTATCTGATTACATTACGCTTATAGACAAGGTAGCAGGTGTAAAGCAGATGTACACTGTTGCAGATGTTAAGGAAAGAATATCAGCAGTTCTTGACCAGCTTCTTATGAAGTGGATTTCTAAAGAAGGCAAGGATATGTTCAATCTTCAGGCTAATGCTTATGATATCTCAGCGGGTATTAAGACAGACCTTGATATGGAGATGAGCAAGTTAGGAATCACAATAACAAGCTTTACTATCTCAAGCTTCTCTTATCCGGAAGAAGTACAGAAGATGACTAATAAGGCAGCTTCTCAGGCAATGGTTGGAGATATGAACAGATATACACAGATGGCTATGGCTGATAGTATCGGCAATTCAAGAGGCGGTTCGAATATTGCCAGTGATATGATGCAGCTCCAGATGGGAATGCAGGTTGGACAGCAGATGATGAATAACATGAATACTGCAATGAATAATAATACAAATGTGTCAGGTGGCAAAGCACCTAAGTTCTGTCCTAACTGTGGAACACCAACTAATGGTGCTAAGTTCTGTTCTAACTGTGGAACAAAGCTTGCATAAGCTGACAATTAGTAATATGTGAATTTAATAAATAACAATCAGGGATGTTGTCATATTGGCTTGGCAACATCCCGTTGTTTTTGTATAATGTGGTTGTTGGTAGAAATAAGGTGGATATAGATTTCACATTTGCATGAAGGTGGATATATGAGATTAGAAGATTTGAATGACAGCCAGAAAAGGGCAGTTAAATATACAGATGGCGCGCTGCTTATTATTGCCGGGGCAGGCTCTGGAAAGACGCGTGTGCTTACGAACAGAATTGCATATTTAATAGAAGAATGCGGAGTAGACCCATATAATATTATGGCAATTACATTTACTAATAAAGCTGCAAGAGAGATGAAAGAACGAGTTGAGACTACTGTGGCACAGGGTGCAGGGGCTGTATGGGTAAGTACATTCCACTCAACATGCGTGAGAATTTTAAGAAGATACATAGACAGAATTGGATACGATAATAACTTTACGATATATGATACGGACGACCAGAAGTCTGTAATCAAGGATATATGTAAGAAGATGAATATAGATACGAAGATGCTTAAAGAGCGTGCAATTATGAGTAAGATTTCATCTGCTAAAGATGAGTTAAAGACTCCTGATGAGTTCGAGCTTGAGGCAGGTAACGACTATAATCTTAGAAGAATTGCAGGTGTATACAGAGAATATCAGAAGACGCTTAAGCTTAACAATGCACTTGATTTTGATGACCTGATATTCAAGACGGTTGAGCTGTTCCAGAGTGATGCAGAGGTACTTGAGCATTATCAGGACAGATTCAGATATATAATGGTCGACGAGTATCAGGATACTAATACATCACAGTTTAAGCTTGTTGCAATGCTTGCAGCAAAGTATGGCAATATATGTGTGGTTGGTGATGATGACCAGTCTATATATAAGTTCCGTGGAGCAAATATTTATAATATTCTTAACTTTGAAAATGTGTTCACAGGCGCTAAGGTTATAAAGCTTGAGCAGAATTACCGTTCGACGCAGACTATTCTTAATGCTGCAAATGCTGTGATAAGTAATAATATTGGCAGAAAGAGCAAGTCACTCTGGACTGATAACGGAGAGGGCGAGAAGGTCAATTATACTCTGTATGAGAACGGGTATGATGAGGCAGAAGGCGTTGCGAGTGGTATTGCAGAGTATGTAAGGGATGGCTGGAATTATAATGATGTTGCCATTCTTTACAGAACTAATGCACAGTCAAGAGCGCTCGAAGAAAAGCTGATGATTCACAACATTCCATATAAGATATATGGCGGACAGAATTTCTATCAGCGAAAGGAAATCAAAGATATTCTTGCTTATCTTAAAACTATTGATAATGGTCTTGATGGTCAGGCGGTTAAGCGAATTATAAATGTTCCGAAGAGGGGGATTGGTAATACTACGATTGACAGATTGCAGGAATATGCAGATTTTAATGATATTACTTTCTGGGAAGCACTTGTCAATGCAAAGGATATTGACACAATAAAGAATGCGGCACTTTCCAAGTTAGAGCCATTTGTTGACCTTATTGGAAGACTGCGTGCCAAGGAAGAATTTATGTCATTAAAGGAGCTTGCTGAGGCTGTAATTGAGGATACAGGATATATTGAGAGCCTTTCACAGAATGAAATGGTGGAAGAGGTTGAGGCAAGACGCGAGAATCTGGATGAATTCATTAATAAGGTTGTAAGCTATGAGGAGAGCTGTAAAGAAGCAGGCGAAGAGCCTACACTTTCAGGACTTCTTGAAGAAGTTGCCTTAATAGCAGATATTGATAATCTTGATGAGTCAGAGCCTCATGTAATGCTTATGACGCTGCACAGTGCGAAAGGTCTGGAATTTCCAATCGTGTATATGACAGGAATGGAGGACGGACTTTTCCCAAGCTATATGACAATTGTGTCAGATGATTCAACTGAGATTGAGGAAGAGAGAAGACTGTGCTATGTTGGAATAACAAGAGCAGAGAAAATACTTAATCTTACAAGTGCCAAGTCGCGTATGGTGCGTGGTGAAACACAGATGAATAAAGTTTCAAGATTCATTAATGAAATTCCTAAAGAATATATGCACATAGAAAACAATTCCAGTGGGTATGCTAAAGGCAGGATTGCATATGGCGGGACATCAGATGAGCCGGATACAACAGGCATTAACATGCGTGCAACAGCCAGATCAATTCTTAGCAGCTACGGAAGCGGCACACCAGGCGGAAGGGCAGCAGGAACATATAGTTCAAGAAAGGTTAAGATAAATGGCGGTTCTAATCCGGGATTTGGAAAAGACCCTATGGAATTATTTGACCTTAAGAAACCAGAAAAGAGAAAGACTCCGGCAGATTCTGTAAGAAGTGCTTATGCAGGAGTGCCTACACGAAGCGGCTTATCTTCAAGAAATGTAATAGGTGCTGCAAGAGGTGCAGATATAAGTGCAAAATCTTCAGGCGGACTTGGCTACAGTGTCGGTGATATGGTGAGCCATGTGAAATTCGGCGAAGGAAAGGTACTTGCTATAGAGGATTCAGCAAGAGACTATATGGTAACAGTTGAATTTGCAGAGTACGGACAGAAGAAAATGCTGGCAGGATTTGCCAGACTTAAAAAACTATAATGACAAATGTTTAACGCTATGCTATAATACATTTATTAAATCCGTGGTATGAAAGGAGATATTGTTATGAGTAAAGAAAAATTAGATGAGCTTATCGCAGCTACTAAATTAGGAGAACTTATTAGCAAGAAGGAAGATGAAGATAAGAAATGCTGCAAGAAGTGCAGCACAATTATCATAGCTGTTCTTGCTATCGTTGGTGCAGTTGCAGCAGTTGCTGGTATCGCTTATGCTGTATACAGATATTTTACACCAGATTATTTAGATGATTTCGATGATGAAGATTTCGAAGACGAAGATTTTGATGATGATTTTGAGGACGAAGACATCGAGAAGTAATGTAATAAGTGCGATATGATTGAAAGCCACAGCCGGCTTGATATGTCCATTAGGATATGTCAGCGGTTGTGGCTTTTTTATTGCATAATATTTAATTATTTCTTAATTGACATAGGGGTGTAATCAGTGTTATATTACTCAACCCTGTCATTAAGCAAAATATTAAGGGGAGGAAAGGAAATCGGGAATTTATGACATTTTATCAGGAGTTACAGTTAAGCTCGGCTGGTTCAAAACAGCTTATCAAGAACACACAGGATTCTAAAGAGAAAAGAAGACATATTCTTATATATAATTTTAAGGTGTATCTGGTTATGATATTCTGCGTCGCAGTAGTTACAGTATTCAGTAAGCTGCTGGGGAATAATAATAGTGTTGTCGGAGTTACAGTGCTTCTTGCGGTGCTGGTATTAAGACAGGCGGATTTTGGAATTAAGACATCACATGGATTGATTTCGATAATGGGAATATATGCGATATTGATAGCAGGACCGAGGGTTTCCAATATGGTACCGCCAGTTGCTGCATTTGTAATAAATGTTGTGTGTATTATGCTTCTTATGATAATGGGATGTCACAATGTAATTATGTATAATCATTCAACATTCGTTCTTGGGTATCTTTTACTACAGGGATATGATGTCACAGGCCATGAATATATGATGAGAGTTGTGGGACTGCTTGCCGGGATGTTAGTATGCATGATTATTTTCTATAAGAATCAGAGGAACAGACCATATAGAAGAACATTCTGGGATTTGTTTAAGGAATTTAATATTAATTCAGCAAGGACAAGATGGTACATTAAGCTTACATTTATCGTATCAAGCGCTATGCTGATTGTTTCACTGATGGGACTGCCTAGGGCAATGTGGATTGGAATTGCGTGCATGTCAGTGTGTCTGCCGTTTTCTAAAGATGTTGATAAGAGAATTGGAAACAGGGCATTGTTTAATGTTGTTGGATGTGCGATTTTTGCAGTGATGTATATAGTACTGCCAGAATCAATGTATCCGTATATAGGCATGATAGGTGGTATCGGAGTCGGATATTCCGCTGGTTATGCATGGCAGACAGCTTTTAATACATTTGGCGCATTATCAATTGCGGCGGGACTTTTTGGGATGCCTTATGCAGTTGCATTACGTATAGGACTGAATGCTGCCGGGGCTGCTTATACATGGCTGTGTGACAAGGTACTTGAAAGAATACATTCTGCAGTGCAGGCAAAGAATGCCAGCGTGGTGGAGTAAATATGACTACTATACTTTAGCACATTTTTCTGATAAAATTATATAAGGTATGCCGTTATGTGAATAAGTGCTGCCAAAAACTATTAATATGTTAATAACAGGCACAATTCATGTGCGGAATGGAGTATAGATTGAAAAAAGGAAGCGTATACGAAGGTAAAGTTGAAAAGGTTGATTTCCCTAACAAGGCGACAGTGTGGGTGACAGATGAGGACGGACAGAAGGAAAAGGCAATCGTAAAGAATGCAATTCCTGGACAGACTGTCAGATTCTGTGTGAACAAGAAAAGAAAAGGACACTGCGAAGGCAGACTTATGGAAGTAGTTGAGAAGAGTCCACTTGAAACCAACCCGGCATGTCCACATTTTGGCAAATGCGGTGGCTGCACTTACCAGACAGTAGCTTACGAGGAACAGTTAAAGATTAAGAGCGCACAGGTGGAAAAGCTTCTTAGCGAAGTTGTTTCGGGTGAGCTTCCATTTGAAGGGATAATTGGAAGTCCGGTCACAGAGGAATACCGTAACAAGATGGAGTTTTCATTTGGTGATGAGTATAAGGACGGTCCACTTGCGCTCGGACTTCACAAACGAAACAGCATGTATGATATTGTTCCGGTTACAGAATGTAAGATTATTGATGAGGATTACAGAAAGATTCTTACATGTGTTCAGAATTATGCAATCGAGAAGGAGCTTCCTTTCCAGCACAAGTTAAGCCACGAGGGGTATTTGCGTCATCTTCTTGTAAGAAAGTCAGTAAAGACAGGACAGATTCTTGTTGATATCGTAACAACGACTCAGATTGAGCATGATTTCACAGAGCTTGTAAACCGCCTGATATCAATTGAATATAAGGGCACTCTTACAGGTGTTCTCCATACATTTAACGACAGCCTTGCAGATGCAGTAATTAACGAGAAAACTGAGCTTCTGTATGGTCAGGATTATATTGAAGAGGAGCTTCTTGGACTGCGTTTCAAGATAACTCCGTTCTCATTCTTCCAAACCAATTCTCTTGGAGCGGAAGTGCTTTACTCTAAGGCACGTGAGTATGTGCTTTCTGGCGGATTTGGAGATGTGGCTGGCAGCAAACCGGTTATATATGACCTGTATACAGGTACGGGTACGATTGCGCAGATGTTATCTCCAGTTGCCAGCAAGGTTATCGGTGTTGAGATTGTTGCGGAAGCTGTTGAGGCTGCCAAGAAGAATGCAGCCCAGAATGGTCTTACTAACTGTGAATTCATTGCAGACGATGTCTTAAAGGCACTTGATAATATTGAGATTAAGCCTGATTTCATCGTACTTGACCCACCTCGTGACGGAATTCACCCTAAGGCACTTGAGAAGATTATTGATTATGGTGTTGACAGAATGGTGTATATTTCATGCAAGCCTACTTCGCTTGCAAGAGACCTTGTTACTCTGCAGGAGAGAGGGTATAAGGTGGAGAAGTGTTGTTGCGTGGATATGTTTCCTAATACGGGGCATGTGGAGACGGTTGTCTTGATGTCAAAGGTGAACCCAGGCAAGTAGAAAAACACTGTAAGTAAAAGGCTTTTCAGAGAGCTATCGTTAATGAGTACGATTAGCTGCTGGAAAGCTTTTCTTTTTATGTGAAGTAATGACTTTGTGGAAACTGGTCCATAATGTAGGGGTGACACTACGGGATAGATAACAAGAGAAAATGAACCCTGGGGTTCACCCTATAACGATAAGAAAAGTGAGAAAAACAGCGGCGGGAGAAGTTTCCGGCCGCTGCACGTCATTAACGATAATTCTTATTGTAGAGCTCTTTTGCGTATGACTGCATCTTCTTTACGTAAGCATATGCTTGGCTCTTTCCCTTTTTCAAGTCGACCTGCTTCAGAGCATTACTGATCTGTGGATCGTCCATCAGAAGAGAGAAGATTGCTTTAGCTTCTGGATACTTAAGAGACACCTCATTGATGAGATCGTTGATTATCATAAGACTGAGAACTGAGCTTTCAGTTGAAGTGTTATCTGTTGGCTCCCAGCCGCTGCGATTAGTATTGTCGTCGCCGTTATCATCCATAAACTTGTCTAATGAAATATAACGAGAGAGGTACTGATCCTTTTCAGAACGTTCACACCCTTCACATTTATTGCACTTAGGGCAGCGGATGTATTCGCCCTTGGAATTAAGAATTAAGCATCTCTTTTTACGAGTTGATTCAAGATACGCATCTTTTTCTTTCCAGAATCCTTCCATGTAGGATTCGACCTGATTTTTATGGATAGTTGTGAAACCTACAAGAATCTTTCTACCGCGAATATTCCAGGTTTCGAAGTTATCTTCGATAATTCCTTCATTACGCTTGCGAATACCGTCTCTAATATCCTGATGGTAATTCTTTAAAACTTCATGTGCTAAGAATGGAACCAAAGTTTCATTCTCTTTTGGTGCTACGCCATTGTAGCTCTTCTTGTTACAGTAATCATAATTTTTCTCTGCCATGTGGCTTTCCTCCTATTGGTTGGCCAGCTTGTCCTATTCAGCTGGTTTAGTTATTTGGTCGTTCATCAGATTCAGATAGGACCGTTCTTGATTAGGGAACGCATCGTCTGATGATGGGGTGTTCTTGACCCTTGATTGCATCATACAGCAAACGTTAAAAATGCCCGTTGAAGAAAGTTCAACGGGCTATGAGGCTGAAAATAAAGGCTTTAAGATTAAAAGGGGTGTGATTATGTATGGAAAAAAGCTATAAGTGTTGAAGAAAGTTCGCCAAAAAATTTATTAATTATTTGATACCACGCAAACATATATAAACAGATACAAACAATTGAAATTTGACACAAAATAATGTATAATAAAAATTGGCATAGTATGTATAGAAAAAGGAGAAGCTATGAGTACTACCAATAATGAAGAAAAATGGATTGGAACAACTGAAGCAGCTGAGTTCTTAGGAGTAAAGCCAGCTACAATTCGTGATTGGATTCGTAAAGGCAAGGATATTCCGAGAAAGAAAATTGGCAAGGCCTGGAAGTTCAAATATTCTGAACTTGAGGAATGGGCTCGAAGTGGTAAGGCTGCAAATAATTAAACGATTCCGCGACTTAGCGGCAGGAGGTAAAAATAGATGAATAAACAACAATTAGCATCTACTATTTGGCAGTCAGCCAATCAGATGAGATCAAAGATAGAGGCGAATGAATATAAGGACTATATCCTTGGATTTATGTTCTATAAATATCTTTCGGATCGTGAAATTTCTTTCCTGAAAGGAGAAAAATATTCTGACGAGGATATTAAAAGTGACAGCAGATGACGAGAAACTTGTGAAGCACATTAGTGAGAATATTGGATATTTTATTGCTTATGAGGACTTATTCTCATCATGGCTTTCTAAAGGCGATGATTTTGATGTATCTGATGTAAGAGATGCATTGAGTAATTTTGATGCCAATATCGAACCGACATATAAGAAATTATTTGAGAATATATTTAAGACGCTGCAGAGTGGCCTTTCAAAGTTAGGTGAAACATCAACAAAACAGACAAAATCAATAAAGGCACTACTTAAGTTAATAAAGAGAATTCCGATGGATGGAAAGCAAGACTATGATGTTTTAGGGTTTATTTATGAGTATCTCATCAGCATGTTTGCAGCTAACGCTGGAAAGAAAGCAGGAGAGTTTTATACACCACATGAAGTTTCAGTGTTGATGTCTGAAATTGTGGCCAACCATCTTAAGGATAGAGAGCATATTAAAATCTATGATCCTACATCAGGTTCAGGCTCATTGCTCATTAATATTGGAGCATCTATGGCTCAATATATCGAAGGCGAGAACAAGATTGATTATTATGCGCAAGAATTGAAGGAGAATACCTATAACTTAACTCGTATGAATTTGGTTATGCGAGGAATTAATCCAGCTAATATCAATGTTAGAAACGGCGATACTTTGGAAGATGACTGGCCATTTTTTGAAACAGATGAAAACAAAGACGAGACATATTCGTTAGTTAAAGTTGATGCAGTAGTTTCAAATCCTCCATATTCACAGAAATGGGATCCAAAGAATAAAGAATTTGATCCTCGTTTCAAGGAGTTCGGTGTTGCACCGAAGGCAAAAGCAGACTATGCTTTCTTGCTTCATGAATTATACCATCTTGAGGATGACGGCATTATGACTATTGTTTTGCCTCATGGAGTTTTATTTAGAGGCGGAGAAGAAGAAAAGATACGTGAGACTTTGATTGAGCGAAACCATATAGAGGCAATTATTGGTTTACCAGCTAATATTTTCTTTGGAACAAGCATACCTACAATTATCATGGTATTAAAAAGAACCAGAACTGATGCAGATGTTTTAATTATTGATGCATCAAAAAATATGAGAAGGTCGGCAAAAATAATAAATTACGTGCAAGAGACATTCGTGAAATAGTTGATACCTTAAAGGCAAGAAAGGATGTTGAAAAATTCTCCAGATTGGTATCAAAGGACGAAATACGTGAAAATGAGTACAATTTAAATATTCCGCGCTATGTAGATTCATCTGAAGAAGAGGAACCATGGGATATTCATTCGATTATGTTTGGAGGAATACCAAAGTCAGAAGTTAGATCACTTCAAGCATATTGGGAGGCTTTTCCTGGATTGTATGAAAAACTGTTCAGCGAGATATCTAAAGATTATGTTGGTGTTGAAAGTGTTGATATACAAGGCGTAGTAGATGGATTTGAATCTGTCGAGGAATACATTAAAAAATATAACGATAGTTTTGATGGCTTTGAGGAGATGCTAAAGGATTATCTTATAGAAGATATTCTTGATGTTAATGCACAAAGTATAAAGGAAACTGTATGCACAGAGATCTTCGATAGAACTGCCGACATAAAATTGATCGATCGATATAAGGCTTTTCAGATTCTTTCAGAAAACTGGGACACAATCGTTGCGGATCTTGAAATGATTCAAGGAGAAGGCTTTGATGCTATTTTCCAAGTGGAGCCTAATATGGTAATAAAAAAGAAAAAAGAAGATGAGGATGAAGTTACAGAAGTACAGGAGGGGTGGAAAGGACACATTTTGCCTTTTGATTTGGTGCAAGAAGAATTTCATCATGATTTATTGTCTGAAATTAGGCAAAACGAGTTTAGATTAGCAGAAATAGATAATTTGTACACTGAGATATTAGAATCTCTGGAGGAAGAGGAATTAGAGTTAAGTATAACTAATGAAGATAAGAATGCTTTCGTGGCAAAAGAGGTTAAGGCTTATGTTATAGAGCTTTAGCCGACGTTGAGAATCCTGAGATAAATGCCTTAAAGGAGTACCTTGAACTTTCGGCAAAGAAAGACAAGGTAGCTTTTATAGAGGATAATGGCGTAGTAAATTGGTCAATAATGTCTGCAAACAAGGATGGAACGTTTGGTAAGCCAGCGGTAAATGCCAGAATATTACAGTTGCAAATGGGGTATGAGTTTCCTGAAGAATCATTAGAAACAAAAATGAAGCAAGTTATGCTTCTAATGGATGAGGAAAGTGAACTGAAAAAAACTGTTAAGAATCAAAAAGCAGAGTTAGAAAAAGTGACAATAGAAACAATTGAAACTCTTGAGGAGAAAGATGCATTACACCTTTTGGAATTAAAATGGATTACTCCTATACAGTCTGGCCTGGAAACACTACCAGGAGAGGTTATTTCGTCAATGGTATCTGAAATTCAGGATCTTGAGCATAAGTATGCTACTACATATGCAGATATTGAAACTGAAAAAGAAATGCATCTAAATCTCTTATAGCAATGATTGACAAATTGACTGGGAATGGCAATGATTTAAATGGTCTTGCTGAGTTCAAGAAGTATATGGAGAAATAGTATGGATAAAAGGATAAAGGCTCCGAAGCTTCGATTTGAAGGATTCGGCGATTCATGGAAAGAGAGTAGTATAAGAGAACTTATAAATTTTTACGAAGATAAAACCACGAAAGAAGATGAATACCCTGTTTTATCTTCAACAATGTCCGGGATATTTTTGCAGAAAGATTACTTTAATAATGAGGTTACAACAAGATCAAATGTTGGCTATAAGATTGTACCAAAGGGTTATATCACATATAGATCAATGAGTGATACTGATATTTTTCATTTTAATGTTCAAGATTTGATTGATAAAGGGATTGTTAGCCCTGCATATCCAGTGTTTGAGACAATAAGGGGAAATGTTGCAAATTTTTTAACAACATATATGAACGAGAATGGTGGTTTCAAAAGACAAATTGCTATTAATAAAGAAGGCGGTACAAGATATGCTCTTTCAGGAAAAAAATTAGCAAGTTTATCAGCAATTATTCCTCAATCTCCTGAGCAAGAAAATATTGCAGATTTCTTTTGTGTATTTGACGGTATAATATCCAACTTACAAAAGAAGTTAAATAGAACAAAGGAGTTTAAGGCCGCTTGTTTACAAAGTTTTTTTCCTAAAAAGGGGGAAGTGATTCCCGCAGTTAGATTTTCTGGATTCTCAGGAGAGTGGAAAAAATGCAAGCTGGTTTACAAAGTTTTTTTCCTAAAAAGGGGGAAGTGATTCCCGCAGTTAGATTTTCTGGATTCTCAGGAGAGTGGAAAAAATGCAAGCTGGAAGAATTTGGAACAGTACAGACGTGCAAAAGAATATTTAAGGAGCAGACAACACCAAAAGGAGAAGTACCATTTTTCAAAAATGGGACAATTGGATTAGAACCAGATGCTTTCATTTCAAGGAAAATATTTGAGGAATATAGAGAACTATATCCGTATCCTGAAATTGGAGATACCTTAATATCTGTTGTTGGAAGTATTGGTAGAACAGCAGAATATGTTGGAAAAGAAGAATATTTTCAAGACTCAAATGTTGTGTGGTTGAAAACAAATGGAAGCATAAATAAGAAGTTTCTAAAGCTATCGTATCAGGTAATAGAGTGGTTTATAGAAGGATCAACAGTTAAGCATTTGTATAATGATAATATTCTAAAAAGCGAAATAGTTGTCCCTGAATCGCAAAAAGAACAGAAAATGATTGCAGACTATTTTGAAGAGTTAGAACGGATGATTACTGCATATGAGCAAGAATTAGAATTAACAAAAAAAATGAAAAAGGGATGTCTTCAAAAGATGTTTGTGTAAGGAGGGATAGACTTGTCAGATATTATTTTTAATGAAGAAAAGGACTTTGAAGAAGCTGTCATAAAAGCCCTCATTGAGCATGGATGGGAATCTGATGTTATTAGATATCCATCCGAAGAAGATTTAATACAGAATTGGGCGAACATATTATTTAACAACAATAAGCAGGGAACACGTTTGAATGACCAGCCATTAACTTCCGGAGAGATGGCACAGATTTTGGATCAAATAAGAAATTTACAATCGCCAATGGCTCTAAATGAGTTTATTAATGGGCGTAGTA
This sequence comes from Eubacterium sp. AF22-9, assembly GCA_003458705.1. GTDB lineage: Bacteria > Bacillota > Clostridia > Lachnospirales > Lachnospiraceae > Lachnospira. Next base: position 22,321 of record QRVH01000016.1, on the reverse strand, counting down.
TATCTATTACTCGTGACAACCCAGATGATCCTCTTCACCTAGGTAAGGAAATTTCTTTAAAGATTTATGATCGTCAGGAAATCGCGTTAGGACAGAGCAGATATCAGATTGTTCAGCAGCCAAAGTTTAAAACAAAGTCACCTATTCTCAATAGCAGAAGAGGCGACCTGATGTTATTGATTAATGGTATGCCAGTCATTCACCTGGAACTGAAACGTAGCGGAATTCCAGTTAGTGAGGCATATAATCAGATAGAAAAATATTCACATGAAGGTGTATTTAGAGGTATTTTTTCTCTAGTACAGATCTTTGTGGCAATGCAACCTAAGGAATCTGTATATTTTGCAAATCCAGGAGAAAAAGGAGTGTTCAACAAGGCCTTTTATTTCCACTGGGCTGATTTCAATAACTATCCTATAAATGAATGGTATACGTTCATTAAAAAGTTTTTATCTATTCCAATGGCACATATGCTAATTGGCTTCTATACGATTGCAGATACTGATGAGGGCATATTAAAAGTTATGAGAAGTTATCAGTATTATGCGGCAGTTGGAATTGCTAATATTGTTGCGGAGAAAAAGAGTCACTGGGATGATAAGAAGCAGCTCGGTGGTCATGTGTGGCATACAACTGGTAGTGGTAAAACCATGACTAGCTTTAAAGCTGCTCAGCTTGTTGCTGCTAATCATGATGCAGACAAGGTGGTTTTCCTGGTTGATAGAAAAGAATTGGGAATACAGTCACTTAAGGAGTACCGCTCATTTGCTATAGGAACAGAATCTGTTCAGGCAACGGAAAACACTGATGTTTTAATATCGAAATTAAAGAGCCCAGATTCTGATAATACTTTGATTGTTACATCAATCCAGAAGTTGAGTAATATCGCAAGGGAAGATGTGGCTAATATAGAAGCAGATTTAAAAATTATTCAGCGTAAGCGAATGGTTATTATCATTGATGAGTGCCACCGTTCTACATTTGGAGATATGCTTGTAGATATAAAAAATACGTTCAAAAATGCATTGATCTTTGGATTTACCGGAACACCTATTCAAGACCTAAATGCGAAAAAAGATAGTACCACGCCGACAATATTTGGTGATGAGATTCATAGATATACTCTAGGTGATGGAATCAGGGATAAAAATGTTCTTGGCTTCGATCCATATATGGTGCGTATTTATGATGATGCTGATATACGAGAGAAGGTTGCGCTCAGTAAAGCCAAAGCAAAAGACCAGGCGGACGCTTTTAGTGATCCTAAAAAGGAAAAAGTATATCTTAAATACATGGATTCATCTCAAATCAAGATGTACGGAGAATTGGTAAATGGAAAATATGTAAAAGGCATAGAAGATTTTGTGCCTAATGAGCAGTACCAAACAGATGAGTATGTTGATGGCGTAATACAGGATATAAAAAAGAAATGGACGCTATACAGTAGAAATAGAAAGTTTCATGCTATTTTTGCGACCAGCAGTATTCCAGAAGCGGTTAAATATTATAGATTGATGGTCAAAGCTTTTCCTGACTTATTCATCACCGCAATGTTTGATCCTACTATTGATAATGAAGGCGGTAGAAGTTTAGAGAAGGAAGATGGAATTGTTGAAATCTTGGAAGCTTATAATAAGCACTTCAATCAGAAGTATACGATTCCAACGTATGATAAATTTCGTAAGGAAGTCAGCCTAAGATTGGGCCATAAGAAACCATTTGATAGTATTGGTAAGGATGAGCAAATTGATATTCTTATTGTAGTTAATCAAATGCTTACGGGATTTGATTCCAAGTTTGTAAATACATTATATCTGGATAAGATGATGGAGTATGAAAACCTCATCCAGGCCTTTTCGCGTACAAACAGACTTTACAATATGGCTGAGAAGCCTTTTGGAATTATCAAATACTATCGTAGACCAAATACAATGGAGAAGAATATTGAAGCGGCTGTAAAGGCATATTCAGGTGATGTCCCTACAGGATTGTTTGTGGATAAATTGCCAAACAATCTAAGAAACATGAAGGCATATTCAGGTGATGTCCCTACAGGATTGTTTGTGGATAAATTGCCAAACAATCTAAGAAACATGAATGTTCTTTTCCAAAGTATAGAACAGATATTCAAAAATGCAGGTATTGTAAATTTTGAAAAGTTGCCTGCTGATAATGCAGCGATAGGAAAGTTTGCAAAAGAATTTAACAAATTTGTGAATCATCTTGAAGCGGCTATTATACAAGGTTTTACTTGGAGCAAGAATTCTTATCCGGATGAGGACCAGAATGAAGATGCTATAAAAATGCTAATTGATGAACAGACATACCTGACATTATTAGCTAGATATAAAGAGATAACTCGTGGTGGCGGTGGTGGAGCCGGTGGAGATGTTCCGTATGAAATAGATATTCATATTACGGAATATGATACCGGTAAGATCGATGCTAATTACATGAATTCTAATTTTGATAAGTATGTCAAGTTGATTCAAGGTGATAGTGATCCAGGAGTTGTCGATGCGGCACTGAAGGAATTGCATAGATCATTTTCGATGCTTTCACAGGAAGAACAACGATATGCAGAAAGATTTATTCATGCTGTAGAAAGTGGTCAGGCAAATTTAGTTCCAGGAAAAACGTTCAGAGATTATATTACTGATTATATGAAGGCAGATGAGCATGCACGAATTAATCGTGTTGTTAGACGACTTGGATGCTATTATGCTCTACTTAAGGAATTGTTAGATCGTCATGCGACACCAAGTAATATTGATGATCGTGGTACATTTACTGAATTAAAAAAATCAGTCAATAAATCAAAGGCAGAAAAATTCTTTAGGTTAGTATTTAAGGATGACTATGTTCCTTTACGCCTTCCGATTTACAGTGAGGATTATTTGCGTGATTTTATTTTTTCAGGTGGAAAAGATCCGTATTTAAATGTGATTGAAGTAGAACAGACTTCTACACATACACCTGATGAAGCTAGAGAATACAATAAACCTAAAGTGGTAGTTGTTAAGCTCACAGATAATGATTATGCCGGTAGAGAGATAAGAACTTCAGTCAGCTACAAGACCTTAGAAAATTGGTATTCAGAAAGCAAAGCTGTAAAAAGTGTTATTGAGTCAGAATGTTTTGCGTATGTTGAAGATAAACTTTGCGTTGCTACATCGGAATGCTTGGAACGTACTGATGACGGAAAAATAAGATTAACTGAATATGCAAAGACACATGAAGAAGAATGTTTCTTACAATTCATTGTGGATGAAAAAGATGGAACATTGCATTATGTGAAACTTCCAAAATCAAAGGCGGATGAAGCATTTAATTATAATGATGCTATAACAGAGGATTTGTTATCTCAGTACGGGCTAGTAAATGAAATGTCAAAAGAGATGTTAAATGCAATTGACGGTGAAGAATTTGGACCAGCACTTAATATCCTGATGGATAAACATATCTGTAATTATACAGCAAGACTTTTAAGAAGTATTACAGGTTTGGATAACAGAACAATAAGTAACATGAAGAAGGGTGAGAATCTCACTAAATCAAACGTTATATCTGCGTGTTTAGGTATTCATATTCCATTTAGAGTAAGTGACCATATGCTAGGGCTGGCAGATCTTACATTAAAAATGGATTCAAAAAGCAAGGTGAGTGATGACAATGAAGTATATGATATGCTTCTTCATTTGAAATGGGCCACTGACTATGGTGATATTTATGATGAACTCAAGGAGCAATCAAAAGAGCACTTGCTTCATCAACCGCCATTATAAAATAATTGTATGTTCTAAATATGGTGGAGGTGGCTTATATGGCGACAATAAAATTAGGCAGACTTGAAGAAGTCGATGTTAGAAAGCTCTGGTCACATGAGCAATATGATTTTTCTAATTGGCTTGCCAAAGAAGAAAATATAGATCTGTTAAATGAGGCGCTTGGACTTACCTTGGTTGATATTGAAAAGGAAGTGTACGTTGGCTCATATCGTTGTGACTTAGTGGACAGTGATGAGACTACCGGACAGAAGATTATTATCGAGAACCAGCTTGAACAGTCAAACCATGATCATTTGGGTAAGGTGATTACTTATGCTTCCGGGCTTGATGCTAAGGTCATTGTTTGGATTGTAAAGGATGCACGTGAGGAGCATAGAAGTGCTGTTGAATGGCTGAACAACAATACAAACAAGGAAATCAATTTCTTTTTGATTGAAATCCATGCATATAAGATTGGTGATTCCTTGTATGCTCCGAAGTTTGAAATTGTGGAAAAGCCTAATGACTTCATCAAAACAGGTAAAATACAGGCGAGCTCCGGGAAAATGAATAAATCACAGTCAGAGCGTCTTGCATTCTGGACAAGATTTAATGAAGTTATTATTGAGAGAGGCAGACCTTTTAACGTGCGTAAGGCATCTACAGATCATTGGTATGATGTGGCGATTGGTACAAGTGCAGCTCATTTAGGAATAACCCTTGTTAATAAGGAAAACTGCATAGGAATCGAATTGTATATCAGCGATGATAAGAGTATCTTTGACAAACTTTATGCAGAAAAGGATGTTATTGAAAAAGAGTTGGGACTGACTTTAGATTGGCAGCGCCTTGATGGTAAGAAGGCATCAAGAATCGTATACAGAATTCCTAGTCTAGATTTTGATGACCATTCTAATTACGATACACTGATGAATGAAGCCATAGATAAAATTATTGCTTTCTCTAAGGTGTTTAAAAAATACATGAAATGAAGTGTTGCCAATGATGGAGGGCCTATGACAAACCAAGAAAAGATACAAGCGATTCAGGCTGTCATTGATCATCCAGGAAGAGAAAGAACTTATTATAGTTTGCTTGAAGATATGGGTGACCTTAAGGATAACTATGCGGATTACATGACAACGGAACCGATCAATTGTAATGAAGAATTGCAGCGAGTAAAAAATGCAGATTATGAATTATGTACTGCATTGCTTACTGCGATTCTAAGAGAAGATCATTTTAGTAATGGCTCCTTCGAGCGCAGACAACGCGCCGGTCAGGTTGATGAAATCCTTAAAAGAATGGTAGCAGAATTGAATAAATAAAGCATAATGGCAGTACCGGTCGCTATGATCAGTACTGCCATTTTCGTTAGTCTTTTTTATAAAATTCTGTGACGTAGCCATCGGCACGGAGCAGGATGTCCGGCATCCATTCTGGTGTTCTTGCCATCTGCGTGTAGAGCACTTCCAGTGATACCTTTTCGGAACATTCGATAATTAGTTCATCGTGGACATGACCGCAGATGAAGCAATGAGACAAGGTTTTCATGGCATTCATCAGAAGGTCTCTGGAGATAGCTTGTACCATATTCTCGACAAATTTAGGTCCGTAGCTTTCCAGGCGTTCCCACTTTTTAGTGGCTCCAATACCTTCGTAGGTTACAGATTCACCACCGAATTTATTCTCGCCAATACGTGGTTTGACGTAAGTGAGTTTTCTGCCCGATGGAAGAGTAATGAATAACATGCCACTGCGCCAGGTGAACTTGAAACCGTGTGAGGCAGTGCATCTTAATTGCGTTTTTGATGGCAGTATCGAAGTTCCACCAAAGAGCTACAATATTAGGATTGGACTGCCTCCAGGAGTCTACCAGTGGCTGTAGTTCATCTTCGGTAAGCCCCGTTTCCAGGGCTCCCATTGCCTTTAGTGCGCCGACACTGCCGCCATAGCCAAGAGCCAGTTCTGCGATCTTACCTTTTTGACGAAGGTGGCCATTGATACCATGCTTTTCAACTGGTACATGGAACATCTGACTGGCACTCGCACAGTAAATGTCACCACCATTTTTGAATACATCTGCACGCCATGATTCTCCGGCCAAGTGAGCAATGACACGAGCTTCGATTGCACTAAAATCAGCTACATAGAATTTGTATCTAGGTTTTGCAATGAAGGCAGTTCGGATAAGTTGGGAAAGGGTATCTGGGATATCATCATATAACATAGACAAGGAATCATAATCGCCAATGCGGACAAGTTCTCTTGCAGAGTCCAGATCATCCATGTGGTTTTGAGGAAGGTTCTGTAACTGGATCAAGCGGCCTGCCCAGCGACTGGTACGATTAGCACCGTAGAATTGGAACATACCTCTAGTACGATGATCGTTGCACGCAGCATTTTGCATGGCCTGATATTTTTTGACAGAGCTCTTTGCAAGTTGCTGACGAAGGGAGAGGACCTGTGCTAAATCTTCCGTAGCATCTTTGATCATTTCAGCAATGGCCTTCTTACCAAGTGATTCTGCTTCAATCCCCTGATCAGCTAACCAGGACTTCATCTGTGACACACTGTTTGGATTATCGATATCAGTAAGGCCGCGCATCTCATCTGCGATAGTGGCTTTGGAACGTTCGTCAAAGGTGATAGCGTTTTCTACCATCTGAAGATCCACAAGAATACCGCGATCATTGATTTCCTGGTCCAGGTGATACTCTTCCCATACGAAGTCTGGCACCGGAAATTTGTGAAGTTTATCTTTGATGCCCATTTCGACTTCAACATCACGTTTATTGTAGAATTTGAAAACAGACCATTTCTCTAGTGCATGAGCAGCAGTGTCCACTTCGACATCCGGAAAGTAAGAGGTAAGTAATCATGGGAATGACAAAGAAAATCGAGATTGACGGTAAAGAGGTCCTTTTTAAGGCCTCTGCCGCAATCCCTAGAATTTATAGAATCAAATTTCAGAGAGACATTTATAAAGATTTGTCTGCTTTGGAAAAGGCAATCGGTAAGAATGTGGAAGATGCATCCACACTTGATACATTTTCTCTTGAAATGTTCGAGAACATTGCGTATGTGATGGCCAAGCATGCAGATGCAAATATCCCAGATACAGCGGAAGAGTGGTTGGATGGATTTAATACATTTTCCATCTATCAGGTTCTTCCACAGCTTATTGAACTCTGGGGGCTAAACGTTCAGACGGATGTTAGTGCTAAAAAAACTTCGTCCAACAGATCACCCGATGACAACACCTTTATTTTTGCTTCGTTGCGTACAGCTGGGGATTAGTATCCGAGACCTGGATTTGCTTACCATTGGTCTTGTGGATGATATGTATGCTGAAAACAGCAACGATGATTATAAAGGATATAAGGAAGTGGCGACTCAGGAGGACTTCGACAAATTTTAATGAACCGGTAGATTTTAGAGTATGAACAATTTGTAAAATGCTGATTTTGTATTGCTTTTGTCAGGACAAACGGATATAATATAGTTAGAAAAAATTCTAAAGGAGTGTTTACTATGGCAACAAAATCAGCAAATTTATACGCACGCATTGAGCCTGATGTAAAAGAACAGGCAGAAGGAATCTTAGCAGCATTAGGAATTCCTGCATCCAATGCAATAAATATGTTTTACAAACAAATTATTCTTCAAAGAGGACTTCCTTTTGAAGTGAAAATGCCATCCGCTCGTCCTGTAGATGTTAGTGCATTATCAGAAGCACAGATGAATGCAGAACTAGAGAAAGGATATGCAGATATGCAGGCTGGTCATACTAGATCAGCAAAATCTGTTTTTGCTGATATCCGCAAGGATTACAATTTATGATTTATGATATCGTGATTTCAGATCAGGCCGAGATAGACCTTCGTGGAATCTTCGAATACATTGCTTTTGAACTGCAGGCACCAGAAAATGCAAGTGGTCAGCTTGATAGGCTTGAAGCATGTATTATGGATCTTGATCATATGCCGAAGAGATATCGACAATATGAATTGGAACCATGGAAAAGTCGAGGGCTACGCGTAGCGCCAGTAGACAATTATCTTGTTCTGTATATTCCGGATGATGATACACAAGTGGTTACGATTATCCGTGTTATGTATGGTGGACGAGATGTGAATACGCAATTAAACAGATTTACAAAAACAAAATAATTTGAAAGCATCAATCAGAAATGGTTGGTGCTTTTTTCATGCCTGGAGAAATCTGTTTTTTTTATGCCTATTTTTACGGAAGGATGTATCGGCCGTGGCTAATAGAATTATGGGTATTACTGTTGAGATTGGCGGAGATACCACCAAATTACAGACTGCCCTAAAGGAAGTGATAAGCTTTCAGAGCTTGCAAAAAGATGGGTTCGGAGACAGCTTTCTCTGCTACAGAATGTTCACAGGCGTTGAATTATCTAGCCCTGGCTGGTTATAACACAGAGGAAATGTGTAAAACATTGCCGACGGTTTTAAACCTTGCAGAGAGTCTATAGAAAGACATAGCTTGCAAAAAAGATTAATACTGATTGGCAATTTACAATGATTTTGTTGCTGGTTATGAAAGTGGAATGACTATGGTAGAGCGACATAACTGATGGTGCGGATGTTCGTACAGTAAATGAACACATTAAAAAGATTTATTTAGATTCAGAACTTGAGGAAGATTCAACTATCCGGAATTTCCGGATAGTTCAAACGGAGGTTCCCGTCAGGTAACACGTGATACCAAGCATTATAATCTTCAAATGATTATTGCAGTCGGATTTAATGTGAATAATGAGCACGCAGATGACAGAGAGATTCTTCAGGAGGCAAGGAAAATTATAGCGGAGATTACCAAGACAAAAGCTGAAATGAACTTTATAATCAGGATTTTAACCGTGTGCAATTCGAGGCGGTTAGAAGTGAGACAGGATTAAATAGAGTTATTCGAAAAATTCGAATAACTGCTACTGATTAAAAGGTTATTTAACAAATATAAAAAAGGAGTCAATGCATGGAACTTCATCTGATATATGCATCGCAAATTAGTTTTTATATTGAATAGTTAGGACAAGGCTGAATGCTCACACAGGAGTATTCAGCCTGATTATTTATCATAGAAGATTGTATTTACTAACATTTACTCACAATTTATTTTGACTTGTCCATTATATGTTCCAATACGCCAATACTTTTAATAAAATCCTTCTCAACAGGAGAGAGCTTATCTTCAAGACGATTCTTGTATTTATTATATTCTGCATGAGCTTTTTCAATGGCTTGTTTATGGCTGATATGACCGCTGCTGGAAAGAATATTTCGGCGTGTCATTTTGAGGTAATCGTCTATGGTTTCAAGCCAGTCTTTCATATACATAGGCTCCTGGTTAAGGGCGTGTACTTCTGCAATATCAAGGTATGCAGTAACAATCTTATTAAGAGCATCCAGCTCTTGCTCAGTAAGATAATTTTTAGCAATTTCAACATCTGAACGATGAATTTCATCATGTTCCCATGAGGTGAGTCCCATATTTTCTTTTTCCGCATCTGCACGTTCAAAGATAACTTCCGCAGCAGTATGTTTGTGAGCGGCCCAGTGCATTTTATTCTGTACCTGCTTAAAGAAGAGAATAGAACTTTCTGCACGAGGATCATAGTCTATGCTGGTTGCATAGATTTCCAGTACTTTTCGCCAGAAAACTTTCTCAGAGGAACGGATATCTCTGATACGGGCAAGCAATTCATCAAAGTAGTTTCCAACACCTAATCGTTTGAGTCTGTCATCATCTAGGGCAAATCCTTTTTTCATATATTCTTTTAAAATTCCCATAGCCCATATACGAAATTGTGTTCCACGAAGAGATTTTACACGGTATCCGACAGAGATAATGACATCAAGGTTATAATAATCAATATTTCTTTCTACAGTACGTGTTCCTTCGGTTTGAACTGTTGCAAATTTTGCAACAGTTGATGATTGAACTAATTCTCCCTCTTGAAATATATTTTTTATGTGTCTGGAAATGGTTGATTTGTCTCTCTGAAACAGTTCTGCCATCTGGTCTAAAGAAAGCCATACAGTATCTTCATCAAAGGTAGTTTCTATCTTTGTTAATCCATCTTCGGTTGTGTACATAATAATGCTTGATTTATTCATATAATCGGACCTCCTATATCGAGTTGTTATTATAAGATTTCTTTTTTTATGTAGGGCTTAGTTATTTATAACTATTATAGCATAAAACAAACAAATGTTCTACAACTTTATACAATCAAAAATAACATACCACTCACAATTTCCGCACCTTCCCACCTTCAAACGAACTATATCCAGTTGGGTTCTTGCGAAATTCAGACGGTGAAATACCTAAGCATTTCGTGAACTGGCGGTTAAAGTACGAGCCGTATTTGAAGCCACATTGACTGGAGATTTCTTCGATTTTAAGGTTGGTATTGGATAGCAGCTCCTGCGCAATCTTTAAGCGGTAGTGCAGCAGATATTCTATGCAGGTGCAGTTTAGCTGCTGTTTAAAGCGCTGGTTCAATGTGGTGCGGTTAAGGTGAACGAGTTCGCACAGGGAAATTAAGGTAATATCATTCTGGTAATTGGCATGAATATAGTCTGTACATATTGTTACTGGGTTAGTATTTTCAGACAATTCGTAGAATTTTAATTTGCGCTGGTCGACATAGATATCATATATGCAGTTTATCGTCTGACGCAGCATTCTCCTTATGCGGCAGGTCCAGTAATCGTCACTCTGCGCATAGGTTTCAGCACCAATCATCAGCATTAATTCATTAATGTGAATATACTGCTGTGGTGTTAAATGAAATATTCCCTGAAAATTTCCAGAATGTCTGGTAAACATGTAAAGCATATTTCTTTCATAAACATATTTCTCATCAATACTGATGTTGTCATCAAGATTTTCAAATCTAAGGCATGCTTTAATATACCAAGGGTCAAAATGAAACGCCTTGGCGCTTAAATGTGTCTTTTCTATACATTGAAACTTATCATATTGTGAAATGCAAAGCACAGCAGGAGCATTCACAGTCTGAAAATGTTCATTTATCTTGATAGTTGTACTGCCACACGAAATCATAATGATAGTACATCTCTTTTCTACAGGAAGCTTATCTAATGTATTATAGAAATCAAATTCAATTGGAATCTCTCTCTTTTTATGTCTGTCCGTCTGTGGCATGTTATCCCTCATTTCTGTAAATGTTTTAATAATTAATTATACACTATCTGCAAATATGGATTGCAAATAGTATAAAAATCCGCTGTATAAATGCCATTGTTAGCACATTTTACACAAGTTATACTTGCATATAGTATATATAAGGGAGTGGAAAATGTCTATATGGGAAAATTATTAAAGTACAGCAAAAAGTATTGGATACAGATTACACTTGCCGCAGTATCAAGTGTGACGGCGTCTGTGTCTACGGTAATGATTATTGATATTTTAAAGCTGATAATAGACCAAATTGCCGGTGGTACGCTTAAGCAGACGATTCATTTTATTGTAATTAAAATGCTGATTGTAATATGCGCAGGAATTGTGTCTAATTACATGGTTGTTGCGATGACTGGCTTTATTGGAGCAGGTTTGCTGCAGAATCTTAGAAATGATGCGGTAAATGCGCTGATGAAGGCATCACCTGAATACATCAATAAATGTAATTATGGTGACATGATGGAGCGCATTACTGAGGATATTGAGGGATTGGCAGGGTTCATGTCGAGATATTTCAAGGATTGTTTATATGTGCCGGTTATTACGATTGTATATTCAGTATATTTATTTTTAATGAATCCGCCATTGGCGGCAATATGTCTGATGCCACTTGCAATTATAGTTCCAATCAATATAAAGCTTTTAAAACCAATAAAATTGCGCCAGCACCAGTATGCAAGGGAGCTGGGGCAGACTAACAATAATATAGAAGAAGCATTTGCAGGAGCAGAAGTTGTCAAATCATACAATCTTCAGAAATGTATGATGAACCGGTATGAAAAAGCACTTTACAAAACATTTGTGACATCTGATAAAACTGATCTGGCACAGTATAATCTTGAACCGCTTTCAAGGGCAATTCAGGAGATTCCGCTGGCACTTGCAATATGTGTCGGAGGTGTATTTGTATTCAGAAATGTAATTACAATTGGCGTGTTAATCGCATATATGAGCATAATTAAGAAACTGATTGACCCATTGTCATACACATATCAGTTGGTTGTGCGTTTTCAGACAGCACTGGTGTCAGTATCGAGAGTGTTTGAAATAATTGAAATCCAGCCTGAAAAGACTGATTATGAAGGAAAATGTGTTGAAAAAGAAGGCAATTTGCTAATCAGCTTTGAAAATGTGTCATTTGCATATGAAGATGAAAATGTTTTACATAATGTAAGTTTTAGCGTGAAGCCTGATGAAAGAATTGCGTTTGTGGGAGAAAGCGGGAGTGGAAAGAGTACTATTTTAAAGCTGATTTCAAGACAGTTTGCTACAGACAAGATTGCACTGGTTTCACAGGAGACTACACTTTTTCCGCTGTCTGTTGCAGATAATGTAAGAGTTGGAAATCCGCAGGCTTCGCATGATGATATTGTAAGAGCTTTGGGTATGGCAGGCTGTGAAACATTTATAAAACAACTTCCTGAAGGGATTGAAACTGTCTTGACGGAGAACGGGGGAAATCTTTCAGGCGGTCAGAGACAGAGAATTTCAATCGCACGCGCAATAGTGAAAGACGCAGAGCTTCTTCTGTTTGATGAACCGACATCAGCATTGGATTACCAGACTGAAATTAATATCTGTAAAACAATTGATGAAATTTCCAAAGACCGTACCGTAATTACGGTTGCACACAGATTAAATACAATCCGAGATTATGACAGAATCTATGTGCTGGACAGGGGAGAAATTGTGGAACAGGGGACACATTCTGAACTGATGTCCATGCATGGAAGATATGCGCATATGTATGACGAATTTATTAACAAGGAAATGAGGGACAGAGTATGAAAGATACCAGAAGATTCTTGCAATATATTGGGAAATACAGATTCCACTACTGGCTGATTCTGATTATCACATTAATTACCGAGTCAGCTTTGCAGGTTCTGTATTCTTATGTCACCAAACAGACGATTAATGCGATTGAATTTCAGGATATGCAGATGTTTAGGACAGCAGTAATTGTTTGTATAATTATTGTCATATGTAAATGTCTTTTTCCATATCTGCGGTATTTTCATATTCATCTTGTAAGAAGAATGGTTTATGAGCTGAAGTTAAGACTATTTGCGAAGTTGCTGGATATGAACATGAAATTTTATGATGATACACACAGTGCGGAAGCGATGAGAACTCTTAATATGGACGCTGATTCTTTAAAAACTGCATGGTTTTCACATGTATACTGGGTTTCAGGAAAGCTTGTGCTTGTTATTTCGTCAGTTGTTACAATGTTTTTTTACAGTCCGATTCTGACATTCATTGCGCTGATAATCAGTGTGCTTACTGCATTTGTGTCCATCAGGATAAACAATTCTATTAAGAAGCATGCGAAAAATGTACAGAATAAATCTGCCAGACTGGCAACATTATTCAGTGATATTATATCAGGTTTTGTTACATTAAAAATGAATTCAGGAGCTTCAATTGTGTTGAAACATTTTTACAAAGAAAATGGAGAATCAGCACAGGCAGAAAGGTCGAGGGTAAGGATGGAAGCGTCACTTGAGATGGCAGCATTTTTATTGGGGATTATTGGAAGCTTTGGCACAATTATTGTGGGCGCACTGCTTGTAGCAGATGGAAAGCTGAATTTCGGAATAGTTATGGCTGTAGTCACATTGCAGATGAGTATGAGTTCAGCTATGCAGCGGTTTGGAAGTTCACTGGCGGTATTTACCACATCGGTTGTGCGTGCAGGGCATGTGTTTGATTTCCTTGAGTTGGAGCAGGAAGAATGTGTGGGGTGGAATACGCAGACACAGGTTGGTACGGAGGATTTGTATGATAAATGTGATGTGGTTATAGAGTTTTATAAATTGCATTTTTCGTATAATGAAAACACGCAGCTTTATTATGAGGGACTCAAGGTTAAGAATGGTGAAAAAATTATGCTGGCAGGAGAATCAGGCTGTGGTAAAAGCACATTTTTAAAACTATTACAGAGGTTCTATCCTGCCCAAAGCGGCAGTGTCAGATTATATGGCAGGGAGTTGAATGAGTATTCTTTAATGCAGTTGAGGAATATGATTACTTATGTACCGCAGGAAAGTTATCTGTTTGAGGGTACGATTCGGGAGAATATTGAATATGGGTGGAATAAAGCAGGCAGTCCGGATATGGATATGATTGTCAGAGCGGCAAAACAGGCATATGCAGATGAATTTATCAGTGAACTACCTGATGGATATGACACAAGGCTGACCGCCGGTGGAATGAATCTGTCAGGTGGTCAGCGCCAGCGGATAGCGATTGCGAGGGCAATGCTTAAGGATTCACCTGTTATTCTGATGGACGAGCCATCTTCAGCGCTTGATACGCACAGTGAAAATGTATTTCTTAAGGTACTGGATTCTTTGATGAAGGATAAAACGGTTATTATGGTGTCACATAGAATGACTGGAGTTGAGAGGTTTGACAGGGTGGTGAGGCTGTAGATATCTTTAAGGTTGAAAGAAAAATTTACATGGTTTATAAAAATGCCTCATACGGCAAAAAAATTAAATGATATGATTGCATATTTTATATAAAATGGATATACTTTCTTATCTAAAGATATATTGACTGAGTTTGAGGGAAGAGGAGATGAAGTTCATGTGCTTCCCTTGTCTTTTTCCGAATACTTTTGTTTTAAGCAGGGCGATAAAAGTGAAGCATATGATGATTATTTTCTCAAAAAGATTATTGATAACCCGGTGTATATGGGGAAGATAGCATACGGACGCAGGCGCACCGAAAAGAAAACAGGAACACGTAATGAAATGCATGTAGTGGAAAAGGAATGTATGGCAACATTGCAAAAGCAGGTCGGAAAGATAAGAAAACCAGATATTACTACTATTGCAAGAATACAGTAAATGCCACAGGACATAAATGTACTTTTCGATGTAACATTGAACAGTCTCAAATTGATGATGTGCTTGCAAAATTGATTACGGCAATGACTAGGGAAGGAAAATTCAAGGATGCCATTCAAGACAGAATCGGGGCAACAGTTGATACTTCTGATCTGGAAAAGCAGTTATCTGTATTAAACGCAAATCACCATCAGGCAGAGATAATTAAAACACGTCTTGAACAGCAGATGGATAATCTGGATGTTACAGATATTCATTACGATAAAAAAATTTCAGATTTACAGAGACGATTAGATACCCAATATGATAAAATAGATGAAGTGGAAGAGGCAATCGCAGATTTGAAGTCTCAGGTATATGAACTTAAGAAAAATCAGATTGATGCGGACAGCATATACGGCTTTTTGAACGCATTTAATGAATTATATGCAGAATGTACGGATGCTGAAAAGAAACAGTTTATGCAGGCATTTATTGAGCGTATTGATATATTTCCAGAAAGACGAGAAGATGGTAATTGGATTAGGAATATCAAGTTTCAATTTCCAGTACCGATTCTTAGAGATGGCAAGGAAGTAGTTCGAGTTGATGGTATTTCTTTGGATAAAGAGCAGTCTGATGAGCATACTGTTACCTTGGAAAAGTTTCCGACACTTGAGACAGTTGTTCTTTTGTCCCAACTGAAATAAAAGCCGGATGATTATATTAATGTCACGATTGAACTTGATAATGTGGATATAACATCTGCAGAGACTAAGGCAACATATGATGAGATAAAGAGAGCGCAATTGTGGAGGCATTGAAGCATTTTAAGATGAATAGTTAATAAAGAGAGGTGCATATGCTATGCCAGGTATACTCGTGTTGAAGATGATGAAAATTTAAATCGTGGAATTACATTCTCACTGGAAAAATCCGGATATGAGGTTTTTTCAGCAGAATCAGTGAAAAAAGCGAAAAGAATTGCAAGTGATAATAATGTGGATGTTACCATTTGTGATGTGAATCTTCCGGATGGGAATGGACTGGAATTTGTAAGGTGGATGAGATGCAATTATAATACATACATTATCTGCCTTACAGCACTAGATCAGGAGATGGATCAGGTTATGGGATATGAAGCAGGGGCAGATGATTATATTACAAAGCCGTTTAGTCTTTCGGTACTTCTTTTGAAAATAGAAGCACATTTCCGCCGCAGACAGGAGAAAACGGAAGCTGGAAAGATGATTTCGGGAGATATCGTATTTATCGCAGGAGAAATGAAAGTCCTGATAAAGAGTCGTGAAATCAGTCTGACAAAAACAGAGTTAAAAATGCTGACTTTTTTTCTTCAGAATCCGAAACAGATTCTTTCAAGAACACAAATATTGGAAAATGTGTTTGATCTGGAAGGGGATTTTGTGGATGAAAATACAATCGCTGTCAATATCAGAAGACTCCGTGAGAAAATTGAAGACAATCCGGCTGCACCGGTCTATATAAAGAATATCAGAGGTCTTGGGTATATATGGAATCAGGAGGTAAGGCAGTGACAAAGAGATATCGCAAGAAGATCACAGTAGTGCTCTCCTTGGTAGTGCCTGTCATAGTATTGTTTGCAATATTAAATTGCTTTACCACGTATGTGTTTTATGAAGATTATAAATATAAAATGAATCTTATGACAGACATTGCTGCAAAGGAAGAATTTTCCGGGCTGGATGCTGTTTCGGAATTGCTTAAGGATGAGGATATTGAAACCAACGAACAGGGAAGGCGATTATTGGAGCAATATGGATACTGGGGAAATAAAGGGAATGCATTTTATTCGCAATTCCGGCATCAGGTTATGGTGACCGGTGCTGTAAGCACTGTGATATGCGTGCTTCTTTTGACTTTTTTACTTTATTGGAAGAAAAAAGAAGATTCGTGTCATCAGAAAATTTTAGACCAGTTGGAAGAAATACTGATCAGATTCCGTGAAAATAAATTTGATGCTTTACTGAAAACGGAAAATCCAGCAGAACTGGAAAAATTGAATGACCAGCTTGAAGCAATCGGACATCATATTCAGTTGCTAAAGGAAGAAGCACGGGAAGAAAAAGAGAGCACGAAAGAAATGGTTTCTGATATCTCTCACCAGTTAAAGACACCGGTTGCAGCTTTGGATACATGTTTTAGTGTGCTGATGCAGAATGACTTAAGTGCCACAGAACAGGAGGAGTTTCGTATCCGTTGTCGGAGTGCTCTGGATGGACTGGAGACATTATTGCAGTCGCTTCTTGAAATATCCAAGATGGAAACTGGACTGATTCAGATTAATAAGAAAAAACTTCCGCTTATGGATACTGTCATATCTGCTGTGAACCGCACTTATCCTAAAGCGGATGAAAAAGAAATTGAATTCGTTTTTGACTATGCAAAAGAGCTGGAAACATGCATGGTTATGCAGGATAAAAGATGGCTTGGTGAAGCTGTAATCAACGTTCTGGATAATGCAATCAAGTACAGCCCGGATGGTTCAAAAATATTTATCCGGTTACAAAAAAGAAACGATTTTGTAAGAATGGAAATTGAGGATCAGGGAATTGGTATTCCGCAGAATGAGTATCACAAAATTTTTCAACGATTTTACAGAGGAAGTTCCAGGGAGGTCATGGAAAAGAGTGGTACAGGAATCGGACTTTTTCTATCGAGAGAAATTATCGAAAAACACGGAGGTACAATCATGGTAACCTCCGGCAAAAAGAAAAAAGGAAGCACGTTTGTGATTCAATTACCATATGTTTGTTAAATTTTAAGTGGGCAGAAATCTTACAATTCTGTAAGATTTCTGCTCGTTTTTTGAAAGTGAAATGAAAGATTATCCTGATACAATTTGGATGTAGGTTGAAAAAGTACACTTTACAGAATTAAAAAGGAGGCAACATATGAGTGTGATATTAGAAACCAAGCAGCTTTGTAAATTTTATGGCGCGGGTGAGAATCAGGTCAAAGCGGTCAATCAGGTGGACATTCAGATTGAGCAGGGAGAATTTGTCGCAATTGTCGGAAAGTCAGGTTCCGGTAAAAGTACATTACTTCATATGCTTGGAGGGCTTGACACCCCTACAAAAGGCAGTGTTACTTTAGCCGGGAAAGATTTATACAGAATGAAGGAAGATGCCCTTGCTGTTTTCCGCAGAAGAAAAATCGGATTTGTTTTTCAGGCATTTAATCTGGTTTCATCTGTTAATGTCTGGGAAAATATTGTACTGCCACTGGGGCTGGATGGAAGAAAAGTGGATGAAGCGTATGTAAATGATATCATTGCAACTCTGGGGATTGAAAACCGGATTTATAATCTGCCAAATCAGTTATCCGGAGGACAGCAGCAGAGGGTAGCAATTGCAAGAGCACTGGTGAATCGTCCGGAAATTATATTTGCAGATGAGCCGACAGGAAATCTTGATTCTAAGACCAGTGATGAGGTAATCGCCCTGCTTAAGATGACAGCAAAAAAATATGGACAGACAATTGTAATGATTACCCATGATGACGAAATTGCACAGGTCGCTGACCGTATTCTGGTAATTGAGGATGGACAGGTGGTGGATTTCAGATGAAGACAATAAGCAGGATTGCATATAGCAATGATAAAAAGAACAAGACAAGAAGTATTCTGATTATGATGTCCATATGTCTGACTACGATGCTGCTTATGATTATCAGTACTGTGGGAAATGGAATGATCCGTTTACAGAAAAGTCAGGCGGCAGGCTCATATGGAAGCAATTATGGTTTGTTTGTCGCAGCAGACGGATCGCAGTTAAAAGAAGTAAACCGCCGTGCGGAAATAGATGCTACAGGCACTATGTGCACCGAAGGCATCATAAAAGGCAATGAAAAAGGCGGGTTTGTCTGCATGGATGAGACTGCAAGAAAAATGCTTCCCTATAATAGGGAATATGAGTTAAAGGAAGGAAAGTATCCGGGGGGAACGCAGGAAATTGCCGCAGGAAGAGCATTTTTTAGTGAAATGGGATATGATGATGTTAAGGTCGGAGATACGGTTACACTGGATTACCGCGCAGGGATGCAGTCAGAATATAAGCCGGAAGAATTTGTTGTCAGCGGAATCCTATATGATCGGGATGAGTATACCATCGAGGCATCTTATGTTGCTTTCGGGTCACAGGAGTTTTATGATGAGCACGTCGCAGAGAATGACAGACAGTATAATATTTATTTTACTTTAAATGATTCTGCAAATGTATCTATGAATAATATTGATTCGGTTATAAAGCAGATTGCAGCAGCTTGTGGGATCGAAGAAAAAAACGTTATAGTCAATGATCTCTATTTGCAATGGGTCTTGCAGCCGAGTTATGAAATGATTGCGGTATGTGGAATTTTGATTCTTGCAATTGTACTTTTCTCTGTTGTGGTCATTTATAATATTTTTCAGGTCGGTATTGCCAACAAGATACAGGAGTATGGAAAAATCAAGGCTCTGGGAGCGACAAAAAAGCAGATGAAACAACTGATCTTCAGAGAGGGCATTTTTTTGACATTTTTTTCAATACCAGTTGGATTGCTTTTTGGCTTTCTGATTGCAAAATGCGGTTTTAACTGGCTGGTAGAACAGGGAAACCTTGTATCAACCCAAACTGGCTCTATGGGAGTTCAAAATCAGCAGGTGCCTCTGTTTTCCCTGCCTGTTATGCTTTTATGTATTTTCGTATCATTTCTTACCGTTGCTTTGGCACTGCGTAAACCAATGAAAATTGTTTCACAGATTTCACCTATCGAAGCAACACGGTATTTAGAAAATGCAGAAACACAAAAAAAGGGAAAGCGAATTGGCAGAAAAAATGTCACCGTGTTTTCTATGGCAATGGCAAATGTAACGGGTAATCCCAAAAGAACTATTGGTACTATCCTCACAATGGGTTTTTCTTGCGTATTGTTTGTGATTATCTCTAATTATGTGGGAAATATTGACACGGAGCATGAAGCACGTCTTTCCGTTAATCATGGACAATTTGAACTGCAGCTTGACTATTCTGCTGAGTATGATGAAAGATATCCGGAGAATAATCTGGATACGATTCTGACGGATGATCCATTGAATGATTCGCTGATTGAAGAAATCAAAAGCATTCCGGGAGTAACAGATGTCATGACGAGAGAGATTGTCTCTGTAAATCTGAACGGAACAAGATTTCCGGGTGCTATTGTGAGTAAAAAGGATTTTGATTTTATGCGCCAAGATGGGGATATTGGCTCTATGGACTATGATCAGGCGGTAAAGAATGGTGATATTTTCTTTGGCTGGTCAACGTGGATGGAACAAGATGGATATGCTCCGGGTGAATCTATTGCATTTGACTTTGAGAATGGAAGTGGAACCTATACTTATCAGGGAAAGATTGCAGGATCTTTTGTAAGTGCGGACACTTATCTTGTCATTCCGGAAGGTGTATATCGTTCCATGAATCCGAGAGGAACAGCCTATGGCTATCTGTGGGTGGACTGTGATAAAAAAGATGTGGCATCTGTAGAACAAAGTCTGAATACTTTGATTTCTAATACTTCGCATATAAAAATGGATACTTATCATGCACAGTTACAATCTGCAGAATTTGCAAGCAGCATGATGAAGCTTGGCTGTTATCTGTTTATGGCTATTGTAGGACTCATCGGGTTTATGAATATGGCGAATACCATGATCATGAATATTACGACAAAAAAGCAGGAATATGGTATATTACAGGCTGTGGGTATGACAAATAAACAATTAAATTTATGCTTGCAGTTACAGGGACTGATTTTTACGGTTGGTACCATATGCGTAGCTTTGATCATTGGTCTGCCGCTCGGCTATGCACTTTTTTCCTATGCAAAACATAATGGAATATTTGGAATGAATATCTATCATGTTCCAATCGTACCAATTTTTATTATGATTTTTTTGGTCGGTCTGTTGCAGATTGTACTTTCCTGCGTTTTAAGCAGTAATCTGAAAAAGGAAACGCTGGTTGAAAGAATAAGGTATCAGGGATAGCAAGTAATATGTAATGAACTTAAACACTGTTCAATTGAGCAATCTATATGAATCTGATATGCTGAGTATACAAAAGCTTTTGAATTTTATAGGAGATTCGTAGTGAGTGGAGTCTTTTTTATTTTGCACTGTATAATGGAAAAAGTTTTGGTTGAACAGCGGTTGGGCTAATAATAAAATCTTGTTGGGACAATAGTGAACGCATGCGTTCACATTTTATAACTAAGAAGTAATGGATTGGAGCGGTGATATGGCGGACAAAATTGGAACAGGTGAATATGGGGAAATTCTCATATACCAGACAGATAATGGGCAGACAAATATAGAAGTTAAAATAGAAGATGATACAGTATGGCTGACACAACAGCAGCTTACTGAATTATATCAATGCAGTAAATCAAATATAAGTGAACATATAAAGCATATATTCGAAGAAGAGGATAGGCGTATCATTAGAAATAGTGGTACGCTTATTTTGTCCCTTTTTGCAGATTTGTCCTTTCACCTGCTTTCCAATATAAAATTGAATATGTCTAAGGCAGATTACAAAGCGGCTTATTCTTATTGATTTTAAGAGTAGGCGGCTTTTTTGCGTTCTCTGGTACTGTTTACATAGCCACCTTGACAAAGTGGATAAATCTATGCAAAAGGGATAAGGCTTTAGCACATTTTGAAGGCGGGTATCGCAGTGGCTATGATGGGCAAAAAAGAAAAAATGAGGAATCTTTTAATCATTTTAAGTGCATAACCCGTTATTATATATATACAGATATTCAATGCAGTCTGGTCATACTAGATCAGCAAGATCTGTTTTTACTGATATCCGCAAGGATTACAATATCTGATTTATGATATCGTGATTTCAGATCAGGCCGAGATAGACCTTCGTGGAATCTTCGAATACATTGCTTTTGAACTGCAGACACCAGAAAATGCAAGTGGTCAGCTTGATAGGCTTGAAGCATGTATTTTATCTTGTTCTATATATTCCGGATGATGATACACAAGTGGTTACGATTATTCGTGTTATGTACGGTGGAAGAGATGTGGATACGCAATTAAAAAGATTTACAAAAACAAAATAATTTGAAAGCATCAATCAGAAATGGTTGGTGCTTTTTTCATGCCTGGAGAAATCTGTTTTTTATGCCCATTTTTACGGAAGGAGGTATCGACCGTGGCTAACAGAATTATGGGTATTACTGTCAAGATTGGCAAAGATACCACCAAATTACAGACTGGCTTCCTGTATAATTCAAAGTGTAGGAAAAATAAAAAATTATATTTCATCAACGTTTCATAAAAGGTGTGTAGAATGATATTAAAAGTAGCTATAAAATGCTATTGTGAAAAAAATAAAGGAGGAATAATTTATGAAAAAATGCTTGTCCAGTAGATGCAATTAGTTATGGAGTAAGAAAATAGAAAGG